>SVTS01000130.1 GCA_015063645.1 Oscillospiraceae bacterium | reverse complement strand
GGGGGGGGGGAACGCCCCTTGCCCGCGGCGTAAGCCGCGGAAAAGTTTGCACTTGTGCATAATGTATACAGTATTAGCTTAAGTTAATGACATTGCGTTAATCAGTATTTACTTTATCTTCATCTCATTATATCATACACAGTGTACGCAGTCAATCAACGGATACGGGAAATTGCGGATTGTCCGGTAAATATTGCATCCTGTACCTATTGACACGGTACTAAAAACATGGTAGAATACCATCAGTATAACAAAAAGGAGAGTCAGTATGTTTACGAAAGTACAGCAGTTTATGGATTCGTTTCTGGATATGGGCATTCCGGGATTCGACTGTATCATCTACAAAGACGGCAGGGAAGTATTCCGGTATATGAACGGATACCGCAATCTGGAAGAAAAACTTCCGATGCGGGGGGACGAGCGCTATAATATCTACTCCTGCTCCAAGCCGATCACCTGTACGGCGGCGCTTCAACTGTTTGAAAAGGGAAAGTTCTCCCTGGAGGATCCGCTGAGCAAATATATTCCTGCCTTTACCAATATGAGCGTTCAGACGGAAGAGGGAATTGTTCCCGCAAATAAACCGATCCGGATTCTGGATCTGTTCTGCATGGGTGCCGGATTTACTTATAATGTCAATTCTTCCAATCTGCGGCTTGCCCGCGAGGAGACCGGCGGCCGCTGTCCCACAGTGAAAACGATGGATTATCTGGCGAAGGATCCGCTGCAGTTCCATCCCGGGGAGAAGTATGCCTACAGCCTCTGCCATGACGTGCTTGCAGCAGTGGTGGAAGTGATCAGCGGCATGCCGTTCGCGGAGTATGTGAAGAAGAATATCTTCGATCCGCTGGGAATGAACCGCTCTACCTTCATGCTTCCGGAGGAAGAGCTGGATACCATCACGGAGCAGTACCGTTTCAATAACGAACTGAAGCGCGTGATCAACTGCGGTAAAAAGATCCAGAATTATAAACTCGGCACGGAATACGCCAGCGGCGGCGCAGGCTGTATCTCCACGGTGGAGGATTATATTCTCTTCCTGGAAGCCATGCGCAAAGGGGATATTCTCCTGAAACGGGAGACGATTGATATGATGAGCATCAATCATCTGACAGAGCAGCAGCTGACTACCTACGGTGTCGCCGGCGGTTACGGATACGGTCTCGGTGTCCGCTGCAGTCGCGGTAATGATGATATCACGGAATTCGGCTGGGGCGGTGCCGCCGGTGCGTATCTGTCCATCGACCGGACAAATCAGATGACGGTATTCTATGTCCAGCATGTCCTGAATTCACCCAATCAGGGAATCCGCCAGAATGTGCGTCCGCTTGCGCTTGAGATTCTTCGCTGAGATGCGGATTTTTTCTTGACAAAACCGTTGTCTTGTGCTATAATAATATCACTATGCAGTCGGGCGGATCCGTATCCGCCCGTATGCGGGCCATTAGCTCAGTTGGTTAGAGCTCCCGGCTCATAACCGGTCGGTCCTGGGTTCGAGTCCCCGATGGCCCACCAAAACAATATAATCCGAACCTTTATCCAATCGGAAACGGGTTCGGATTTATTGTTTATATCGAGGAAATTGTAGATTGGTAAACACAAAAACGGGAGGACTGCCAAGTATGGCAATCCTCCCGTTTGGTTTATGTAGAACTTTTCTCCGCAGCTTCCTTTTTCTCTTTCCATTCAGCAAATGCCCGCTTACCCTCATCACTTTCATAATATTTCTGAATCACCGGCAGCAGGCTCCTTGCCAGCGATTCATATACAAACTCTGGAATCTCAGCGGAGTTGACATCATTCATATCATAGCTGTTCTTTTTCTCCATTCTGTTCCTCCCTTCACGGCGCATAAGTGCGTTTTATGGCGCGGACGAGTAAAGATATGCCCCACAGCGTTTGCGTCGCTTGTGGGGCAAAAAATATCCGATTTTCGACCTTTATCCTGACAGAATCTCTCCTGTCGCCTTCGGCTGGATCAGCTTTGCATTGGACGGATACGAGGATTTTGTTTTGAGTCGATCTTTTCCAATCGGACCATCCTTTCCCGAGTGTACTGTATGTCGTATTGTAATCATGTTTTCTGTGAAGTCGATTGCCGACCATTTTATACCCAGCACCTCACTTCTTCGTAAACCATAGTATGAGCTTCGACCCATTCGAGCAGATAATCTTCAACCAGACTATTCGCTATACGATTCCGTTCGCGGTCTGCCGGAGTCATGCTTTCTGCAAGGTAGATATCGCCTGAGTTGTACTTGGCCAGGACCTCAGTTAGTCGTTCCTGAGCTTTGCGTTTGTTACCCTTGGCATCCGGCAGTTCAAGATTCTGCCATTTGACTTTGCGATTTCCCTCTGTATCGTACAGATTAATGGCGGCATAGTATTTACCGCCTTTTACTGTTAAGTGTCCTGTAATTTTCCTCATAATGTTCTCCCTTCATATTGCAAAGCAATACCGAGAGGAGAATCTGCCACTTGAGCAGCTTGAGGAAAAGATACTGACCGAGCTTCCGAAGCTCACCAAGCGAGATATGCGTTATGCTCTGCGAATGCTTCCCGGCTGGCGGGATGCTCTGTCGATCTCATATAAGCCGAGTCCCGAGCAACATCATGGCTATGAGCCGCGATTCGCGTACGCCGACACACTGCCCGACACGGGCGCGGAACCGATCGATGCTCCACTGATGCGGGAAGAGATGCGAAAAGCCTTTACTGCGGCGTTTGTGCCCCTTACGGAGGCGGAACGGGAGCTGTTTAAGGATGCCAACGGCGTGGACACGAGGACGTTTGAAATTTTGCAACGGTTGTCTAAAAGTGAGCTTTCCATAAATTACGGCTACGCCGACGAATCGGGCATAAACAAGGCGGAAGGTGCGCTCTATTACAAAATCATCGCAGAATTGAGTGCGATCCGCTATACCGATTCGGTGGGCGTTGTGCGGACTACGCCGCCGAAGGGCTGTGAGGAAAAGAAGAACATTTTCTATTACAAATACTTCCCTCTGTGCGAGAAGCAGGGCGGCTTGATCAAGGTAGATTCTTTAAACGAAGAAATGCTTGGCTATGAAGTTCTCGCCGTTGCCGAGGGGGATACCATGCTGAGCCATCGATATGCCAAGCTTGCGGCAGAGTTGCTGAACAGACGGCGGTGCGAAGGTGAAGGGCATGAGCTGCCGTGGCGGACAATGACGACCTGGTTTCCGAAGAGGGACAAATAATATCAAATTTCGACCTAATTTATCAGCAAAGCATGATTATTTGGCGAAAACATTGATTTTTTCGAAGACATATGATATAATATAAACGAGATCTATCCTCACACAATATTCGTGAAACAGTTCCGCTCTGGCGGATCAGAGGGAAGTTCGGTGAGAATCCGTCGCAACCATC
The DNA here is from genome assembly GCA_015063645.1 of Oscillospiraceae bacterium. Taxonomy (GTDB): domain Bacteria; phylum Bacillota; class Clostridia; order Oscillospirales; family CAG-272; genus SIG701. The sequence goes on along the minus strand of SVTS01000130.1, from coordinate 1,963 downwards.
ATTACCGTGATTGAGCCTTGTGCTTATAAGTCGGAATACTTGCTGTTTCACATCGGCATTTTTTATTCGGATCATTTTTGGATATGGAAGAGTGCAGCCGTATTTCCATTCGCGGACAGTCGTTTTGCGTTTGGTTTTACTGTTGCGCTCATTTTTTATGGAGTGATACAATGGCAGCAGAAAAACTAACGCGGGAGGACTGTCTTTTTTTGCTGATAAAAAAGCAGAAAGAGTTACAGGATCAAGGACTTACCCGCTTCCCGCAGCGGTCGGATTTTTCCGATTACGAGGTGATGTCCATCAAGGCGTTCCTCGGCCCCTGGCCCCGCGCTCTGGAAGCGGCGGGGGTCAAAGAACCCCGTGGTGACGATCGTCTGCAAAAGAACCGCGAAAAGCGTGCGCGGGCAAAGAAGCGGCTTCGTGAAGCGAAGAAAGCGGCAAAGGCGGCAGAAAACGCAGCGGTCAATGAGGAAGAACAATGAGCAATACAGAATCTGTTTTATATGAACGCATCGGCGGGATCACTGGCCTCTCCACCAACGTTATGGATGCCGCGCGGAAGCGTCAGGCGGAGCTTGCCAAGCCGCCGGGCAGCCTTGGACGACTGGAAGATTTGTCCGTGCAGCTTGCCGGGATCACGGGACAGGTGAGAAATACGCTCGAGCACAAAGAACTGCTGGTTTTCTGTGCCGACAACGGCGTTGTGGAAGAAGGCGTAGCCTCAGCCCCCCAGTCGGTGACACTATCGCAAACCATCAATCTCACCCGCAGAAAAACGGGCGCATCGGTGATCGCCGGGCATTTCGGCTGTCATGTGCGTGTATGCGATGTTGGCGTGAATGCCGACATTTCCGAGCCTGCTGTCATCAATCGCAAGATTGCCTATGGAACACAGAATATAGCCAAGACGGCGGCAATGTCCCGTGAACAGGCAGTCCGCGCCATTCTCACAGGCATGGAGCTTGCCGCAGAAACCGCAAAAGACGGTGCAAATGTGATCGGCATCGGTGAAATGGGCATCGGAAACACAACCACATCCTCCGCGGTGCTTGCAGTGCTGACCGATTCCGTTGTTTCCGACGTGACCGGACGAGGCGGAGGGATCACAGACGAAAGTTATCAAAAGAAACTTCGGGTCATCGAAACGGCAATCCAGCTGAATCAGCCCGACAAAGATGATGTGATCGATGTACTCGCCAAGGTTGGCGGATTTGATCTCTGCGCCATGTGCGGCGCATTTCTCGGTGCCGCACGGATGCGGATTCCCGCTGTGATCGACGGATTTATTTCCGTTGTCGCCGCCTTATGTGCGGTACGGCTTTGTCCGAACGTGCGGAAATATCTGATCCCATCCCACGCTTCCTATGAAATCGGCTACCGCATTGCCATCGATGAACTCGGTCTTGCGCCGCTCTTTGATCTCGGAATGAGGCTCGGGGAAGGAAGTGGCTGTCCCATTGCAATGATGATGCTGGACGCCGCCTGCGCGGTGATGAACGATATGGCGACCTTTGCGGAAGCGGACATCAACGACAATTATCTCACCGATATCCGCAGAACGGACGCATTTACTGTGAAAGGAGACTGACATGAACGTACTGATTTCAGGCGGCTGCAAAAACGGAAAAACGAGCTTCGCACAGGACATTGCCGTCAAACTGTCGCCGGAAGGGAACCGATATTACACGGCGACGATGATCCCCTACGACGGTGAAGACCGGGAACGCATCGCCCGCCACATCGACGACCGGGCAGGCTTGGGCTTTGCCACGCTGGAGGTTCCGCGGGATATCGCATCCTGTCTGACACTGGCAAAGCCGGATGCCACATTTCTCGTGGACAGCGTGACCGCCCTTCTTCTCAACGAACTATTTCCCGAAACCCACAACGGCGAAGCCGATCCGGGTGCGGTCGATCGCTGCCGTGACGGACTTCTGAAGCTGGCGGCGGGAGCAAAAAATGC
>SVTS01000129.1 GCA_015063645.1 Oscillospiraceae bacterium | reverse complement strand
GACCCGGGCGGCGCGTCGGAGAAGCGGATCACTGCACCGGGGTGTTACCAGAACCGCGTCCATCCCCAGCGCTGCGGCACTGCGGATAATCGCGCCTACGTTGGCGGCATCCATGATATCCTCCAGAACGGCGATCCGGCGCGCATCGGCGCAGATCTCCTCCACCGTCGGCAGAACCGGACGGCGCATCACGGCAAGAACACCCCTGGACAGTGCAAAGCCGGTCAGCTGTTCCAGCAGTGCACCCTCCGCCGTGTAGATGGGCACATCGCCGCACCGGGCGGCAAGCTCCGCCGCCTGTCCGTACAGCTGACTGTGCTCTATCAGAAGCGACAGCGGTGTATAGCCGGCATCCAGCGCCAGCGTGACGACCGTTTTGCTCTCCGCGATGAAGATCCCCTTCTCCGGCGTCCGGCGACAGCGAAGCTGATTCTCCGTCAGGCGCGCATAGGGATCCAGCGCGGGATCGTGCAAATCGGTGATTTCTATGATATGCGGCATAACTGCCTCCCTTATGTATGTGATTTCAGCCCCTTCCGCAGACGGAAGGGGCTGATTTTCGGTATTTACGGAGCTGTGATGATATCGCCTTCCACACCGTAGATGGAGTGGACACGGATGGAGGTGGTCTCCCCGGTACCCAAAGCCATCCACCACACCTGATAGGTACTGAGCCACTTGCTCCACTCAAGCACTGTGCTCAGTTCCCGGCTGGCAAGATCATTGGGCAGTCCCAACTCAACGGAATCGATCGCTTTTCCCTCTGCGTCGTAGGCGGTGACGAGTGCTTTTTTCCCGCCGTCCGCACCGTCGAAATCCACGACGAGGCGGAAGGTCTGGCTCCCCCCGTCATCGGTAAGGGTGGAGAGCATCTTTGTGCCGCCCAGATAAACCGTACCGTCCGGCTTAGTGGAAAGCAGGTTCAGAGCACCGTAGTTCTTGCCGGTGGCACTTTCGGAGACCTGCAGAAGGAACTGGGCATTCGCCACAGGTGTACCGGGCTTCTTTGAAATGGATACGATATAGGTGATCTCGTTATCCTCATCCTCAAGTTCAGAGATCAGCGGCTTACTCCGCTTGTAGATCTTGTTTGTTCCGCTGACCACATCCCAGACGAGACAGCCATTTGTCTCATCCAAAGTGAGAGATGATTTGGCGTTGGCGCCGTCCTGCTGGAGAGTCAGCTTATCAGATCCCTTGGCGTAATCGTAATCCGCGTAGACATCGTAGACGGTAAACTTCGCATAAACCTTGAACACATCGGAAGCGGATGCCGGAATCTCCGTGACAGGAGTGGTATAAGCCGCATCGGTAAACCAGCCTTCAAAGACGGCATACTCCTGGGAAGGAATGGGCAGCGTCATCGCTTCACCCATCTTGTAGGACTTGGGTGCATTTTCAGGCAGAGAAGCGGCTCCCAGAATATATTCGATCATGGCGTGACCGGCAGGCAGGATATCCGCACCGGGTGTAATCACGACCGTGCCGCACGCGCCGCTGAACTGCAGGAATCCGCCCTCTTCGGTGACGGTCATCTCTTTGGCGGCACCGCCGTTCACGGAGACTTTCCATGTGCCGGCGTAGAGGCCGGAGATATAATACCGCATTTCGCCTGAGCCGGACACCGTGAAGGTGAGAGGCATAGCGTTTCTCGCGGCAGTACGCACGAACATGGCGGTGACATCCTTCATGGTCGCGCCGACCAGAATGCCGTCCTTATCCTCCACCAGAGTGGCGGGAACGGTCTCCACCGTACCGGCATCGGTCACATACATGACGTTAAGCATATCGGTCTGCTGCTCGCCCTTGGCGGTGACTTCCAGGCGACCCCAGATCGTCTGATTATAATCTTCGGGCACATAGCTGTCCACAGCGTTGAATCCGCTCTTTTCAGTGCCGTCGAATTCGTTCTCGTTGCCGATCCAGAACGCATAGCCCTCGCCGCCGATCTTGTGCATATAATCGCCGCCGTACACGTTCTGCAGAACGAGCTTACCTCCGTTATTCACCACGGATGCGGTCATTCTGCCCGATGCATCCGGCGTGACGGTAAATGAGCCTGTATCTGCGCCGTTCAGGGTCGGTTCCTTGACGGTATGGAGCAGGAAGGTCTTCTTATAGGATGCGTCATCCGATGTGATGCTGTCGAAGACGAAGAACATCATGGGCATGGTCTTATCTTCGTTGAACACCGTCAGCATGCGGCGTCCGATGTAGTCCACGGTGCTTGCATGATAGGATTTTGTCAGATCGCCTGCCAGGTAGGCGTATTTGCCCGCCTCATCCGCGGCACCGGTGACAACAGCTTTCACAAAGCGCCCGCTGAGCCACTCACTGAGCGTGGAAGGGGAACCGGTCAGAAGCTGACTGCCGGAATACCAGCCGCCGTCGGATTTTTTCAGATTCGGATTATACACCAGCAGACCGTTTGTGCTGATGGTGTTCTGCATATAGTATTTGTGATGCATGGAGCCGTAGTGGGCATAGCGTCCGGAGGGCGTTGCCAGCAGTCCCTTATAATACAGCTGGAACGTACCGGAGTCCATATTGTCATGGTTGCCCATGGTCAATTCACCGATCTTCATAAAGGATACCGCCGACTCGGGACTCCAGTTATTGCGGGCGATCATCTGACCGGCGGGATACGGGGTGTAGGAACTCAGAGGCATATCCGTGGGGAATGATCCTTCTGCCTCATCGCACACAGCGCAGAGTGCTGCTGCCAGAGCAGGTCCCAGCGTGTAAATGGAATCCTTGGAGAATTTCGTGTAATTATCCGAAAAGGTTTTTGCCGCCTGCAGGGAGAATGTGTCATTATACAGCGCAGCGAGGAAATAGAAATAGCAGTAACCTCCGCCGCCGACGCCTACACCGCTGCCGCTGCGGCTGCCGTCACCGGTTTCAAAGAACTTATTGGTAGGCAGCATATGGCTGAGCAGGAAATCCGCGCACTGCTCAAAGGTATCGGCAAAGGGATTCACACCCGTCGCCGTCTGAAGCAGATAGGCGGGATACAGATTAACGATCAGCTTGATGGGCGCGTAGACCGCCGTACCCTGCGTTACATAGCCGTTTTCATAGGCAGCTCCGGTAACGGGGAGATACTCCTCGTAGAAGCGTCCGCCCACGTAATCCCACCAGGAAGGCATTTCATCGGCGAAAGCAACGGTGACCATCATATAGTCACGCAAAAACTGGGGACCGGTACCGTGTCCCGCCATGGCGTTCATATTGTTCGGCGGGAAATTGAATTCCAGACCGTAAGCCGCCTTGTATTCATTCAGCGTGGATTTTTTGGAGGGTTTGTTCTTATCCAGAACGAAATCGTCATCGGTAAAGTGATCCGCCTCGATGAGCAGATACACGCATCCGCTGATCATCTGACGCTTATCCTGCTCGGTGAGCAGATCATAGCACCAGTCGTATACCTCAGCGAGAACGAACATCGTATGGCTGGGACCGTGATACACATCCATGTGATCCTCAACGGTATAGAGCAGGGACAGCATGGCATTCTTGATGCCGAGAATTGCCTCGTAGCCGTAGACTTCCCTGCCGGTGAGCAGATACGCCATGGCACGGGCTTCGATCTGCGCCAGCGTCTCCGCATTGTAGCGGCATTTCTCCCCGTCCGTATGCACAGTCTCACGGAAAGTACCCATATTGTATTGGAAGGAGGGAGAATTGGCAAGGCTCCAGAATGCGCTCGCCATATTGGCGTACTCCTCTTTTTCCAGAAGCGCGTTGATCTTCGGAATAATATCCTTTGTCACAAACACGCGGGGATGCGCCTGTGTGATCTGTGCCGCCGGTTCAAATTTATTGGTGGGCATGGCATATTTCTTTGCCCAGTCGCCCTCTGCGCCGAAATCCGCATCGGTGAACGTGGCTTCCGCCATCGCCTTCTTAACAATTTCCAGACGCTGTACCAAAGACTGTTCCAGCTCTTCCTGTTCTTTTTTCAACTTTTCCAACTCCTTTGCTTCTATCTCTGCAGCAAGAGCGGCAGCGGTAAGTTCCGTCATAACCCATGTATCCTCCGGCACCGCCAACGCACCGTTCTGCAGATACTTTTCCTTTACTTCCAGAATTCCCCTGCGAAAAGCTTCTTCGGTATTATAGAAAAAGGCAAACTTACCGTCCCGGTAAGCAAATCCCCAGACGTGGCTGTCCGCCGCAAATCTGGATTCCGCCTCCTTCTGCATATCCAGAGACAGCTGCCGGTTGGTCGGACCGACCAGAAGTTCCGTGGTAATCTCCTCCGTATCCTCGTCCCGGAGGACTTCCAGGGTCGTCTTGGCTTCATTTTTGATCGCCCACATAAAATCGTAGGCAAAACCCCGATTGGAATTGGCTTTATTATGAATTACACGGTAACCGCTTCCGTCCCCCTGTACCAGATAAGTAAGAGGTGCGGTTTCGGCATCCGTCTGCTCCGCATCCGTGCCGGAATCCCCATTACAGGCGGCGAGCGCCAGGCACATACAGACGCACAGAATCAGAATGATAATGCGAATTTTTTTACTTTCGAATTTCACACTCAGAATCTCCTTTTCATAAAGCCGGATGAAAAATCTCCGAGGGGGAGTATTTCCGGCTGTCATTCTGGGTTCATTATAGCAGATTTCGCCTGAAAATACAACCTGTCCAGGGAAAATTTACTGTAGATTTGACGAAATTTCAGCTGATGTGAGCAGAATGACGGCAAAGAAAAACCAGACTCCCGAAAGCATCACGGTTTCGGGAGTCTGATTGGAATGTTGGCGGTAGATATCACCCTGTTACAGAACACCGCCGTACGGGCACTTCCGGAATACGTACAGGTGTACAGCACCAGATCATATCCGCTGTTCTGCACCGCATCCACATCCTCTGCCTGCACGCTCTGCACAAGGACAACTTCATATGTATGCTCACGCCCGGCTGTGTCATACAGACGGATTTCATCCGATTCACGCAATTCATACAGATACTTGAAGTGCGACTTGTAATTGTGTCCGGCAATGACGAGGTCATCCGTGGAAGCGGAACCGAACTGCCGGCAGGGCGCGATCTCCAGCTTTTCGTATGTCCAATCGGACAGAACGGGAAGCGAAAGTGCCAGTGCCGGAATCTCCAGTATGCCGATACACTCATAGCCCTGCACCGTCACGGTCTGCGGCTCCTCAACAACCGGGGATGTTTCCTGCGTTGTTTCTGCTGTTGTTTCGACGGGCACAGGGGTGAGAGGGGCAGCTGCAGTGCTCTGTCTCTGCTCCATCACCGCCTGCAGATCGCGATACAGTGTCCGTGTTACTTTTTCCCGTGCACTATCACTGATTTCGTTATACAGAAACAGGAGCAGTGCAGACAGAATCAGCACTGCTCCCATTCCAACGAAAGCAACGCCTGCTTTCCTTTTATTCATGTGTATTCTCTTTCTTTTTTCTCATCAGGATAAAGCCGGCAGCGATCAGAAGGATACCGATACCGCCGAACACAGGGATCGGC
>SVTS01000016.1 GCA_015063645.1 Oscillospiraceae bacterium | reverse complement strand
TACGCAATCAGGGGAGGGTACGCCCTCGGGCTTGGAATAACGTCCGGAGTGGGTCAGCTGGATGAAGATCAGCGGCTCATAGCCGTTTTCCTTCAGGCATGCTTCCTTGATCTGTGCCACAACGGGCGCATACTCCATGTAGTTCTTTTCATCGATGTACAGCTGGCGGGGATTGGCTCTGCCTTCGTTCACAACGGCGGTAGCCTCAAACCAGATCACGCCTGCGCCGCCGCGGGCGAAGCGCAGATACCGGCGCATGGTCAATTCGTCCGGCAGACCGGCGGGGGTGCCGTCACAGCCCTCCATCGCCTGATAAGCGATGCGGTTGGGCGCGGTTCTGGAACCGAGCTGAACGGGGGTCTTCAGAATCGAGGTATCCTCGGTGTAGGGGAGAGTCACGGATGCTTCCGCACAAAGCTTCTCAAAAGCCGCCTTGTTCTGGGGAATTGCACTGGGCATATCGGTTCTCCTTTCGGTATGTAAAATTTGCATAGGAAAATTTTGTTCCATACTCTGGACATTCTATCAGAAACATTATATAATGTTTTCAGGGAAAAAGCAATACTTTTATTGACTTCCGTTATGTAAATCTTGCTCAGTAGGTGAAATTATGCCCTGTACATCCGTCAGCCACCTCAGCCGTGCCCGGCATTATCCGCCCCACTCCCACGGCGAATATCAGATGATCTTCGTTTCCGGCGGGGAAGTGCGCCTCACATGCGCCGGTCAGTCGTGGCATGTGCGCGCCCCGGCGATCATGCTGCTGGGCAATCTGGAGACCCATTCCTTTTCCCGGATTACGGAGGAATACGACCGATACAGCGTGACCATCGCGCCGCAGGCGGCAAGGGGCGTCATTGACGAACAGCTGCTGCGGGTATTTCTGCCTCACGGCGAAGACCGGTGTCCCGTGCTGTCGCTGGATGACAGAGCTGCGTCGGAGATGCGTGTGCTGTTCACGGCGCTTGATGAGGAGGCGGCGCAGTCAGATTTTCCGGATGCGTCGGATGCGCTGGTGCAGACGATCCTGCTCCGTCTGTACCGCCACGCACCGGAGATCTTCCCGCCGCGGAGTGAGAGCGATTCCCTGACGGATCAGGTGCGCCGTGCGCTGGAGAATGATCTGGAGGAAAAACTGCCGCTGTCCGCACTGGGGGAGCGGTTCCACATCAGCGTCTATCATCTGGAGCGGCTGTTCCGTGCCCGGACGGGCTATTCCATCGGACGCTACCGCCTTCTGTGCCGGATCGCCGCGGCGAGGGAACTGCTGCTGACAACGGATCTGTCCGTTGGAGAGATCGCCGCCCGTGTGGGCGTGGGGGATATGAGCAATTTCTCCCGCTATTTCAAAAGAGAAACAGGCTACGCCCCGCAGCAGTACCGCCGCGCACACCGCGCAGCCCAGCCGCGCTGAATTCGCCGCAAAAAGAATATTCCAATTATTTTTTCAAAAAACTATTGCATTTTTCGCACGGATGTGCTACAATATTTAAGCATCATGATTTTTCCAAATCAGGCGGTGTTTTTTTGGTGCGCAGGCACACATAATAGAGATTACGCCGGATTCCGGCACGGAGGTTTACTATGGAAATCGCAATCGGCATTATTCTGATTCTCGCATCCATCTTTCTGATCGTCGCAGTTCTCATGCAGGAAGGCAAGAACCGCAATCTGTCCGGCGCTATCGGCGGCGGCTCTTCCGATACTTTCCTCGGCAAGAGCGGCTCCACTTCTCTGGACAAGAAGCTTTCCAGCCTGACCACGATCGTTGCAATCGTTTTTGTTGTACTCGTTGTTATCATGTATCTGATGCAGGATACTTCCAACTTCTCCGGTATCGCTGATTCCGTTGATACTCCTGAGGTTGTTGATACCGTTGATACTGCCGATACCACCGCTGCTGCTGATGCAAGTGTGGACGGTACCACCGCACCCGCAGCCGAGGGCTGATCGTCCTCAGACGCGAAAACAAATAACGCAGGCGCTTTTGGGGAATACTGCCCGAAAGCGTCTTTTTTCTTCTGATACAGGAAAGGGTATTTATGTCAAACGAAATTTTTCTTACCTGCCGGTTTTCCGACAGCGGCCGCGGATTCGGCTTTGCTGAGCTGACGGACGGCTCCGCACCCGATATTTTTATCGCTCCGGATGACACCATGGGTGCCATGACCGGCGATCTTGTGCTTGTGCGCCGGTGGCGCGCCGGGGAATCCGGCTATACCCGCGGACAGGAAGGCGAGGTCACAAAGATCATCGAGCGGGGCAATCCGGAGATCATCGGTACGTTCCGCATGGTCGGCGCCGAGGGAATCGTGATGCCCGACGAAAAGAAACTTCACGCGGAAGTGCGTATCGCCGGTGCCGATATCGGCAGTGCCCGCACGGGGGATAAGGTTTCCGTGCGCATCACTCACTATGGAAAACGCCGCCGCGGGGATGATGTGTTCCGCCTGGAGGGATACGTGACCGCCGTGTTCGGCGAGGCGAAGACCCGCGAAGCCAATTATGCCGCCGTTCTGCACAGAAATGGCATCCCCACCGAGTTTTCCGACGATGTGATCTGGGAAGCGGAGGATTCCGCAGCCCGCCCGATCACCCCGGAGGGACGCACTGATCTGCGGGATACGCTGACGCTGACCATCGACGGCGCGGATGCCAAGGATCTGGACGATGCTATCTCCCTTACCCGGACGGAGAATGGCTGGCAGCTGAGCGTGCATATCGCCGACGTCTCCCATTACGTGCCCGAAGGCGGCGCGGTGGACCGTGAGGCGTATGCCCGCGGCACGTCCGTGTATTTTGTGGATAAAGTGGTGCCGATGCTGCCGGTGGCGCTGTCCAACGGCGCCTGCTCCCTGAACGGCGGCGTGGATCGCTATGCGCTCTCCGCGCTGATCGATCTGGACGAGAACGGCAATATGACCGGCTATGACTTTAAAAAATCGCTGATCCGCTCCGATATCCGCGGCGTGTACAGCGAGGTCAACGATATTTTCGCCAATGGCAGAGATTCCGTTTTTGCCACCAAATATCAGGCGGTGCTGGATATGCTCTTCGATATGAAGGCGCTGTATGAGACTCTCCGCCGTGCGGCAGATGAGCGCGGACAACTGTCCATGGAAAGTCCCGAGGCGTATATCCAGCTGGATGAAAAGGGGCTGCCCACCGATATCGTTCCCCGTTCCCGCGGCATCGGTGAAATGCTGATTGAGCAGTTCATGCTTGCCGCCAATGTGGCGGCGGCAAAATTCCTCCACAGCCGCGGACTGCCCTGCCTGTACCGCGTACACGAGGATCCCCGCCCCGAAAAGATGCAGTCCTTTGCGGTGTTCGCCCATAATATGGGGCTGGATATCTCCGCACTCCGTCCCCACGATGCGAATCCCGCCGTGCTCGGCGCGATTCTGGCACAGGCGGAGGAAAAGGGCATCGGCGAGATCGTTTCCGGCGTGATGCTCCGCAGTCTGGCAAAAGCGAAATACAGCGAAAAGCCCGCACCTCACTTCGGGCTGGCATCGGAGCTGTACTGCCACTTTACTTCCCCCATCCGCCGTTATCCCGATCTGTTCGTCCATCGGGCGATCACATCCGTGCTCAGCGGCACCCGTCTGCCCGCTCATCCGGCGGAAAGCGCACGGGTGACGACCGATGCGGAGATCCGCGCTACTACGGCGGAGCGTGAGATCGAGGATATCTATATGGCGCAGTACGCCTCTTTCCATATCGGTGAGGAGTACGACGCAGTGATTTCCTCCGTGTGCTCCTTCGGTATCTTTGCCCGGACGGAAAAGCTGTTTGAAGGACTGATCAATGTGGAAGAGTTGTTCCCGCCCCGCGCACGGACGGAATTTGATGAGGAACGCATGACGCTCCGGGCAGGTGATCGTGTATACCGCCTGGGCGATAAACTCCGCATCCGTATTGAGCGTGCGGACGTCCCCTCCGGCGAGATCGATTTTGTCCCCGCAGAGAAAGTCCTCGCCGATAAAACAGCGGGCAAGCCGTATCCGAAAAAGGAATTCTCCCATAAATATACCCGCAGTGCCTCCCGCAAAACTGCCGGCGGCAGAAAAAATGACGGCAAGCGGAATTTCAAAGGAAATAAAAAAGGCAAACGCCGCTGAGCCGAAAGGGAACGCGGGGAACCCCTTTTGAAAAAGGGGTTCCCCGCGCCCCTCCTGAAAACTTTTATGCAATAAATCAGGATACAGATAAGCGTAATTGTTCGATACCGTATAGTTCCGCTTATCTGTATCCTGTTTTTTTATATAAAGTTTTGGGAAGGGGTGCGGGGGAACCTTTTTTAAAAGGTTCCCCCGCGAAAACTTTTACTTATTCTCAAAAATCGTGCCGATCTTTGCCTTTTCCAGAACCTCCGTGACAGCGGCAGCTTCGGAGAGGGCGATGGGATACTTCACACCGTGGCGGATGGACTCATATAGTGCATCCCAGATGCGGTCGCCGCCGTTGTTGCCGGCAGGAACAACTTCCTCTACCCACGTCAGCTTCTCGCTGTTGCCGAATCCGGAACCCGGAACAGGCGTCTCGGGATTAGCCACAACGGGAGCCAGTTCCACTTCAGGATCCAGATACTTCAGACGGAAATTGTCCCCCTCGGAAACCAGAGATCCCTTGGTGCCGTAGATGCGGTAGGTGGGAACCGGAATGGCAACGCCGCCGGAGATCTCCATATCCACGATGCAGCCGTTGATGCCGGTGAAGACGATTTTGATGTGATCCTCGCAGTCACCTGCGGCAGCTACCTGACGGATGGCGGAGTACATCTCCGTGTACGCGCCGCCGCAGAACTGCAGGGAGTGATCCACAATGTGGGGACCCCAGTTCAGGAGCTGACCGCCGCCGAATTCGTTTATGGTCTGCCAGTCGTTGCGGCGCTGATAGCTGTTGCGCGCAAGACGTACTTCGTATACTCTGCCCAGCTTGCCGGAATTGATGATCTCCATTGCTTTGCAGAAGCCGTACTCAAAACGGCGGTTGTGACGGATGTACAGATGAGGACCGCCGGGCTGGGAGCCGAGAGCGATCAGATCGTTTACCTCGGAGAGGTGCATGCAGAAGGGCTTCTCCAGCATAACGTCCTTGCCTGCCAGCAGAGCCATCCTGGCGTGTTTGTAGTGATCGCAGGAACGGGTGGCGATGTCCACCAGCTCGATCTCTTCGTCCTTCAGCATTTCCGCATAATCGGTATACGCCTTGCAGCCGAATTTTTCAACGAAGGGAACAGTGCGCTCTTCGATGATGTCGCAGACTGCGTGATATACGAACTTATCCTGACGTGCGCTCATTTCGGATTTGTGGAAGCCGGAGCCTGCGCGGCCCAGACCAACTACACCTACGCGAATCGGTTTATCCATGGTAATTTCTCCTTTGGCGGATAAATTTTTACCCCATCATCATAGCACATTTTTCCGGCGCTGTCAATGACCGATGGGGAATTTTTACAGAATAGCCGGGAATTCAGATAAATAACTGTCGGCAGGTATTGACACAGGATTGTTAAGGTGCTATAATGAATTTGGTTGCAGAACCAAATTATTTATACAGAGAGGATTTTCCGCTATGAAAAAATTTCTTGCACTGACGCTGGTTGTTCTTCTGGCATTCTGCTCTGTGATGCCCATGTTTGCCGCAGAGAAAAAGCTGAGCAATCAGTTTGACACTCTCCCCGCAGCTTTCAAGAATCCCACCACTATTCAGCTGAGCAAGGTCTGGAAAGACGGCGCTTCCAATGCCATGCACAATACCCGTGAAGGCTTTGACTACATCTACCTGAAAGATCAGAAAAAGGGCGACTTTGTTGTTGAATTTGAAGTTAAGGAAGCCGGCATCTACGAATTCGGTTTCATGCTGATGGGTTACAAGAAGGGTGTTCCGCGTACCACCAACGTACAGATTGATGGCAAGGGCGATGTATACCGCATGGAATACGACTATGCAGATGCCAATGACCTCAAGAAGCACTACTTCTACGGTATCAAGCAGGAACTGACCGCCGGCAAGCACACGGTTGTGTTCTCCCTGACCGCCGATTTCGATAACTCCAAGGTTAAGTCCCTGTACATCCAGGATTTCTTCTATGAGAAGACCGGCGATATCCAGAAGCCCGCCGCAACGACCAATGCAAAGCCCGCAACTCCTTCCGCTCCCGCAACCTTTGATGCAGGTATCCTCGCTGTTGTCTGCGCAGGCGTATCCCTGGCAGGTGCAGTGGTCTGCAGAAAGAAAAAGTAATCGGATAATATAATTAAAACGGCTGCAGCAGTGCAGCCGTTTTATTATGCAGGTTTCAGGATTCAGCCCGGTCGGTGTAACCGGTTCTGCAGACCGCATTGGGCATCAGCAGGGTGTCTCCGCCGATAATGGCGGGGGCTTCTCCGCGGAACCAGACCCGCTCCAGATTATCGCATCCGGTGAAAGCGTTGGCGTGCAGTTCCCTGACCGTTTCGGGAACGATGATCTCCCGCAGATTCTCCGCGCCGGAGAACGCATAGGCATCCACTGTCAGAATCGGTTCCGGGATTGTATACGTTTCCGTCGGTTTTCCGCCGGGATACTGGACCAGATGGGTCTTGTCATAGCTGAGCAGAGCACCGCTCCAGGACCAGTTGTGCTGCTCCGTGCCCGCATAGGCATATATGTATGTGAGCGACGGGGATGCCAGGGCATTTTCGCCGATTTCACTGACCGTATTGGGAATGCGGACTTCCGTCAGCTTTTCACAGCCTGCCAGGCTGTATTCCCCGAGGGTTGTCACGCCGTACTGTGAAAAATGCAGCTTCGTCAGCCAGCGGCTGTTTATGGCGTAGGCACCGACGGTGCGCACGGAGGCAGGAATACGGAACTCTGAAGAGCGCCGGTCATTGGGATAGGCGATCAGCACGGAACCGTCCTTGCTGTACAGGATTTCCCCGGCAGAGGAAAGATACGCGGAGGAGGTCGGCACGTGGATCGACTGCAGATTTTCCAGTGCGGCAACGGTTTTGCCGGAGATGATCTGCATATTGTTGTGCAGATGCAGGTATTTTACCGCTTCGCAGTCCGCGTCAAACGCACCCTCGGCAATTTCCGTCACGGGAATATCGTTGATGTCATCAGGGATGATCAGCGTTTCCACCTCACATTTTGCCCGGAGAACGGTCATTGTGTTGTTCTCCGTCAGTACGGCGGTGATCACAGCACCGTGGGCGGTGGTGAATTCCACTTCCGTGACGGGGGCAGTTGTGGTTTCCGCTTCCGCCGCAGCAGATGCCGTTTCAGCAAGAACCATTCCGGCAGAATTATTCCTCGGATCCGGCGGCGTGCTGCCGTCTTCTCCGGATAACTGATCAGAGAGCGCATGAATCGTGATCATGCCGATGCACAGCACAACGGCGACTGTCACCGTAATCGCCGCGGCGGCTGCCGCAGGGGAAAAACGGAGCAGGTAATTTTTCTTGAAGAGGGAAGTTTTTTCCTCATTCTCTATCCGGATAATGCGCGGTGCATCCGCGTCTGCTGCATACTGCAGCTGCAGTGCGCCCATGATTGTGGAAAAAATCTGTGCCGCTTCCGCGGATGAGAGGGAAAACGGCATATTCGGCAGCATCGCCAGACCTGCCAGCGCTACTACCGCTGCCGGCATGTGCAGTTTATCGCCGCTTCGTTTTTCCTCAGCGCTGATGGCTTTCCGCAGTGTTTCTCTGGCGTAAAACAGACGGCTTTTGAGGGTGCCGATGGAGCAGTTTTCCAGCGCGGCAGCCTGTCCGATGGACAGCTGACGGAAATAAACGTAGTGCACCGCTCTCTGCTGCGTTTCGGGCAGTTGTTTCAGAATCTTCTGCACAACGGACTGCATGGCTTCCTGCCGATGCCATTCTTCAATATCGTCCGTGTTCCCGTCGCTGAGGAACAGAAGAGCTTCTTCCTCCTTCGCATCCTCCTGCTTATGATCTGCACAGACGTGTCTGGTGATGACAATCAGCCAATTGACAAAGGAGTGATTGTCCCGCAGCTGATTCAGGTTTTTGAAAACCCGGATAAACACCTCGGAAACAATATCTTTCGCTCTTTCCGGATCTTCTGTACAGACACAGCCGATATTGTAAACAAGCGGATGCGTGGCTTTATATATATGGGCGAAGGCTTCTTCGTTTCCCGATTTCGCCTCTCCGACCCAGTGGATCAGTTCCGAATAATCCTGCAAGTCGGTTCTCCTTTTCTGTAATTTGGGTTTATACTATTATACCATATACAAGCGCAGGAATCAATTGCCTTGTTCAGAGATATTTCCGGAATTTCCCGGAAATATTTTTTGCCGGGTAAAACCGGAGGCTTTTTTTCTCCGTCTGCAGGTAGAGAATTTCTCTATTCATTCTCTCACTTGACAATTCCTCCGCTGCGCGCTATAATAAAAGCACAGCGGCCGCTGAATTGACGAGAGGAGGTATGTATTTTCATGATCCGTAATTTCAACCATAAACGTAACGCCGAGGTGGCGCGGAGCTGACGGGAAATCTCTCCCGCACGGCTCCGTAAATAGTAGCACACCCGCGGCCGTACATTCTCCGGAATGTACGGCTGTCGGGCGTGAGTGTGGGAGGTTCATTTGGCATACAAAAATGCACGGGAAGTGCTGCCTGACGCGCTGCTTCGCCAGATCTGGAAGTACGTGGAGGGCGAAAATATCTACATTCCGAAACGGGAAGAGCACCGGGCGGCGTGGGGTTCCAGATGCGGAACCCGCCAGGAATACGAGGAGCGGAACAAACAGATCCGCCGCCGATACGCCGAGGAGGCAAGCGTCGAAGAACTTGCAAAGGAATTCTGCCTTTCCGTGGAAAGTATTCGGAAAATCATCTGAAGCGCGGGGAAATCCGAAGAGTGGATTTCCCCGTGTTCCTTTTTTGCACAAAACGGCACAAATATCACAGATAAATCCTGTGATATTTGATTGTTGCAATCAAAGCAAAAATGTGATATAATGTTATATGTTAAAACAAACATGTTAATTTATCTATATTATCACATTTTTGGAGGATGCAAATGAACTTTTCCATGCTTCACCCCGCAGATCAGATCGTGATGATCATGAAACGGCTGTACAGCTACCAGATGACCACCACTTCCGGCGGCAATCTGTCCATTATGGACGACGAAGGCGTCATGTGGATCAGCCCGTCCGGCGTGGACAAGGGAAATCTCACCGCTGCGGATATCATGAAGGTTATGCCCGACGGCACCATCATCGGTCAGCACAAGCCGTCCTCGGAATATCCCTTCCATCTGGCGATTTACCGTGCCCGCCCGGATCTGCGCGCTGTGCTGCATGCGCATCCGCCGGCACTGGTGGCGTTTTCCCTGATCCGCGAGATTCCCTCCACCAATATTATTCCCAACTGCCGCATCCTCTGCCCGAAGGTCGCCATGGCAAAATATGCTGTACCCGGCAGTGAGGAACTTGGCGCGTACATAGCGGAAGAATTCAAAAAGGATTACGATATCGTCATGCTGGAAAACCACGGCGTGGTAATCGGCTCGGACGATCTGTTCACGGCGTTCATGGAATTTGAAACGCTGGATTATGTGGCGCGGATTCAGATCAACGCCCATTCCATCACCGGCTCCGACAGTATCCGCCTGATCCCCGAAAAACATATGGAACTGTATCGGGAGAAAAGTGCGGATGTGCAGCTGGATCGCTTTGTGCCGTCCACCCGTACCAGCGAAGAATTGTCGGCGCGCAAGGAGATGTGCCAGCTGATTCACCGCGCGTATGACAACAATCTGTTCACCAGCAGTCAGGGTGCGTTCTCCCGCCGTCTCTCCGACGGATCGTTTTTGATCACACCTCACGATAAGGACCGCAAATATCTGGAGCCGGAGGATCTGGTGCTCTTCAAGGGCGGGCTGGCGGAGTTCGGCAAGGCACCCAGCCATTCCTTCCCCCTGCATCAGGCGATTTATGCCCAGTCCCCGGAGATAAACAGTGTGATTCTGGCGGAGCCGCCGCACATCATGGCGTTCGCCATCACGGACGTCCCCTTTGATGCGAAGCTGATCCCGGAGAGCTATATCATGCTGAAGAACGTGCGGAAGTTCCCCTTCGGTTCGTCTTTCATGCAGCCCGCTATGCTGGCGAGGGAACTGTCCATGAAGGAGCCCATTGCCATCATCGAAAACGACTGCGTCATCGCCTGCGGCACATCCCTGCTCAATGCCTTTGACCGCCTTGAGGTTATGGAATACAGTGCCCGTGCCGTGGTGGATACCATCAAGATGGGACGGGAGATCGTGGCGATTTCCCCGAAGGAAATCCGTGACATCGAGGTCGCATTCAATCTTTGAGGGATGCGGCGGGGGAATCTTTTTGAAAAAAGATTCCCCCGTGCCCCTTTCAAAAACTTGTATAAAAAGAACAGGATACAGTTCAGCGGTAATTACCGCCCGACTGTATCCTGTTTTATGCTCAGAAGCTTTCGCGGGGGTCCGGGGACGCCTTTTTCAAAGGCGCCCCCGGTGTTTCAGGCGTATATCTCCACAATCCCGCTCCAGCCGCCTGCCGGGGCGGATTTTTCCGCTTCTTTCATCCTTATATGATAGGGTCCCACATCACACGGTGCCTGCAGATCAAAAAATTCCGCGTCGCGGGTCACATTGGCGATGGTGTTGGCGATCACGACAGTCAGGGAATCACCGGCGGCAGCGTGAGGCAGGAGCACGCGGTACGGCGGCATCGTCGCTTCAGCGATCTTCTCGCCGTTCCGGTATATCTTGGCGAAGTGGCGCACATCCCCCAGATCCAGCATCAGTTCTCCTGCGGGCACATCGGGCAGCACTGTTTCGTATGTCACTTCACCGGAGAATGCGGGCTCCCATTCCGCCTGCGCGGGACGCTCTCCGCGGGCAAAGAACGTGTTCACTACGCCGTTTGCCGGATTGTCGGTGGGCAGCAGGGTGTATTCCCGGCTGATCCATCCCTCAAACTCCGTCAGTTCGGCGATTTTTCTGTATTTCGGGCGGGGACGCGGCATGATTCGTGCGTCGCCGCAGAGGATCATGATTCCCTCGCCACGGTGAAGCGTGACCGGCACACGGATGCATCCGTCCGCCAGCTCCCATTCCATCGCCCATTCCTCACCGGTCTGCAGATCCAGTTCTCTCGGTGCGCGCCCGGTGGGAAGCGTTACCGTTTCGCTGACGGTGACTCCGTCGGTGTTCACGATGAAATATGCTTCCTCGTGGGGGCTGACAAACAGCTTCCGCGCGATCAGCTTCGGATTCACCCGGGTGATCACGGGGACAATCTCCGCCTTTGTTCCGGCGAGAACCGCCAGAATCTCCGGTTTCTCAAACGTTAGAACGTCGGGAATAAATACGTTTTCGTACCGGACGTGCTCGCCGATCAGCGTGCCGTTTGCAAGACGCGCCCCGGCGACGAAATCTTCATCAATAATGTCGAAATCCACGCCCGCTTTTTCCAGATCCCAGCCCAGCGCATCATACGCCTCGGCGGCCTTCTTCATCATATCGCCGCCTGCGCTGACAGTGCGGTAGGGACAGTACAGTGCCGTATGTACTTCGGCACGGCAGTTCTGCAGAATGTGGGAGAGCCGGGCGGTGTAGGTGTTTATCTGGGACAGGCAGTCCATGCCCGGATTTTCTCCGATAAAATTGGGACGGTACTGGTGGCACATGGCACTCTTCCGGTCATAGGAAACCACCATGGGATTGAACAGGCTGATGCCGCGCACCGCCTGATAGTTGATCGCGTAGCGCATCTCCTCGGGGGTCACATGGGCACCGAATACGGCAAAACTTTCGCTCATGGCGGTGTTGTGTCCCAACTGTCTGGCGGCGGAGGATGCGGTGCGGGGGAAGAATTCACTGCCCTCGGAGCAGGATTTTCCTGCCGCAGGATAGGTGATCTGGCTCCAGATCACGTCGATGCCGGGCACGTCAAAGGCGCGCAGCGTCTCCATCGTGTTGCCGTAGCGGACGGCGACGCATCCCATGGTGTCGTTGTCCCGGTCCAGATGTCCTGTGGAACGCATGCCGTGGGTGCGGAGCCAGTCCCGCATGGGAATGAAATAATTTGCACGCACCAGTTCTCCGCAGAGCATGATGTAATCGCTGTGGGCGCGGTATTCGTTTTCCGTGGAGGGCGTGCGGTCTTTGGCAATCACCGGCAGGTAATCGCACAGATCATATCCGTAACGGGTATAGAAAATCTTCTCCATATCCGCTGTCCACGTACCCATGTATGCCTCATCGTCAAACATCAGTGTGACATCCGTGCCCATGGCATCGCCGAAGCGGCGGAGATATGCTTCGTGGGTCAGACGGAGAAATTCCTCCACGTTGCGACGGTCGGCGTTGTCCGTGCGGATCTCATTCCGATCCCCGCCGGACACGGCGATGTATTCCCGTACTGTTACATCATTTCCAAATGAATCGCCTTTCCGGATGCGCTCACCGTTCACGAATGCGGCGAGTATATCCCCGGCAGGAACATATGCCGTCCCGGCGGACAGCGCGGCATTTCGTCCCGTTACCGCTTTGATTGCCAGTTCCGGATGCGCCGCGCGGATTCTGCCGCTTGCCATGCCGGAGGGGAATCCGCCTTCGTTATAGAGCCAGGTGTGCATGCCCTTTTCTTTTGCATATGTATAGGCGTAATGTACCAGCTCCACATATTCGTCCGTCAGATAATCGGGGGAGAGCCGGGTGCGGCACCGTTCGGGACGGAAATTGTTCGCTTCACCCAGCACATACACGGCGCGGATGCCACGATCGTACATATCGTCCAGCTGAGCGCGGATGCCCTCGCGGGTGATATCGGTATTCCATACCCATGCGTACGCCGGATGGGCGGTTACGGGAATGTTTCTGAAATCCATGGTGTTCTCCTTATTTCCTGTGTTCCGCGGCTTCGCGGCGGATATCCTTCAGGCGTTTCATTACGTCATTCGCGCCGCGTCCGAAATAATCGTGCAGACATACATATTCGGCGTACAGCTTTTCATACTGCGCGTGCGCCGCGGCATCGGGGATGTATTTCTGCTCCTTCACCCGGCTCATAGCGGCGGCAGCCTCTTTCACGGATGGGAATGCGCCTGCGGCGGCGGCACCGAGAATGGCGCTGCCCAGCGCGCCTGCCTGCGTGGAGGCGGCGATGCGGATTTCCCTGCCGGTGACGTCGGCGTAGATCTGCATCATCAGCTCATCCTTTACGGCGATGCCGCCTGCGGCGATGATCTCATGCACGGGCACGCCGTTCTCTGTGAAATTGTCGAGGATCATCCGCGTGCCGAATGCGGTTGCTTCCAGCAGTGCGCGGTAGATCTCCTCGGGGGTGGTCGTCAGCGTCATGCCCACCATCATGCCGGTGAGCGCGGTGTTCATCAGCACACTGCGGTTGCCGTTCCACCAGTCCAGCGCGATCAGACCGCTTTCGCCGATGGCGAGTTTTTTCGCTTTCTCCCTGAGGTATTTATGGATATTCATCCCCGCCTTTTCCGCTTCGGCGGTGTAGTGGGCGGGAACGCAGTTCTTCACGAACCAGTCAAAATGATCGCCCAGTGCCGCCTGTCCCGCTTCATAGGCGAGATAGCCGGGGATCACGCCGTCGCGGACGACGCCGCACATGCCGGGTACGTCGTGTTCCTCATCGCCCAGGACGATATGCACGCCGGAGGTACCCACGATCAGCAGCAGCTTGCCCGGATCGGTGATGCCCACGGACGGGAGCGCGGCATGTGCGTCGATGATGGACGCGCCCACGGCTGTGCCGGGGATAAGGGAGCAGAGCTTCGCGCCCGCTTCGGTGATTCTGCCGACGCACGAACCCACGGATACAACGGAATCCGGAATCTTCTTCCCGATCAGATCCGCCAGCCGCGGATCCAGGGATTTGATGAAATCCACGGGGTATCCCTCTTCGTGATGCCAGAGTCCCTTGTAGCCTGCGGCGCAGGCGGAACGGTGATCCTCACCGGTGAGAAGCAGATTGATCCAGTCGCCGGCGTCGATAAAGAGCTCGGCGGCTTCATATACTTCAGGCGCGCATTCCAGAATCTCCATCACCTTCGGCAGCATGAATTCGGGGGAGATTTTACCGCCGAGCCGCTTCTGCCATGATTCACCCCGCTGTGCGGCGATGGCATTGATGCGGTCCGCCTGGGGCTGTGCGGCGTGATGCTTCCACAGCTTTACATAGGCGTGGGGATTGTGGGCGAATGTATCAAGGAAGCAGAGGGGCGTTCCGTCCGCAAGCGCGGGGATTACGGTGCAGGAGGTGAAATCCACGCAGACACCGGCGATCTCCTCGGCGGAGATGCCCGCTTCCGCAAGAACACGGGGCACCACATCGGCAAGAACATCCAGATAATCCTGCGGGTGCTGCAGTGCAAAATCCGGCGGGAGGGGTGTTCCGTCCCAGAGCCGGCGGTCCATTACCCCATGGGGATAATCCATAACAGCGGAGGCGAGTTCTGCTCCGTCCGCGTGGCGGACGAGCACGGCACGCCCGGAAAGCGTACCGAAGTCAATACCAATAGAATAGTTTTTCATATCATAACCTCGCGTAATTACCAGAACGTCCGCCCACGGGGGGCGGACGTTGTTTGTTATTTCTTTACGATTTTGATTTCTTCGTCATACCATGCGGAGTACGGGCTGACGGGGACACCGAAGATGGTCATACCTGCATGTACGCCGTTCTGGTTGGTGAAGCCGGTAGCACCGACGAGACCGATGGCGTCGCCTTTCTTGACTTCATTGCCTACGGCGACCTTCAGCTCGCTCAGGTGGCTGTACCAGGTCTTCAGACCGTAGCCGTGCTCGATGACAACGGTATTGCCGCCCAGCTCGGTGTATCCGGCGAAGACGACTACGCCGTTATTGCCGGCAAATACTTCAGAACCCTTGGAGCGGATGTAGTCAACACCTTCGTGGGTGTAGCTGATATCCGTGCCGTTGATCTTGCGCAGATGACCGAAACCGGTGGTGATGACGCCGTCATAAGAGCTTGCCTTGACGACGGGTTCAGCAAACAGACCTTCCCAGTACTTCTTCTCCGAGCCGCTCTTGTTCAGATCTGCCATCGCATCATTGAATGCCTTGATGGTGGCATCGGTGCGGGTGGCGTTCAGGATTGCTGCGCTGATGGAGTAGTTGAAGTAACGGACGTTGCGCTGCTTGACTTCCAGCGTGATATCCTCACTTACACCGCCGTACTTGAGGGACAGCGTGTAGGTGCCGGCGGGAACATCGCAGGAGATGGGCAGAAGAGCCACGGCATAATCACCGTCACGGAAGAAGGTGGGCGTGTAGCCGATATCCGGCGTGGAGGTGAACTGGATCTTTGTGAGATCGGCAATGTTGAGTGCGGAGATGGAGGTGAACTGGCCGTTCTCGCGGGTGCTGTGTGCCAGGAAGAATTCAGCCGGAGCAGCGATGTCGGCGGTAAATGCGTAATGCATCTCGCCGAAATAGTCCCGGGCGGCATCCTCATACCACTTGGCATCGATTTCCACGCTGAGGACAACGGATTTGTCGATGGAGAGGGAGGAGATCTTGTCATACTGATCGTTGAAGACCACCTTGCCGTTTGCGGTATCGGTGAGCTTTACGTTGAAATGATCCGGATTCAGGGAGAAGAGCAGCTCCAGTCCGCCTTCCAGAGAAACCTTCTGGGCGTTGGCGGCGGTCTGCGTATCACATTCCACATATACACCGGCAGAATTCTTGTACATCCATGCGGCACTGCTCGGCAGAACGGCGGAGGAGGATACGGCAAGCGTCGGAACGACCGCGTTTACATAGAGGCTGACCGCGTAGCGGCTCTCAATGAAGCTGGCGGCGTAATCCTCGGGGATGGCATAAGCCTGTCCCGCCGGATCAATGAAGTATGCCTGGGAGGCATCCGTGGAGAAATAATACTGATAATCGGCATTCTTCTGGGAGGAGGACATAGTGACCTTGAAGAATGCGGTGCCGATCAGAGGCTCGGGCAGGGAAGCTACCTTGGAGGAAGCACTGTTCATCGAGAAGAAGAAATCGATCATATCGCTCTGATCCTTCTCGTCCTTATCGAAGGAGAAGGTGTTTCCTGCGAGATCCGCCACAGTCAGCGTCCGGACGTTCTTTTCCGAGACGGGCGCGGCGTTGGTGTTGTTATAGGAGATGATGGCGACGATTGACGGAATGAAAATCGCCACGGCGAGCACGAGCATTATGATTTTGTTTTTCATGCGCCGAGTTCCTTTCTGCGGTTATACCGATACGAATTCCATGATACATATATTATAACGGAAACTTTCGGGAAAATCAAGGGGGATGCGGGGGTTTTTTTGTGAAGTTTTGCCCGCGGTGCCGATTGAGCGGGAAAAAGGGGGATTCTTTCGTTGACAAACGCACCCGGCGGTGCTATAATTAAACTGTATTACTGTTTCTTTACAGAAAAAACTGACAAAACAGGAGAATTCTCATGCAGGCTTATATTACCTATGAACTGTTCGGCGCAAAAGGTGACGGCAAGACCAACGATATCGCCGCCATTATCGCCGCACATGACTATGCGAATGCACATAAGCTGCCCGTCATCGCCCATGCGGGGGCGACCTATTATATCGGCAATGCCGCAAAGGGTGCCGTAATCAAGACAGATACAGACTGGACGGGAGCATCCTTTATCCTGGACGACACCGAAGTTCCGCTGCACGAGCGCGGCGTGTCGATCTTTACCATCATTGCAGATAAGGCTCCCTATATGCTGGAGGGGCTGACATCGCTGAAAAAAGCACAGCCCCATCTGGGCGTGCGTTTGCCGGAGGATTCCGTGGTGGTGCTGACGGATGCGAACACCAAACGTTACATCCGCTTCGGTCCCAACGCCAATATGGGATCCGATCAGCAGGAGATCATCGTGGTGCGCAAGGACGGAACGGTGGATGCCGCCACGCCGATTACCTGGGATTATGAGCAGGTGACGGGCGCGCAGGTGATTCCGATGGATCCCGAAACCGTGACCGTCAAAGGCGGTACCTTCACCACGGTGACGCATCCGGATATTCTGAAGCCCAACTATTATCAGCGCGGCATCTGCCTCATGCGTTCCAATGTGGTTATTGACGGACTGACCCACTATGTGACAAACGAGCATCCCGTGAATGGCGCCCCCTACGGCGGCATTCTGACCATCCGCAACTGCGCGGATATTCTGGTGAAGAACTGTACGTTCACGCCTCATATCACCTTCCGGTATGTAAACGCCAAGGGCGTGGACCGCACGCAGGGTACATACGATATCACCCCTGCCCGCACGGCGAATCTGACCTTTGAAAACTGCACCCAGACCGTCGACATTCTGGATACCCGCTACTGGGGTGTCATGGGCTCCAATTTCTGCAAGAATATCACGCTGGACGGCTGTTCATTCTCCCGCTTTGACGCGCATCAGGGTGTAGCGAATGTGACGGTGCTGAATTCCACCCTGGGGCATCAGTGCCTGAACGCCATCGGTTTCGGGACCGTCCGTGTGGAGAACAGTACCCTTTACGGCATTACCATGGTCAACCTCCGTGCCGATTACGGCTCCACCTGGGAGGGCGATGTGATCATCCGCAACTGCACATGGATCCCGCGCCAGGGTAAGCATTTTGCCTGGGCAGCCATGATCGGCGGCAGCTGCAATACGTTCCACGATTTCGGCTACAAATGCTATATGCCGCATACGATCACCATTGAGAATCTCCACGTGGACGATTCCAGGATGAGTCCGGACGGAAGCGGTATCTATCTGTTCAATAATATTGTAAGCGAATGGACGGATGAGGCATACGAAGCAAAGGTGAAAGCGGAGGGCTATCCCTACGAGGTCACAAAGAAGCTGTCTGTCTCCGGCTACACGTCCTTCAGCGGAAACAAGTGGAAAATCAGCCTGAATCCGTTTATGTACCGTAATACCGAAATCGTGGACGGCGACTGCTGAAGGCGATTTCATCCATACAGGAGACTATTATGAAGAAAATGAAGAAAACATGGCTCATCCTTCTGAGTGTACTGCTCGTTCTGCTTACGCTGAGCGCATGTGACGGCGGTACACCTGCCGACTCCACCGGTGAAGAATCCGGGACTGCCGCGCCTGCGGCGGATATCCCCCTGGTCAGCGGCGGCACTACCGAATATATCGTCGTCCGCAGCGATACGGCACCGGACAGTGAAACCAAAGCCGCCGTGCTGCTGCGCAACTACATGCAGAAATGCGGCGTCAAGCTCAGCATCACCACCGACTGGGAGAAGAATCCCGTATCCGATTATGAAATCGTTATCGGCGATACCCTCCGCAGCGCAGAGCAGGGCAATACTATGGATCCTCATTCCGTTGGTGAGAGAGGATATTTCTGCTATACTGCCGGTACGCGCATCTATATCGGCGGCGGCTCCGATGACGCGCTGATGAAAGCCGTGGAGGTATTTCTGACGGAATTCTTCGGCTATGCCGGCGATCCGGAAACCGCATCTCCCGTCACCGATGTGGTGATCCCCGGCGATTACAGCGTGATCGAAAAACAGAATTACGACATCACCTCCTTTACCGTTGCGGGCAAGGATCTGAGTGAGTACCGGATCGTGGTGGATTCCACCGATCTGAATGTGCGTAATAACGCTAAGACCGTGCAGGAGATGTTCTACTCCACATGCGGTGTGTGGCTGGAAATCGTTCCGAAGACCGATACCTGGGACGGTCCTTCCCTCATTCTCACCGGCAAAGGGCTGAAAAAGGCAAAACATTTTGAGGTATCCGTGGAAAACGGCAACCTGATGATGAAATCCGACCTCACCGACGGTCATCTGCGGGGCATCCGCTTCTTCTTCAGAGAACAGATCGACGGCAAGAGCGGTGCATTTGCGCTGGACGCATCCTATAAATACGATGCGGATATCGGTGCCAGTGTCTCCTACAGCGAATTCGGCGCCAAGGGTGACGGAAAGACCAACGATATCGCCGCTATCATCGCCACCCACAACTATGCCAACGCCAACGGCATCCCCGTTAAGGCGGATAAGGGCGCAACGTATTACATCTCCGCCGCCGATTCCGGCGCGACCATCCAGACTGACACCGACTGGACGGGGGCAAAGTTCATCATTGATGACTCCGAGGTGGGCGTGGACAAGCGCGGTGTGCATATTTTCAACGTCGCTTCCTCCAAGAAATCCTATGCACTGAACAATCCTGACCTCAAAGCCATAAAGCGGGATGCCACCAATCTGGGCATCACCCTGCCGGAGGATTCCATCGTGATTTTGACCGAGGCGGGTACTAAGCGCTACATCCGCGAGGGCGCCAACCAGAATGACGGCTCCGACCAGACGGATATCATTGTGGTGTCAAAGGACGGCTCCATCGACATGAATGCCCCCCTGATCTGGGATTATACCAATATCACCTCTGTCAGCGTCACGCCGATGGATACCGAAACGCTGACCATCAAGGGCGGCGAGTTTACCACCATCGCCAACCGGGCGGAATCCGCCTATAACTATTACAACCGCGGCATCCGCATCGCCCGCTCCAATACCGTCGTGGACGGTCTGGTGCATTACGTTACCGGAGAGGGCGATCACGGTGCGCCGTACTCCGGCATTCTGGTGATCCAGAACTGTGCCAACATCACCGTGCAGAATTGTACGTTCACCGGTCATAAGACCTACAGCACCATCGGCGCCGCCGGCACCAAGGTATCCATGGGCACCTACGATATCGGTCCCGCCAAGGTGATCAACCTGACCTTCAAAAACTGCAAGCAGACCAACGATATTCTGGATACCTCCCGTTGGGGCATCATGGGCTCCAACTTCTGCAAGAACATCGTAGTGGACGGATGCGAATTCTCCCGCTTCGACGCACATCAGGGCGTTGCCAATGTGACGATCCTGAATTCCAAACTGGGACACCAGTGCCTGAATGCCATCGGCTGCGGTACGCTCCGCGTGGAGGGAACCACCCTCTACGGCAACTCCTTCATCAACCTCCGCTCCGACTACGGCTCCACCTGGGAGGGCGATGTAGTGATCAAAAACTGCACATGGGTTCCCAACAAGGGGAATACCCTCTCCGGCGGTACCTATGCGGTGATCGGCGGCAGCTACAGCGGATTCCACGATTTCGGTTATCCCTGCTACATGCCTGCCAATATCACCATTGAGGGGCTGCATATCGATGACTCCAAGGCGAACGCCAGCTACAAGGGTATTTACCTCTTCGGCAATATCACCTCGCAGAACACCAGTGAAAACTACGAGCTGAAGGTGCAGATGCAGGGCTATCCCTACCACATCACCGAGAAACTCACCATTTCCGGATTCACCTCCGTCTCCGGCAAAAAGTGGAATCTGTCCCCCAACACGTTCATGTTCCGCAATGTGGAAATTGTGGATCTGGATGAAAGCAAATGAAAAATACCGCAGGGCAAACAATGTTTGCTCTGCGGTATTTTTATGGGATACGTCACAGCTGCTGCCGTACTCTCCGGAGCCGCATGTCATCAGGGATTATTTCTTCTTTCTGTATACAACCGTACCTGCAGCGGCGGATACGGCGGCGGCAGCTGCCAGAACAACGCTCATATCAAAGGTCTGAGGAGCGGTGGGCTTTACAGCGGGAGCCTTGGATGTAGCAGCGGTGGTGGATGCGGCGGTCGTTTCGGGAGCCGGCTTGATGGGATCGTCGGACAGACCGGTCCAGACCATGATGTTATCGAGATCGGCATCAACCAGCTTGCCGATCTTGATGCCGACAGCGGAGGAGGTCAGGCTGCCCCACAGATCCTGATTGGCTGCCATTTCAGCAACGAGAACATCGTTCATGAATACCTGCGGACCCTTTTCCAGATTCATCTCGATACGTATGGTGACCTTGCGATCCTGCCACTGTGCCTTGGAAGCATCATACTTTTCACCGAACAGCTTGGTAATGGCGGAGTTTTCGTTCTTGGAGCTCATGATGCAGTCTGTGGCACTGAGGTTCTTCCAGATATCGTCGCTGTGGATGGAGAGATAGCCCTCGCCGCCGATACGGAGATAGGGGCAGTAGTACTTATATCCACCGTTGAAGTGGGTGATTACAGCGGCATAACGGGTCAGGTTTGCGGCACCGCGGTAAATCAGATCATACTGAACCGTAAAATCACGCTTGGAAAATTCCTTCATGATGGATTCGGGTACGATCGTCAGATAAGAATCGGAAGCACCGTCTGCGTTGTTTTTTGCGGAGAAAACGCCGTTTTCTACCGAATACTTGGCAGTAGTGCCCTCTGCGGCGGTGTATCCCAGTGCCTTCAGAGCCTTGGCGGAATCCTTTTCGGTGATGCCTTCAAAATCTTCCTGATAGATCAGCGTGCCTGCGGGAAGAGAGGAAGGGACTGTCCCTGCCTTGATCAGCACCTCGGCGGATGCAGGCAGAGCAAGCATAGCCGCGCAGAGAGCGGCACTGCAAAGGGAGAGAATAGTTTTCTTTTTCATGAGAAGTTCCTTTCATAGCGACAAATAAAGATTTCGGAGAGTACAGCGGTATCTGCTGCGATGAAAAACCACATTTCCATGGTAATATATAGTGTATCACAAAATAAAATACAAATCAATTGGCGTTTCCAACAAAGATGCGTGGTTGTTTTTATGCTGTTTATACAGGGGGATCTTCTGAAAAACAGACTTTTCGATGCCTTTTTTGCCTTTTCCTGTGCAGCACGGACATCTCCGGCGCGATTCCGGTAAAATATTCCGAAAGTATCTTGCGAAATACGTTCCGATATGATATAATCAACATATATTCTAATCAACATATATTCTACCCACGGAGGTATTCTATGAGAATAGCCCTGATCGCACACGATAAGAAAAAGGATGATATGATCGCTCTGGCAGTCCGCTACCGCGATGTTCTCGCCGAGCATGAACTCTTCGCTACCGGTACTACCGGTACTCTGGTCATGGGGGAAACGGCTCTGCCCATCACCCGTATGAAGAGCGGTCCTCTGGGCGGTGACCAGCAGATCGGCTCCATGATCGCCGAGGGAAAAATGGATCTGGTTATTTTCCTGCGTGATCCGCTGACCGCACAGCCTCACGAGCCGGATGTCTCCGCACTGCTCCGCCTGTGCGACGTGCAGTCCATACCTCTTGCTACCAATGCCCGCTCCGCGGAAATCATGTTCCGTGCTCTGCGCGAAAAGGCGATCTGAGCGCCGCGGGAAAATCCCCTGACAAATCATATTTCACTGATACGAGGTATACAGCTATGCAGAATGTTTTTGATATAAGAGAATTCGGCGCTGTCGGCGACGGTGTTGCCGACGATACCGAAGCCATCCGTGCTGCCGCCGCCGAAGCGGGGAAATGCCGCGGCGTGATCGCCGTCCCTCCGGGACGCTATGTGACGGGAAGAATCAAGCTGGAGCGCGGTGTCCGTCTGGAAGGCAGAAGCGGCTGGTCCTTTACCTCCTTCGGTACGTCCGAATTCATCCTGCGGGATGCCTCGGAGGGCTGTATGCTGGATATCACCGGCGCGTTCGGCGTCGCTATCTCCGGCATGAGTCTCAACGGCCGTGATCTGGGCGAGAATGTCCACGGTATTTATCTGCACTGGGATAAATACAACGGCGGGGAAGAGGAGGACACCCCCTCCATTGACGACTGCCGCATCGGCAATTTCTCCGGCGATGCCATCCATCTCTCCCACGGCTGGTGCTTCTCCGTGCGGCACAATATGCTCTGTTATAACAGCGGCGCGGGACTGTTCATCGACGGATGGGACGGATTTATTCTTGACAACTGGTTCTCCGCCAACAAGAAGGGCGGTCTGCGCAGCACGCCCTACGCATCCTCTCTCACCCTTACGGGCAACCGCATCGAGTGCAACGATATCGCCGGCATCATCTCTGCCTGCTCCGATTGCTGGAACATCACCGGCAACTATTTCGACTGCACCTACGGCGTCGCCATGCGCATGACAAACGGCAATAACCTTGCCGTATCCGGCAACGTATTCTACCGCAGCGGCGTGGGACAGAAAGACGATGACAGCAGTCATATGCTGCTGGAAAAATGCCGCAATCTCTCCATCACGGGCAATACCTTCGTCGGCGGCAAGGACGAGGATTATCACGATCACAGCCGCTGTCCGCAAAACGGCATCATTATCCGCGCAAGCGAGGAGTGCATTATCTCCTCCAACGCCATGCACCGCGGTGCAACGGAGACGCTGATTGACATTGCGGACGACTGCAAAAACATTGTCACGACAGGCAACATCGGCTCCGCCTCAAAAGAGTGAACGGAGCTATGTTTTCCACCCGAATCCCACGCTTCCGGGCACGGATGATCATCATGGCGGCAGGCGTGTTCTTCATGGGATTCTTTCTCTCGTTTCTTGTGGAACTGCGCCTCGGTTCCGATCCGTTCAATACCTGCTTTCTTGGTGTGGCAGGCGTTCTGGGACTGAGCCACGGCACCACCGTGGTGATCGTCCACAGCATCCTCTTCCTGCTGACACTCTGGCGCGGCAGGAAATACATCAGCTTCGGCACCCTCGCCAATATGATCTGCGTCGGATACATCAGTGATTTCTTCCGCTGGATCTGGGGGATTCTTCTCCCCGAGGGGATTTTCCTTGTGCCGGCAGTGCGCTGGTCCATTGTGTTCCCCGTGCTGGCAATGTTCGTCATTGCCGCCGCATGCTATATGGCGGCGGATGTGGGGATGTCCCCCTTTGATGCCTTGCCGCATATCATTGCTGAGGCGTTTCCTCGTCTGCCTTTTACTGCTGTGCGTCTGACGATCGATCTGCTCTGCGTGCTGGGCGGATTTCTCACCGGCGCGGATATCGGCATTGTTACCGCTGTGATGGCGTTCTTTATCGCCCCGATCCTCAGTTCCGTAAAACGGTTTATCGAAAGGAAGCTGGAAGCATGATCCGAGCCGTGATCTTCGATCTGTTTGAGACTCTTGTCACCGAATGGGGGCACGAAAAGCTGACCAAACGGAAAACTGCCGCCATGCTGGGCGTGCCGTATGAAGCGTTTTCCGCCGAAATGGAACTTCTGCATGAGGCACAGTACCGCGGGCAGATTACCTATGAGGAGAGTCTGCTCTCCGTCTGCCGCACTGTCGGTGCGGATGTATCGGAGGAGGCGGTCCGTCGGGTGACGGAAAAACGGCGGGCGACCAAAGCCGCGTGCTTTGCGGACCTGCATCCGGATATTCTGCCGATGCTTGCCGTGCTGAAAGAGCGCGGATACCGCACGGCGATATTGTCCAACTGTTCCGATGAGGAAGTGGAAGCCGTAAGAGGAAGTGTTCTCGCGCCGTTTATGGATGCGATTATTCTCTCCCACGAAACGGGCGTGTGCAAACCGGAGCGCAGGATCTATGAACTTGCCGCCGAATCACTGCATGTTTCGTGTGAGGAGTGCCTCTTTATCGGCGACGGAGGCAGCCGGGAACTGTACGGTGCCGCTGAGGCGGGCATGAAGCCGCAGCGCGCTCTGTGGTACATCAGTGCCATGCCGTCCCCGATTCGAGAACAGCCGGAGTTTGCATGCCTTGCGGAACCGATGGATGTGCTGCGTGTTCTGTGAGGAATCCTCCACATTCCCGTAGGGGACGGCGCCATCGACGTCCCGTTACATAAAGTAAAAAACGTACGTTAGTCCAAGGGGGGGATCCCCCTGCACCCCCTTATAATTTTACATACCAAAAGGAGATCCACTATGCTGTATAAACAGAGTACCGCTGCGTCTCTGACGCCCGAATTGTTCGCAAATCCCGGCGCGGAATACCGCGGCGCGCCCTTCTGGGCATGGAATACCAAACTGGAAAAGGAAGAGCTGGAAAGACAGATCGACATCTTCAAGGAGATGGGTATCGGCGGTTTCCATATGCACTCCCGCTCCGGCATGGCAACTTCCTATCTTTCCGATGATTTTATGAGCCTTGTCACCGCCTGCTGTGAAAAGGCGAAAAAAGAGAATATGCTCTGCTGGCTGTATGATGAGGACCGCTGGCCCTCCGGCGCCGCCGGCGGCATTATCACAAAGGATTACCGCTGGCGTCAGCGTACCCTCTGGATCGACGCCGCCGATCCCCGTGTGAAGGATGCGAAGATCCTTGCGGACCGTGACGTTTTCAATGCCGCTCTGGATCGCGGTGAGAAGCCTCACGGCTATATGATCGCTTCTTTCCGCGTGGTTCTGGATGAGGAGGGTTTCCTCTCTTCCTATGAGAAGCTGCCCGTCGGTGCCGAGGGAGCGGATTTCTACTGCTTCGTCCGCGTGGCAGGCGATGCCGCATGGTACAACAACGAGGCGTATCTGGATACGCTGAGCCCCGCCGCTGTGAAGAAATTCATCGAGGTTACCTATGACCGCTACGCGGAAGTGGTCGGCGATGAATTCGGCAAAACCATTCCCGCCATCTTCACCGATGAGCCGCAGTTTGCCCGCCGCCAGTTCTACCGCATCTCCACGGAGCGCGGCGCCGTGTCTTTCCCCTGGACAGACGATTTTGATGAAACATACACCGCCGCTTACGGCGAATCCCTTCTTGCAAAACTGCCGGAGCTGGTGTGGGAGTTGCCTGCCGGAAATCTGTCCGCTGCCCGTTATCGCTATGCGGATCACCTGTGCGAACGTTTCACCGCCGCCTTCGGTGATCAGGTCGGCGCATGGTGCGAGGAGCACGGCATTGCGTTCACCGGTCACATGATGGAGGAGCCCACGCTCCGCTCCCAGAGTGCCGCCATCGGCGAGGCAATGCGCGCTTACCGCGGCTTCCAGCTGCCGGGTATCGATATGCTCTGCGCCCGTGTGGAGCTGACTACCGCCAAGCAGACCCAGTCCGCCGTCCATCAGTACGGCCGCGAGGGCATGCTCTCCGAGTTGTACGGCGTTACCGGCTGGGATTACGATTTCCGCTCCCACAAGGAGCAGGGTGACTGGCAGGCGGCACTGGGTGTGACCGTCCGCGTGCATCATCTGACATGGGTTTCCATGAACGGTGAGGCAAAGCGCGACTATCCCGCTTCCATCGGCTATCAGTCCCCGTGGTATAAGAAATACAGCGCGGTGGAGGATCACTTCGCCCGCCTGAATACCGCCCTTACGCGCGGAAAACCTTCTGTCCGCATCGGTGTGATCCATCCCGTGGAATCCTACTGGCTTCACTGCGGTCCCAGCGACAAGACCACCGCTATCCGCGATTATCTGGATAATCAGTTCCAGACGCTGACCTCCTCCCTCCTCTACGGCGGGCTGGATTTCGACTTCATCTCCGAATCCCTGCTGCCCTCCCAGTGTGAGACGGCAGGCAATCCGCTCAAGGTCGGCGAGATGGCGTATGACGTGGTTGTCGTCCCGGTCATGGAGACCATGCGCCGCACGACGCTGGATCGGCTGAAAGCATTCGCCGAAGCCGGCGGTCAGGTGATCGTCCTCGGTACGCCGCCCTATATGGTGGATGCGATTCCCTCCTCCGACGTGCTGACTGCCGCCGGAAAATGGACACAGCTGGACGTGGATTACAACGCGCTTGTCGATGCGCTGTCCCCCTACCGCTTTGCGGAACTGCTGGATCTGGGAACCGCCTCCCGTGCGGGCAACTTCCTGCACCAGGTCCGCGATGACGGCGAGGGCAAGTGGATATTCTTCTGCCACGGCAAACCTGTGGAAAACAAGTCGCTGTATATGCCCGGCCTGACAAACGAAAACATCCGCATCCGCCTGAAAGGCAGATGGACTGTCAAGGAGTACGATACCCTCACCGGTGCCATCCGTACGCCTGCTCATAAGATCAGCGGCAATTACACCGTTCTGGAACGCAGATTCTATGCGGCAGACAGCCTGCTTCTGTATCTGACCCCCTATGCGGGTGAGGATACCGCTGTCGCCGGCGACGGCTACAAGCGTCCTGTGCCCGGTCCGGCTCCGGATATCACCGCCGCAAGCTCCAAAATAACCGGCAAGTTAGTCAAACTGCCCGTGAAGCTGGCGGATCCTGTATCCTATACACTGGAAGAGCCCAACGCTCTGCTGCTGGACCGCGCCGCCTTTGCCTTTGACGGTGAAGAGTATGCGGAAGAAATCGACTCCCTGCTGATCTCCGACATCGGCCGTGCCCGCTATTTCCGTGAGCATCAGGGTCAGCGCAACGTACAGCCGTGGGTTCCCGTTCCGGAGGAGATCCGGAATCTGCCGCCGCATACGGTAAAACGCCGTTTCACCATCCAGTCCGAGATTCCCGTCAGCGGTGCGAAGCTGGCGCTGGAGATGCCCTGCGAGACAAAGATCACGCTGAACGGCGCGGCAGTTGCCGCCGTCGCGGACGGATGGTATGTGGATAAATGCCTGCAGACCGTCGTCCTGCCCGAGATTCCCGCAGGAAAATCCGTGATCGAGATTGAGCAGCCCTTCACGCTCCGCAGCTGCACCGAGTGGTGCTACCTGCTTGGTGATTTCGGTGTCCGCCTGACCGGTGCGCATGCATGCATCGTCAAGCGCGCCGATACCCTTGCCTTCGGCGATATCACGACGCAGACCCTGCCGTTCTACACCGGCAACATCGTCTATCACTGCACGCTGGACGAAAAGGAAGGCGGCGTGGAGCGCATTCTCCGCTGTGCACGCTTCGGCGGTGCGCTGTTCTCCGTAACGGTGGACGGCGGCGAAGAGATGCTCTGCCCGTATCCGCCCTACTGCGTATCGCTGGGCAAGCTGAGCGTCGGCACGCATAAGATCGACATCCGCCTCTACGGCACGCGCGTCAACGGATTCGGTGCTGTACACAACTGCTGCCCGGGTTATGTGTACTGGGGCCCCAACAGCTGGCGTACCCACGGCACGCCCGGCTGGACCGACAGTTATGTGCTCCGCCCTGCAGGCATTCTGGATGCCGGTGAGGTGCAGTAAGATAGACAAGGCGTGATCCTTTTCGGAAAAGTCCGATTCGGTTTTCTGTTTCCGCGCAGTGAAAACGCATTTTTGATACATAAGAATTTGTTGAGGAGCCTCCTTGCACGAAAAAAGCGGTGATAGGTGGATTTCTTTCACTGATAGGCAGTATATGGTCGTTAGCGATTGTTTTTTTGCAGGAAATAATCTCGTTACCTCTTGGAATAGCAGGCTCGGAAGATTATGGTCAACTGTAATAGAGATGGATCTGATGTTTCTGTTTCTCCTCTCTGCTTTGTTTATAGTGCTTGGCATAATCTTAATGGCGATTGAATTGTTCCGCAAAGAGAAGTAAACAGATTCCGGATATCTTCCTGAATTCAAAGAAAAAAACGGCACGGATATATTCCGTGCCGTTTTTTCAGCTTAGCGGCTTGTCTTTCCGCTTCAGTTTTTCCTTTGTCCCGTCGGGTCTCTGGATGACGGTATTCTCCAGAATACCTCTGAGGGATGCGCGGTATTCCTCTATATATGCCGCACGGAGTTTCTGCTGTTCCGCTTTTTCCTCTGCGCTCAACTCCGTTGTTTTGGATTTTCTTGCCAGTTCGTTGATCCGATCCAGTTTCGCCTGATCCATATCTGCTTTCCTTTCCGTATTCAATGTTCATATGGTATCACAGTTTTTCGCTTCTGTCAAGAGTGAATCTGCCGCGGGAAAGGGAATAAATACGGTAAAAATTAATTTTCTGTGAAGAAAAAAGCCGTTTCCTCTTGCATATCGGCGCATTTTATGGTATAATCTTTCCGATTTAAGAGGGAGTAGCCGGCGGGATTCCCTCCCGCGCAGTATCGTCATCCCGGCAGTTTATGCCCGGTACTGCTTTATCGGCGAGACTTTTATTGCGACGAAAGCCCGTAATAAAGGTTTTTTTTTGCCCTCCCACAATTTTTATTTTTTTCAGAAAGGGTCTATCATGGAAATTCTCTACGAAAATCTGCTTCAGATCAACTGGCAGATGATCGTGATGTGGATCATCGGCGGTCTGCTGATCTACCTTGCGATCAAGAAGGACATGGAGCCTACGCTCCTGCTTCCCATGGGCTTCGGCGCGATTCTTGTAAACCTGCCGAATTCCGGCGCGATTACCCAGTTTGTTACCGATAACCTCGGCAACATTATCGGCGAAGAGGAAGGCGCGCTCACCACGCTCTTCAACGCCGGTATTGCAAACGAACTCTTCCCGCTGATCCTCTTCATCGGTATCGGTGCGATGATCGACTTCGGTCCGATCCTCTCCAATCCCAAGCTGATGATCTTCGGCGCAGCCGCACAGTTCGGTATCTTCTTTACCCTGTGCCTCGCCTCCATCTTCTTTGATATCAACGATGCCGCTTCCATCGGTATCATCGGTGCCGCTGACGGCCCGACTTCCATCGTCGTTGCCAATAAGCTGGGCTCCAAGTATCTGGGCGCCATCATGGTTGCCGCTTACTCCTATATGGCTCTGGTTCCGATCATTCAGCCCCCGGTAATCAAGCTCCTGACCACCAAGAAAGAGCGTATGATCCGTATGCCCTATGCGCAGGCTGAAGTTACCAGAACTACCCGCATCCTCTTCCCCATCGTGATCACCGTGATCGCAGGTCTGATCGCACCCGCATCCGTTTCTCTGGTTGGTTTCCTTATGTTCGGTAACCTGCTCCGTGAGTGCGGCGTGCTGAATTCTCTCTCCGAGACTGCACAGAAGGTGCTGGCTAACCTGATCACCATCTTCCTTGGCATCACCATCGCTACCCGCATGGTATGGGATGAGTTCCTCCAGCTGGATACTCTCCTGATCCTGGGTCTGGGTCTGGTTGCATTCATCTTCGATACTGCCGGCGGCGTTCTGTTCGCTAAGCTCCTCAACCTGTTCCTCAAGCAGAAGATCAACCCGATGATCGGTGCTGCAGGTATCTCTGCATTCCCGATGTCCGGTCGTGTCGTGCATAAGATGGGTCTGGCAGAGGATCCCCAGAACTTCCTGCTGATGCATTCCATCGGCGTCAACGTATCCGGTCAGATCGCATCCGTTATTGCCGGCGGTCTGATTCTGAGCTTCTTTATGTGACGGAGGGTGTGACTGATGAAAAACGTAAAAATTCTTTCCGTGCTGTTTGCACTGGTTCTGATGTTCTCCCTGTTCTCCGTGTCCGTATTCGCTGAGGCTGAGGCTGAAACAACTGCTGCCGCAGCTGCCGAAGCAGTGGAAGACGCTTCCGATGAAGAAGAAGCTGTCGAAGAGCACAGCGGCTTTGAACCCATGAATTTCATCAAGAATCTGAAATACATGGGCGTCGGCATGCTCTGC
The DNA here is from genome assembly GCA_015063645.1 of Oscillospiraceae bacterium. Classification (GTDB taxonomy): domain Bacteria; phylum Bacillota; class Clostridia; order Oscillospirales; family CAG-272; genus SIG701. The sequence continues at coordinate 11,594 of SVTS01000016.1, read as the reverse complement.
ATCATCATCGTAATCGGCGTTCTGATCGGCGTTACCATCGTTCTGAACAAAGTTACGGCAAAAAAGAAATAAGTAACCGCTGAGTATATCTCATTATGTCAAGTGAGAGCCGCACGATAGTTTCAGAGGGGAACTCTCTCCCTTGAGACTACCGTGCGGTTTCGATATATGGAAGAATAAACAAATTCTTCGGGACCTCCGTTGGGACGTTGATTTTTGAATAAAGGAATGAACCGTTTATGAAAATTATTGAGATTCGCGATTATGTTTCCCTCCCCTGTGATGATGCGTCCTAAGGTATCCGCCGTGCCTTTGAAGAAGCCAGGGTACAGAATGCTGACGAAATCCGTTTCGAATCCGGTGTATACAATCTGAAAACCCCTATCACCTATGAGACTGACCAGACCGCCCATGATGCCGGGGGGATTCTGCAGCCGACCAAGGAGGTGCTCATCCCCATTGTCGGCTTCAAAAACTTTACTGTGCGCGGTGCCGTTGATGAGAATGGCGAACCTGCTACACTCCTTGTCGGTACCAACACGCTGGAACTTCACTCGCTTCAGCCGTCTGTTCTCTGGTGTGAATACTGCGAAAACATCACGGTGATGAATCTCAAATTCACCCGCGCACCCGAATTCGGCTCGGCAGGTCGGGTAGAAGAGGCTGACAACGGTCGTATCCGTGTACGCGTCTTTGACGGAAATGTCTGTCACGACAACATGGGAACCTACTGCATGAACCGCTTCACGCCCGACGGTACAACATTGAACGGCGCAAGTCTGTCCTACGGTGCCGGTCTTGGTGTAAACTTCCGTCTTATCGGAGATCATCTTCTTGAGGTGGAATCCGAAAAACTCATTGGTGCTGTGGAAAAGGACGATATCCTGACGTGGCATCAGGGAGCTCGGACGGATTTTCAGTGTTATTTCGGCAAATCCTCCGATCTGACACTCAAAAATCTGCGCACTGTCAACGCCAACGGCTTTGCCATGATCGCATTTGACGTACACAATCTCACCGCCGACCGCGTTGTTTTCAAACCGGAGAGGGAAGGCATGTACTTCACCGCACCGCGCGACGCATGGAAACTGCATAAATGCAGCGGAAATGTGGAAGTCTCCCGTCTCTGCGTCGAGGGCGTGCGCATGGACGGTCAGAATGTTCACAACAACTACATGTTTGTCCGTGAGTGTCTGTCCGATACGGAACTGATCGTAGAAGCGCGCAATTCCCGCACAGAATTCCGTACCGGTACGGAGGATGGCGGCTTTGCATTCTTCCGCAATGAAAAAAACATCGGTCAGGCAACGCTCCTCAAGGCGGAGCATCTCTCCACGCTGTCCGAAGAAAAACTCACGGTACAGACATACCGTATGACTTTTGACGCTCTGCCGAAAGACGTAGATGCTGCCGCGCCTACCACAGTGCTGGCACTCTATTTTTCACCGACAGTATACCACTGCCGCGACTCACATTTCCGCAACGTGGCGGGAGCGGGACACCTTCTGCGGACTCCCTGTGTCCGTATCGAAAACTGTACATATACCAACATGATGAACGCAGGCATTATGCTGGGAGATGAATTTACGTATCATTTTGAGGGCGGACACTGTGAGGACGCAGTTATCCGCGACTGTATTTTTGATAACTGCGGCTTTCTGGCACGGTATAAAACCGTGGGATGTATCGGTATCAACTCCCGTGGATTCACGACACCGGTCAATCACAACATCCGCATCCATGACTGCGTTTTCAAGAATTCTGAGGTTGGTGTCGATGTGCATACCGCCTGCGATGTTCGCATATCCGGTTGTGCCTATCTGAATATTGCGGAAGAATTCCGTCTGAACTGATTCCCGATGTTCCGATCCCCTGCACAATTTCACAGGAATTTATAAGAAGTACAGCGGAATTTATTTGGAAAATTTCCGCTGTACTTGATTTTTGAATATGTATAAAAGTTTTTGAGGGGTACGGGGCTTTTTCCAAAAAGCTCCCCCGGTGTCTCTCTTATGCTTCAAACATAAACATTTCCTGTGGAATATCCACCGCTCTTCTGCCGGCGAGGATGTCATCCATGTGCATGAGCAGAGGAAAGTCCGCCGCCCTCAGGGTGAGGTTTGAAAAACAGTTATAATTAAAATAGTCAGAGAATAACATGTTTCTTTTCTACATTGCCCTATATATAAAGAGACCTGAAATCGTTTGATTTCAGGTCTCTTTGGTGGAGATAACCGGGATCGAACCGGTGACCTCTTGAATGCCATTTGCCTCCGAAAATCGGAGGCTGAAAGGACACTGTACCAATAGCCGAAAACCCTTGAAAACACTGGAGTTTTCGCCTGTCCGGTAACGCGTACACGGTTTACTTTTCCGCTTCATGTACGCTTGATTTTGACTGATTTATTATAACATAAATCGATGCAAAACGCAATAAGCTGGTGCAAATCTATGCTGTTCCATGCAAATCAATCCACCGTATCAACTTTTGAAAACTTCACTTCAAAATGAACTGTTTCCATCCTCTTCGCAACTTTTGAAAGATTGATGATGTTGACATTGTGCGGCACCTGTAAAGAAACGATGAACTAATACCTGCAGGAACCGCGTTCCCTTTACTTTTGGGTGTTACAATAATTTGGAATCGTCTTGAAATAACTACAATTCCATTGTTGCAGGTGACCAGTTCTGAGAAAGGCTAACATTATTCTATCTTATCCTTTAACCAATAGTAGCTTGAATACGCGCACAGAGTCGAGAATAGAGGTCTTCTTGATTCTCCCACATAACAGTATTGATTTGCTTCACATCAAAATGACCGTCTTCACCAAATTTTATCTTGTTACAGACTTGTATTACCTCTTTTCCAACTCCCAATGCATAACCGGCTTCAAAGTATGCTCCATTGTTGTGCCCTGTTAATTCAGCAATAACAAACCGTGAATTTCGTATCTCATATAACATTTCAGGGACTATCTGATGGTTATGTTCAATTTCATCCATGATTCGAGGTACTAAACCGTTTTCAGTAATAGCTTTTTTGATGGTTTCACGGGTTTCGTACATTTCAGGAGCAAAAGACATAGCGACAAAAACATTCTTTGAACTTATTTCTTGGTATTGCTGGATCTCATCTACACGCTTCCAGCCTTCAGGTTCCAACATAATATTGACTTGTTGTGAAGTATATTCGAGTTTAATATAATTATTATCATTCAAATATCTCAATGTTTTTTTAAGTTGGTAGTCTATCTCCCGAGAAGCTAATAATCTATTTGCTCCATCATACCTTTTTATAAAACACGCACTAATTAATTGTTCTGTGGGAAAAGATATTACTTCACCGAGATATGAAGTTCTTCGTGCAATTTCACATAGAATCTTGTTGAGCTTCTCTGTAAATTTTTTAGGGTAAAAAGCCCTTACTTCATCTTCTGTGATATAATGACATTCTGGAGATAAGGCATATTCTTTTTGATATTCTTCTCTATCTCCGATAAAAAAATATGAGAAGCTTGAATTCTCATTGTGATATTCATTATTAGCATAATAAAAATATGCTGCATATTCATCTTTACACGATTTTTCGTTGAAATAAAAATCATGATATTGAAATCTCCCGCAAACAGAACATTCAACAAATGATTTATGAATGCTTTCTCTTGTAACTTGTGCGTTCTCTGCATTACAACAAGGACAATTTGTTGTATTCGTGGTCATATCTCAATCCCCCCCTGGATTGTATTTAAACTATAGGCTACAAATAATTATTCCAATTTAATTGGTATTCTGGCAAATAGATCTGGCAGTTGCTTGTCCATCTATGTAAACGAATGTTACAGATATCAGTAATCGTTGCGCAAGAATTTCTTACTCGTATTATACCATTTTTACGTGAACAAAGCAATTCTAGCCAGCATAAATCTGTGTAAGATTATGTTAAAAACTTGCTGTTCCATGCAAATCAATCTACGGTATCAACTTTTGAAAACTTCACTTCAAAAATGATTACTTTACTTCACTTTCATATCTCGCCGCAATATCTGCGAGAAACTGTTTCATTCCTTCCACCGCTTCCGGAGGGCTGATGATGGTTGCTTTCTTTCGGAATCCGCAGATCCATGAGTAGAACGGATTGCTGATCTCAACGTCAGCGGAAACAATGAAATGAGATTTTCCATCCGCAAGATATGTTGCACCGCTTTTGGTGCCGAATCGGTCAATCACTGTATCCAGCATATCGTTTGTGAAGCGAATCCGCACACGTTTCTGTTCACCGCCGAACATGGAGAAAACGCGCTGGGTATATGTATGCATATCGATTTCGGCAAATTTATCCCGTCCTTCGCTTGGTACATCCAGAATCTTCACTTCTTTCATGCGGTCAAGGCGATAGGTACGCATTGCGTCCCGCTTGCTGTCATAGGAGAGAAGATAATAGTTTCCCTCGTTGATAATCAACTGATGCGGACTGACTATATACACGCCGCCGTGCTTCCGTTCCACCTGTTCGGAGCCGGATTGCAGGGTGTGTTTCAGATACTTGAAGCTGATCTGCTTTTTTGTGCGGACAGCTTCATTTATTTTTTCCATAGATCGGAAAAGGTATTTATTGGAGGATTTCACTCGCCCAACCAGATAGACTTCATTATCCAGTTCTTCCTCCTGATACTTGCTGCAAAACTCACCAATCAGCAATTTCAGGCGGTTTGCCTGACTTTCCGTGAGAAAGCGGGTGGCGTTGATACATTCCGCCAGCAGACGCAGATCATCAAAGTCATAGGGACGGGAGATTATTTTATAGCCGTGCGCGGCGGCATCGTATACAACCTCATACCGGAACTCTTCTGCAGCGTCATAGTCATCCACATCGTCCTCATCAATTTCACCAACGGAATCGACGTTCATACTTCTTTCGAACAGATCCTGTATCGCCTGTATATCGCGCACAACGGAGTGACGGTCGGCGGAGATGCCGTGACGGTTGAGAAATTTCCGGATATCCTCGCTTTTCACAGCGTGATTCTCGTCCGAATTCCGCAGGAGGTACTGCCAGACCAGAAGGGACTTGTACTTCTGGCCTTCGCGTCTGCCGCCTTGGTCGCTGTTTTTGATGGGAGAGGGCATGGTGAGCCTCCTTTTGGTGATGTATATATTGTAGCACAGATGCGGCGGGAATGCTATACAGCACCGCGATAATTCACTCAAAAATGATTATCAAAAAAACACACCGTACAATTACCCCATATACCTCTGCACAGCAATACACAGCGTATTCAAAATGTCTTTCTTCTGCTTCTCTGTAAGAACCGTTTCGCGAAATTTCACTGATTCCACCGCATCACGGATAACATCTGCTTCCTCCTCACGGAATTTTCCGGATCGCCGCACGGCGCGGACGATCTCATGTGGTGTATCGGACAGCTTCAGCGCAACACCATTCCGTTTATACAGGCGACAGATTGTCCGATAGGCATAGCCGATTTGTGTATCGGCATCGGGAATGCGGGAGAGTTGACGCAGAAAGTTTTCATAAGAATCTGCCGCATTGTCGGGCGGAGTATAGGGAACAATCCACGCATTCTGTGTTTTTCGCCGGTTATCGGGGCGGCCATAGCGGTGGCGGGGAGGATCCTTCTTTTTACGATACCGTAAAAAAGATTCCAAAAATGTACGGATGCGCAGAAAAATCCGCCACAGATACTCCTGCAGCGTCTGGAAAAATGACCATCGGCGCAGAGTATTGGCAAGAAGGAAAAACATAAGCACCGAAAGAAACAGCAGGAAAAGAAACAACAGCGAAATAATACTTCCTGCTTTTGTACGGCCGCTGCCAAGAACCGTCAGAACAAACCGCTCCCCTTCCTCTTTCACCGCAAAGAAAAGTACGGCGCGAAAAAGTACCCGGAGTCCGTTCAGAATCAGGAAAATCACTACAGACAGTCCGCCGATTATACTGAAAAATGGAATCAGCGTCAGAAGTCCGCTCATACGGATGCGAAGCTGTTCCTGCTTGTCCGTTTTTGTATGAGGAACATCCAGCGACGTGCGGATACTCATCGACATAAGAATACAGCATCCGCCGAATACGGTTCCAGCCAAAACGGCCAGAAGACAGATTCCGACTACAGTCATACGCTGTCACCTCGGTGTGTTCGGAAATAGATGGGAATATCCTCGGGAATATCACTGAAATCGTTGTACAGTGTAGTAATGTAAAACACACAGCGGATCCCCCTGTGGTGCAGTGCATTATAAAAATCCCGGAGTACAGCATTGAAATACGGCGACACCACCACAACACTTCCTCCCCGAAACAGAGAAGGATCCCCGGAGAGCGTATCAAACATACCGGCGGCACTGCTCGTCAGATGCATTTTCATACGGGCAAGAAACCGAAGCAAGGCGAAGTATTCCCCTCTACTTCTGCTTTGGGCGGAAATGAGCAGCCGTTCCGTTTCCGTACAGGGATAGATTTCCTCTACAGCAAAGTCCGTTTCTCCGTTTGTGATGATCCGCAGCGGTGTATTATCCCCGGATGCCAGATCCACCACTGCCGCGGCAACTGCGACAGCCATCTCCGACAGTTCTCTGCTGGAAAGATCCCGATCCGCCCGCTGTACGGAACGGGACTGCAGATTGAGCACAAGGGTCAGATCCAGCTTTTCGCTGGCTGTTTCGGTATTGACCAGCAGTTCTCCGTGGACAGCGCTCTGTTTCCAGTTGATGCGGGAGAGGGAGTCGCCGTTATACGGACGGATGCCGGAAAACAAAAGCGGATCCGTGACGGAACTTGCAGATACTGGCACACTGCCGGGAGAATGACGGCGGGTTCGGAAATGCTCTTCCAGCCGCAGAGGCATCGGATAAACTGTGACTGTATTTTTCCGGGAGATTTCCGGCGAAAAACGTATCGTGCGGGTACCGAAACCAAGAAGATCCCGGTACAGAACCGTGATATCGTTCAGCGTATACAGACCGCGCCGTCCTGCTCGCATTCGGAGACGGATTTCCTTCTGTGATCCGCCGGGCATGGAAAAGATCTCGCTGAAAAAAGTATAAGTTTGCTTTTCCTCATCATCAAATAGAATTCCCTCCGGTAAGGAAACAGTGATGCGAATACAGTGAAACGGGATGCGGGATGTGTTTGTCAGAAGTGCCGTAAATGTAAACGAATCTCCCTCATAGACTTCCTCTGTATGGAGGGTGATTTGGCAGGTGAGGGCATCGGCAGCACTTTGAAAGAGTACCCGGTGCAGATACGGATATCCGATAAGTACTGCCGTGCCAAAAGAGATCAGCCACAGAATATCCTGTGATGTGGGAGGCTGACCGCTCCGTACAAAGAAAATCACTGCGAATGACGCGCAGAGAATAGCACTTCCTTCCCAGACTATATAGCGCAGTTTACCGGGATGAGGCCAGACAGCCATAGCAAGAGAGAACAGTGCTGCCGCGGCAAACAGGATTCCGCGAATCTGCATAGTATCCATATCAGTCCACCGGAGAGGGCAGTTTTTCCAGAATGGAAGAGATAATTTCCTCACCGCTGGAGGACAGGCGAAGACGGTTCTGTACCCCGGTAATGATGCGGTGAGCAAGAATCGGCACAGCAACCGCTTTTACATCATCCGGCAGAACGAAATCCCGTCCCTGTATGCCGGCATACGCCTGTGCTCCGCGCATGAGAGCCAGCGTTCCCCGGGGACTGACCCCCAATGTGAGGCGTGTATCCTCCCGGGTTGCCTGTACGATATCGGCGATATATTCCCGGATTTTGCGGCTTACCGTGATCTGCTGAACCGCATTCCGGACGGCAAGTATATCCTCGCAGCTGCAGACGGGACGAACAGAGGAAAGCGGTACGTCCGCATCCGCTTTGTATCGCTCCATCATGGAAATCTCGGCTTCCCGTTCGGGATAACCCAGGGAAAGACGCATAAAGAAACGGTCTGTCTGCGCTTCCGGAAGCGGAAATGTCCCCTCAAACTCCACGGGATTCTGTGTGGCAATCACGAAAAAAGGCTGTGGAAGGGGATAAGTTGTCCCGTCCAGCGTAACCTGAGCTTCTCCCATACATTCCAGCATGGCGGACTGTGTACGGGGAGTTGCCCGGTTGATCTCATCCGCCAGAACGATGTTGGTGAAGACCGGCCCTTTTTTCAGAATGAATTTCCCGCTGTTCATGTCATAATACTGAATCCCCGTCACATCTGCCGGAAGCAGATCCGGTGTGAACTGGATTCTTCCCAATTTTCCGTCCACGGATGCGGCGAGGGCGCGTGCCAGCGTGGTTTTCCCCGTGCCGGGGATATCGTCCAGAAGCACATGTCCCCCGCTGAAAAATGATGTGATGATCAGTCGAATCTGCTGTTCCTTGCCGAGAATAACGGAAGAAATGCTGGCTTCCAGCTTTTGTGCCAGTTTCTGCATTGTTTCAGTCATTGAATGTCTCCCTCACTTTCCGATGAGGCAGCAATACCGGAAAACGCCGCATCGTCCCGCAGAAAATCAAACACTGTATAGCGCAAGCGATTTGTGTATAGCTGCATCAGATTCCGGCTGGAAAAATCCGGTACGTGCACTTTCGCCTCTCGGAGAAATGAACAACTAAAACAATGATCCCCTGCAGGAAGTGCATCATAGAGACGGAGATGCCGGAACACCTTCCGAAGTGCGTCCAGTGTCTCTTCACGCTTCTGCATGGAGGCGTTGGCACAGGCAATATTCCACCAGAGATCGGCGATATCCCGATGATATGCCAGATAATTACCGTCATCAATCAGTGTTTCCCACATTGTAAGCCCGGCACGGCAGGCACGGATTTGCTCCTCGGGGGATTCTTTCAAGGTAATCAGACGCAGACTGCGGGTGATATGCCCGATCTGATGCAGAATATTCTGCTGTCTCTGTCGGATCGCTTTCGGTCTGTTTTCTTCCGTAAAATATGCGTGCTCCAGAAGACTCGAGGAAGATACGGCCATGTGGGCATACTCTACCGCCTTTTCCTCATCGGCAATTGCAAGGAGCGGGTGGGAATATACACTAACCAACGTTTTTACAGCATTCTCTTTTGTACGGATATCCGGGCAGTCCCGCAGGAGTTTTTCACACAGCGCAATGATTTCCTGTGCCCTTTTGTTGTTTTCTTCCGCGGATTTTGCTGGATCAATGGAATAGAGAAGCATACTCGCAAGGCAGTAACAGCAGGTAAAATTACCGGGGTATTTCCGCAATGCTTCCCGCCAGAGCAGAATACCGCTCTCAAAATCCCGCTTCTCTATACAGGCAATGGCACGCCTGCCGTATTCGTTCACTTCCTCGGTCTGCTTTTCGGAGCGATACCCGAACAACTCATCCAGCGAAACCCCGAAAAAATCCGCCAGCGGCACTACCATGGAAATATCCGGCGTAGTTCTGCCCGATTCCCATTGGGAAACCGCCGATACGGAAATATCAAAAGCTGCGGCAAGCTGTTCCTGTGTAAGATTCTTCTCCATCCGCAGAAGCCGGATCTTCTCCCCAATGCTCATATGTGCGTACCTCCGTATTGTTCTGTATATATTATATCATACGGCTGTGACGTATACAAGAAAGCAGAAATGAGATGGCACTTTAGCGAAACTGAAATAAGAAACAGGGAGTGCCACAAAAAGCACTCCCTATATCTCTACCCCAACAGCCGCAAATACTTATACACCGTCCCCCGTGAAAGCTGGGTTATCCTCGCCAGCTCACTCACATTCATCCGTCCCTCCTTATACGCCGCATAATGCCGCAGAAACACCGCAGGAATATCCTCTGCCGTGCTCCTCGGTCGCCCAATCGCCGCGCCTTTCGCCCGGGCATTCTCCATCCCAGATCGCACCCGTGCCCGTATCATTGCGAGTTCCAGCTGACTGAATACCCCCGCCATCTGGAGAAACGCCTCACTCATCGGGTCTGTCTGTCCTGTGCGGCAGTCCAGCGTAATACTGCCAACAATCACCAGCCGCAGACGCTTTTCCCGTATCACATCAATAATCTCGCATAATTGTTGTGTGCTTCTGGCAAGGCGGGGGACTTCCAGCGTGATGACGGTGTCCCCCGGCTGTGCGGCGTTCAGCATAGCGGTCTGCTGGGATTTGATTTTGCTGTCGCCGTGTTCGTATTCCAGAAAGATTTCCTCCGCGCCTGCGGATTTCAGCTCCCGCACTTGGCGGTTGATATCCTGCCTTGTTTCGCTCGTGGAGCACCGTGCGTAGCCGTATGTCATGCCCCGCACCTCATCTGCGTATCGCAGTCCATACAGAGAATCCGCACGTCTCTTGTTGCCCGGATGCTCATTCCGCAGAGAGGGCAGATATATTTCCGGCTGGAAGATTTGCGGTTATTCCCTCCAAAAGCGGAAGCACCGGGAATCCGAATGGAAAATTCATCTGTGCGGTTCAGGCGGATATCGCGTAGGTCATTGTCTATACAGAAGGTCAGCAGCTCATCGCCGGGCTTGGTGATGGACCAGCCATAGGTGGGGTGATGTTCGATGCAGAGGCCGCATTTTTCAGCCAGAAGCCGGAAGTTTTTGTTGTGGTAGGTATTGCCCCGGCTGCAGTCCTTTATGCCGTGTGCGTCGTTGTGATAATGCACCATCTCATGAAGCAAGGTCGCCGTGACTTCCTCAATCGGTCGGGACAGTGTTCCGGCTCCTATGTTGATTTCGCGGAAACCTTTTGCTCCGTCTACACTCCATGCATCGTATAGCGTATAATGTCCGTAGGCTCTTGGCGTGGATTGAATGGTGATAATCGGTCTTGAAAGTGCACTTTCAAAAAATCTCTCGTTCAGCAAGTCGAAGATGTGATTGAGATACCCGGCGGCTCGGTTGTAGGTGGTGAGTTCTTTCATCGTTTTTCTCCCTTATCAATTGACATTCGGGAGCGGACAGTTTATAATATTGTTGTCCGCTCCCGCTCGGTGGCGGTCAGGCTCTTTGCCTTTTGCTTTGGTCGGCGGATAGGCAAGGGGCTTTCTTTATGCGCTGATGGTGAATCGGCGGCTGGAGATTTGCTTGGTGTAGGCTTTGTAGATCTCCGGCATGACTTTCTTGAAAGCGGTGGAATCGAAGCGGTTCGAGAGAATTGAAGTCCAGCGGACGATGTATTTGCCCACGGTCATTTCCTCGGTGTTCTGCGCTGTCATCTCTGTTTTGATTTCGTCCCGGATGGCCTCGGTTTCGATACGGAGTTCTTCCAGCATCGCCTCGTATTCGTTCAGCAACTCGATTTTCGCAAGCAGTTCGGATTTGGACATGGTGTTGTGCTCCTTTTTTGTTTGGGTTGTGTTCCCTTTGATGATATTATTATACCGCGAAATTCGTAGTTTGTCAATACGTTTTTCGTAATTTATTTACGAAAATAGAAATATTTTTTCGATTTGCGTATTGATTTATAACGAAATCCGTGGTATAATACAGAGTGGAAAGGAGCTGATTTTATGATAAAATTTACCGTAAAAGTTATGCTTGCCAAAAGAGAGATGACGCAGAAGGAGTTAGCGGAACGTACCGGAATCCGTCCGCCTACTGTCTCTGCCATTTGTACCGGTGCGGTAAAGCA
>SVTS01000128.1 GCA_015063645.1 Oscillospiraceae bacterium | reverse complement strand
GGGAAATTCCGTAGGAATTTGTGGCGAGCGTTTCCGGTTTTTGCCCGTGAACGGGCAAAAATGACCGTGTAAACGGTCAAGGAAAACTCGCGGAGGTGTTGCATTTGTTAAATGCAACACCTCCTTTGGTTATATTACTGCTTGGAGCCTTCCGCTTCGATCAGCTGTCCTTTTTCGGGAACGTATTCGTAGCAGGTTGCCTTGACTTCGATGAGCTTGCCGCTGCGGTATACGCTGAATGTGATGGTATCGCCGGGCTTGTGGGATTTCACGATGGTGCTGATATCGGTGATGTCACCGATTTCCTGTCCGTCCACGGCGATTACGCGGTCTGCAACCTTGAATACCTGATCGTTCAGGCCTTCCTCCATGCGGGAGACATATACACCCAGACTGGGCAGGCCGTAATACAGCGCCTGCGTCATGCTGGTGGCGTTGAAGAATTCCACACCCAGATACGGTCTGCCGCTGACGTAACCCTTGGTCATCAACTCATCTGCAACGTGAACCGCTTCGTTGATCGGAATGGCAAATCCCAGTCCTTCAATGTCGGAACCGGAGGATTTCGCATTGACAATGCCGATCAGCTCGCCGTCCATGTTGAACAGACCGCCGCCCGAGTTGCCGGGGTTGATGGCGGTATTCGTCTGGAGCAGGTTCATCGTTGTGCCGTCTACGTTAATCTCGCGGTTCAGTGCGCTGATGATGCCGTTGGTAACGGTGCCGCCAAGCTCACCCAGCGGGTTGCCTACGGCGATAACTTCCTCGCCGACGCCCAGCTCATCGCTGTTGCCCATAACGGCGCAGGGAAGAGCCGCGGGGGCTTTGATCTTGATGATGGCGATGTCGGAATCGGAATCCGCACCGATCAGTTCAGCCTTGTATTCCTCGCCGGTGGTCAGACGGACGGTGATGGTGTCCGCATAACCGGTTTTTGAGGAGGAATTGGAGATGACGTGGTTGTTGGTGATGATATAACCGTCGGTAGTGATGATAACGCCGGAACCTGCGCCGGAGGTGACATACTGGAAATAAGAGTTCACCTGGAATTCTGTGGTGATTTCGACAACGGAATTCTTGACAGCGGATGCAACATTGTAATAAGTGGAAGATCCTCCTGCTGCGGACATGCCCTCAGCGGGCGAGGGCGCTGCCTGGTAAATCACGCTGGGAGCTTCGGCGTTCTGAATGGGATTGTTTGGTGTTTCACCCTGCGCGGGAGCCTGCCCCGTCATGCCGGTGGCAAGATAGGCACCGAAAAATCCGGAAGCACAGGAAAGCAGCAGAGAACAGACGCAAAGAACCGCGACAGCACCGGCGGAGATGCCGGTCTTTTTAGCTTTTTTCTTTTTCTTCGGCTGCTCAGGCATCGGTGCCTGATTATAGGAGGAATACACGTGCTCCGCCGGAGCACGGTACTGATTGGAAACATAGGGATTCGGATTCTGCGGCTGACGGGGATACTCGTTTTGCGGCTGCTGCGGGTATTCGTTCTGCGGCTGACGGGGATACTCGCTTTGCGGTTGCTGCGGGTACTCGCTCTGCGGTTGGCGTGAATAGCCGACTTCGGGTTCAGAGGGCTGTCTGTTTTCGGGCTGTGCGGGCGTTTCCGGCGGAGTCTGAGAAGCAGGATTCTGTGCCGGAGCGGTGTTTTCAGCGGACGTCTGATTTATGTCAGATGTATTCGTATTGTCACTTGGATTGTTGTTCAGGTTGCTGTTTTCATTTTCGTTATTATACATACTTGTTCTCCTTTTCACATCAGTGGGTTTCTGTATCTCTTACGTGTATTATTATACCCGGCTAATGTGATGGTTTTTTGAAGACGTATAAAAAATTGATTGAATGTTGAGAAAATTAAAATGAAGCGGGATGTGAAGATCCCGCTTCATTTCAGGTATGCAGTTGTACTGTCACGATAAATCCGTTCCGGTTGTCGCCTGATATCTCATATTTGCTGTCCGGCGGAACAGGTACGGCAGTGGATTCTCCTTCCAGCGCGGGCACATGATACACCATGTATCCGCTGTCCGGCAGATCCAGTCCGTCCGTTTCGGAGACGGTTCCGTCCTCTGCAATAAGCAGACGAGTGCCGTCCCAGGTGAAAGTGCGCAGATAATCGTGATATTCCTCAAAGCTGATGTTCATCGCCGTGATCAATTCGGCGTGGGGTGCGCCCACATATCGGTAATGCCATGGCTCCGGTGCGCAGTGGGTGATCACCTGATTACTTTCTGTGTAGCGGAGGATGAAGCCGTAGCGCGGCGCGTTCTGCACGATCCACGCCGCCTCTTCATAATCGGGGAAATAATACTGCTGACCGCCGGCGAAAATCACCATGTCGATGGCAAGACCGGCGTGATGCTCACTGTATCCGGGCTGCGCCACATACAGCTTTGCCATCTCTTCTCCCTGGGATTTTACCCGGGATTCGTACAGATTTTTCTGAAAGTCGAATGTGCGGTATCCGCTGGTGACAAGAACTTCCTTGCATCCCGTCGCGGATGCGAAATCGGAGAGGAATCCGTCAAAAACAGGGAACAGCTCCTTGTTCAGGGAAATATCCGCCCGGCTGAGCATGTATGCCGGCGACTTGTTGCCGTACAGCAGTGTCTGCGGCTGAGATTCCGGGAAAACATACGGATGCTCATAGTTGATCAGAATCAGATTTCCTGCGGAAATCTGCGTGTTGGCAACAGAGATATCCACCCGCGGCGCTTTGCGAATCGCGGACGGAGGTCCGATGAAATCGGGATCTTCATTCACAGGAGGTGCGACTGTTTCGGATGGCTGATCCGGTGCGGAAGAATCGATGGCGGCATTCCCGGTTCCGCTGTCAGGCGGCAGGACTGTGGTGCTGGATACATAGCGTGTGTCTGTGGCTTCTTCCTCTTCCCGCTGTTCGCGGCGGCTCTGGACGATCACCATCAGACAGATAAGTATTACAAGCAGAAAGAGTACCGCATAGATCAGTGCACCGGCAATGGCAGGTGCCTTCCGGCGGCGGTAGGAGACACTTGGGTACTGCGTCACTTCTCTGGGGCGTGACGGCGGACGCTGAGATGACGGACGGTTTGGCTGATTCATAACAGGACTCGCTTTGTATGTGATAAGTAATAATATTGTAGCGTAAATATCCCTCCGTGTAAAGAGGATTCTGCGGAATTTAAGAATTAAATTCGGGAAAGATTTTCGAAAGGGTACGGGGAAACCTTTTTGAAAAGGTTTCCCCGTATAAAATTTATTCAATTACATAGCATCACGGCGGGAGAGGTTCATACGACCCTTCTCGTCGGTGCCGAGATACTTAACGCGCAGCTCATCGCCTACGTTGCAGACATCCTCAACCTTCTCGGTGCGGGCCTTGTCCAGCTTGGAGATGTGAACCATGCCTTCCTTGCCGGGAGCAAACTCAACAAATGCACCGATCGGGATGATGCGGGTAACGCGGCCGGTGTAGATCGCACCAACCTCAGGCTCGAATACGATGCCGGCGATGATGTCGCGGGCAGCTTCGATACCCTTCTGGCTGACGCCGGAGATGAAGATGCTGCCGTCGTCCTCAACGTCGATCTTCGCGCCGGTATCGGCAACGATCTTCTGGATGGTCTTGCCCTTGGGACCGATGACCTCACCGATCTTCTCAACTGCGATCTTCATGGTGATCATCTTGGGTGCCCACTCGGAAACCTGCTCACGCGGAGCGGGGATAGCCTTCAGGATAACCTCGTCGATGATGTAGTCACGACCCTTGTGGGTAACAGCCAGCGCTTCCTTGATGATTTCGGGAGTCAGACCGTCGATCTTCAGGTCCATCTGGATGGAGGTGATACCCTTGTGGGTACCGGCAACCTTGAAGTCCATGTCGCCGTAGAAGTCTTCCAGACCCTGAATGTCGATCATGGTCATCCATCTCTCACCCTCGGTGATCAGACCGCAGGAGATACCGGCAACGGGAGCGGTGATCGGCACACCGGCGTCCATAAGAGCCAGAGTGGAACCGCAGACGGAAGCCTGGGAGGTGGAACCGTTGGAGCTGATTACTTCGGAAACAAGACGGATGGTATAGGGGAACTCTTCCAGCGCGGGGAGAACGGGGAGCAGGGAACGCTCAGCCAGCGCACCATGACCGATCTCACGGCGTCCCGGGCTGCGGGAAGCCTTTGCCTCGCCGGTGGAGTAACCGGGCATGTTGTAGTGGTGCATATAACGCTTTTCGGTGTCCTCGGTGATGCCGTCCAGAAGCTGAGCATCGGATACCGGACCGAGAGTAGCCAGCGTCATAACCTGCGTCTGACCGCGGGTGAACATACCGGAACCGTGTACGCGGTTGAACAGACCAACCTCAGCCGCGAGAGGACGGATCTGGTCGAGACGGCGGCCGTCTACACGTTTGCCGTCATCCAACAGCCAGCGGCGTACAACGAACTTCTGAATCTTGTAGAGGATCTCATCGAGAACAACGTGCGTGTCGGGATCGCCTTCGTCGAATTCGTTGTAAACGTTCTCGGTGATGACAGCCATACGCTCGTCGCGTACGTTCTTGTCATCGGTGTCCAGAGCGATGCGGACAGCGTCGATGCAGTATTCCTTGACCTTCTCGTAGAGTTCAGCATCTACTTCGCAGGAAGGATAATCAAACTTCGGCTTGCCTACAGCAGCGATGATCTCATTGATGAATACGAGCAGCTTCTTGATCTCCTCGTGAGCAGCCATGATGGCGGTGAACATATCCTCGTCGGATACTTCCTTTGCGCCGGCTTCGATCATGACAACCTTCTTCTCGGAAGCGGCAACAGTCAACTCCAGCACGCTCTTCTCACGCTGAGCGGCGGTGGGGTTCATGATGATGCCTTCTTCTTCAGTCATGCCGACGAACATGCCGCCGATAGGACCGTTCCACGGAATATCGGAGATGGAGAGAGCGATGGATGCGCCGATCATGGCAGCGATTTCGGGGGAGCAGTCATGATCCACAGCCAGAACGGTCAGAGCAAGGTTTACATCGTTGCGCAGATCTTTGGGGAAGAGCGGGCGGATGGGGCGGTCGATGACACGGGAGGTCAGAATCGCCTTTTCAGAGGGACGGCCTTCACGGCGGTTGTAGCTGCCGGGGATACGGCCTACAGCATACAGACGCTCTTCAAAATCCACGGACAGCGGCAGGAAATCGATGCCGTCACGGGGACGCTCGGAAGCGGTTGCGCAGCAGAGTACGGCGGTGTTGCCGTAGCGGATAAGGCAGGAGCCGTTGGCAAGACCTGCCATCTTACCGGTTTCCACGATCAGAGGACGACCGGCATACTCATAGGAGAAAGTTCTGTAATTCTCGAACATGTTTCTTTTCCAATCCTTCCATAGTATACTTGCGAGTGAAATTCACCTGTCCGCGCTCTCGCATGGCACGGCAGTGCACACTCAGCCGGCGGATCGGGAGGTTTAGCGCTTACATACACGCCCGGAGGGCGCATATGTAATAGCTAAGCCGCTCGATAAACCCGGCACGGCTGAAATGTAACGACGGATGACTACGGAGAAACAGGCTGCGAGCGGCTGCCGAAAAGCAGCCGCTGCCGCAGCCTGTATTGTCCCGTGGTCGATTGCCGCAGATGCGGCGGGGATCGGCAATCCGCGGGGAATTACTTTCTGATTTCCAGCTTCTCGATGATCGCGCGGTAACGCTCGATGTCGTTCTTAGCCAGGTAGTTCAGAAGGTTGCGGCGGTGACCGACCATCTTCAGAAGACCGCGGCG
>SVTS01000015.1 GCA_015063645.1 Oscillospiraceae bacterium | reverse complement strand
CACGGCACCAGTCCTTCCCGCACCGCACTGTCCATCGCTTCATGCAGGAGCATATGCACCGAGCGCACCATGGAGTTTGACAGCGTTTTGCCCATGGTATCCCGCGTCGCCTCATAACTCGCATTCACAAGAAACTTCACCAAATCATCCGCCGCATCAGACAGCACAACCGAAATCCAGTGGAGCTTGTTCATGTGATACGCCGGATAGACACCGTCTGCCGCGCCGAACGAGCCGAACATCTCCAGCGGCAGCTTCATGTTGACAACATCAACCACCTCATCGCTGTCGATGCCTACCTTTCGGCGGGCGCGCATGCAGTCGATGTTTTTCCTCAATGCACCAGAAGAGCCAGCCCATGAGCAGCGCTTCGTAGGTGGTCGAGGGCGGATTGTGGCGCAGATTCTTCATCGCTGCGAGCATCACTGGCGCAAAACGTCCGGTTTCATTCTCCAACTCGGCAATGACGCGGTCGAAGAAGCGGAGGATAAACCGATAATCCTCCTAATTTCAACTACATATTATCCCTATGAAGCCGCGGAGCGAAAGTTCCGCGGCTATCTTTATTTATACAGGAGAATCACCATGGCAAATATCAGTATCCTCATAATCCCACCGGGCGAAACACCGTATCCGGCAGAAATCCCGCACACACTCGACTCCCTGCAAAGCATCGTCGGAGGAGATATCGAAGTTCTGTACCCCTTCGACGATCCCGTTGGTGTAGTCTGTAACGAGCACGGCAAACTGTTCGGTCAACCACTGAACCGTGCCCTGAGGGATGACTCCGGCAGAATCTATGACATCATCGCCGGTACGTTTTTCATCATCGGACTTGGAATCGACGATTTTGAATCTATCCCGGACGATATGCTGGAAAAGTATGAGAAACTGTTCCATAATCCCGAAACATTCATGAAGATCAACGGCAAACTTCACACAATCCCCTATGATCCCACCACCTCAGAGTAATTCTGAGGCTATTTTTATTTACGGAGGAAATTTTATGTCTGACCTTATCTGTGCCGAATGCGGCACACCATTGAATGAATCCAATGTCCACTATTTCGCTGGTAATGCCTACTGTTTCGACTGCCTAGACGATCTCACCGTCTGCTGTACCCGCTGCGGTGATCGGATCTTCCGTGACGATGCCTGCTATCGCCACGATTCATCGGACGTACCGTACTGTGAGGACTGTATCGGATGCAACGATGATGAATCCGGCGAGGATATTCACGGATATTACTACAAGCCTGATCCGATTTTCCATGGAGATGGGAATCGCTTCTTCGGGGTGGAACTGGAAATTGACGAAGCCGGTGAATGCGATTCCTATGCGGCAAAGATTCTGGATATCTGCAATGAGAATGCAAACAACATCTACTGCAAACATGACGGCTCGCTGAATGACGGTTTCGAGATCGTCACACATCCTATGACATTGAACTATCACATCCATGAAATGCCGTGGGCGGAGGTACTGGATAAAGCACGCGCCATGGGATACTATTCTCATCAGGCACACACATGCGGACTGCACGTTCATGTGAACCGTACTGCATTTGGAGATACGGAAGATATGCAGGATGCCGCTATTGCAAGAATCCTGTTCTTTGTAGAGCGGAACTGGAATGAACTTCTCCAGTTTTCCCGCCGTACCCAGCGCCAGCTGGAACGATGGGCAGCGCGGTACGGCTACAAGGATAATCCGTCCGAGATTCTGGAGCACGCAAAGAAAGGACGTGTAGATCGCTACACCTGCGTGAATATCACGAACTGTGATACGATCGAGTTTCGCATATTCCGAGGCACCCTCAAATACAACACCCTGATCGCCACATTGCAGATGGTTAACCGCATCTGTGATCTGGCGATTTTTCTTTCGGATGCGGAGATTCGGAATCTCTCCTGGCCGGCGTTTGTGTCATCTGTAAAGGAACCGGAACTGATCCAGTATCTGAAAGAACGCCGCCTGTATGTGAGCGAACCTGTGGAAAGTGAGGAGGAAATCTGATATGTGCTGTCTGTTCGGAATTCTGGATTATAAAAACACGCTCCCCATCGGCAAACGTGTGAAGTATCTGCACATCCTTTCAAGCGAATGCGAAACCCGTGGCACGGATGCTACGGGGATTTCCTACAATGACGGTCAACGCCTGTGCATCTATAAGCGTCCACTGCCAGCTCATAAGATGCGCTACAGCCTCCCACCGCAGGCAAACATGATCATGGGACACACCCGCATGACCACACAGGGAGATGAGAAGTTCAATCAGAATAATCACCCATTTCTCGGTCACGCCGGAGCAGAGCGATTCGCGCTGGCGCATAACGGGATTCTCTATAACGATTATGAATTGCGGATGCAAAATGCTCTGCCCAAATCAAAGATCGAAACAGACAGCTATGTTGCCGCGCAGCTGATCGAGAAGATGGGAGAGCTGAGTTTTGACAGTCTTGCTCTTATGGCAGAATCAGTGGAAGGGAGTTTTACGTTCACAGTTATGGACAGCCATAACGGAATCTATCTCGTAAAGGGAAATAATCCACTGACGTTGTATCATTGGAAAGAGATGGGCTTGTACATATACGCATCCACGGAAACGATTTTGAAGAAGGCGCTGGCGCAGATGGATCTTCCAACCAATGCGGCGCCGATATCCGTTGAGATGGGTGATATTCTGCACATTGATGCTCACGGCAAACGGAAGTGCGGGCACTTCAATTATGATCACCTTCTGTGGGAGAGCCCTAAGTGGAGTTGGGATGCATCTCTGTTCACGAAGCCGTATTCCGAAGATACATATATCCGTGATCTCAAATCCATGTCATATATGTTCGGCTTCACTCCGGGCGATGTGGATGATATGGTTGCCGACGGAATGACAGCGGAGGATATCGAAGAACTGTATTACTGCGGCGTGTGGTGACCCGTTAGGGTAAACTCTAATGGCACACTCAAAAAGTATGCCAATAGGATTGAAAATCCCATTTTGGCATATACCACATTTCGCAGGAACCCTATTGAGAATCGAGGTGAGAAACACTGAAAATTGGCTACATAAGAATCAGCACCACAGATCAGAACACTGCCCGGCAGGAAGTGCTGATGCATGAACTGGGCGTGGATCAAGTTTACATCGACCGCATGAGCGGCAAGAACACAGACCGCCCGGAACTCAAACGTATGATGAACTTTGTCCGCGAAGGGGATACCGTGATCGTGGAATCCATCAGCCGCTTCGCAAGAAATACGAGAGACCTTCTGGAGTTGGTCGAACAGCTGATGCAGAAGAACGTGGAGTTTGTGTCCAAGAAGGAGGCGATTGACACCTCTACGCCGACAGGAAAATTCATGCTGACAGTCTTCGGCGCCGTGGCGGAACTGGAGCGGGAGTATATTCTCCAACGCCAGAGGGAAGGCATCGCCATAGCAAAAGAGAACGGTGTGTACACCGGGCGAAAACCGATTGAGCATCCGCAGTTTGCGGAAATCACTGCACTCTGGTACAGCGGCACAATCACAGCCACAGAAGCCATGCGGCGGCTGGAGATGAAGCCGAGCACGTTCTACCGCAAAGTCCGGCGGGCGGAAGGGAGGTGATGCAATGGACTGGACGATAGTCGGAGTCGGCGTGATGCTGCTGGTGCTGTGCTTCGCGGAGATGTTCACCGGCGGCAAAGACTAAAAGCAAGGAGGATGAACATATGTCACGGATCTTTGCAATCATAGAAGCATTGGCACACGGGATCATTCTGGCGCTGAGCCTGTTTGTGTCACTGAAAAAGAGCCGCGCCGCGGCGTGAGGCACAAAGCTGCGCGGAAAAACCCCCGGAAGCGGCAAATTCACTTCCGGGGACACATGTGCCGGTGTGTCTGTGCCAGCAGGGAAATTTCTTTTTTCGGCTGTGCAGGGGTGTTTTGGTGTGGTATAATATAAAGGAGAACAGGGAAAACAGAAAAACCGTCTGACACAGACACATTGACACAGGAGATATTGGGAATGAATAAGGAAACAAAAGAGAAAATACGGATTATAAGAAACTTTATCCGTAATAAATATAACTTTGCTGTCTTGTTTCATGGTGGGTGGTATTCCTCGACAGAGAATTCAATAATAAAAGAACTATGGAATAAAATGCGGGATATTTTGATTCTGCTGCTTCGAGCTGGGAATTTCGACTTGTCCGGGGAAATCCTACAGCAGTTGACTTCGATAGCTATGATGGAATATCTTCACTTGTGGCTTGAACTCGATCCTAATGCACAAGGGACCTTGTATAATTTTTCCAAATATGGATACTACTCGAAAGCAGATAGAGAAAAGGATCCGGAGAAAGAGTATGTGTCTCTTGATGAAGAATCCCGAAACCTATATTTCAGAAGGTTACAGATTGCTGCACAAAAAGTAACCTGGAATATGCAGGAGCGAAAATGGCAGGATAAGAGGCAAGGACAGCATTTTAAAAAACTGCGCCAGACATACGCCTATCCCACCTTATGCCTTATCTCTCAATCAGAGTCACCTTCTGATCCATATACACCTTATGGCATGTGGCCGCTCTTCTACCTGGCTTTTTTCAGAGGTGGATACATGAAGGAGACAACAAAAAAAGAAACCGTATCCGGATCATTGCCTCAGGCCTATAAGTGTTATCTTGCATATATGAAGAACTTGGACACTATAGAATCGGACCGCGAATACGTAATCAATTGTATGTCCATGAAAAAGCTGGAACAGCGGTACCGGTGGTCTTTTATGGCAAATCTTGCGTATTACATGAAGGAAATAGATATTCATCCGGAGACTGTTCCTATACTTTTGACTGCGTATATCACTCGACTGCCTCCTAAACTAGGTCCGGTGGATATTCCTGAACTGCATTCAATCAATACAAGCTTTAAGGAATCCCTGTTTATGCATGATTACGCTGAATTGATTGATGATGTATATAGTTCTCTCTATAATTCTCAGGAATATCAAGTGATAAGATGTTGTCAAATTCTACAGATCCGATATATTTTAGATAATGCCATAAAACTTCTGAAACAAGCCTATCCGATATCGGAGATGCCCTCATGGACAGATGCGGATTATTCGAACGTTCGGGTTTTTATTAAAGAATATTATCGAATCGATACATTCACGAATTCTCTGGATTTTATTGAAAATCTCCCGGAGAATGATCGTTTTTATGATATTCTCCGTCAACTGTATAATTCTTCCTGGTGCTTTGATCAAAATCTGCAAAAAGCACTTCAAAAAAGGAAGAATATTCCAAAAAGCAAAAAACGAAAGCTCCACATCCGTAGAGAGAACAACTCTACATTCGGAGAGCAATAATCTGACCCCCAAAAAAACCCTGATTTTTCAGGGTTTTTTCTTGTTTCTCGGGTGTACAGCTTTCTGTCCTAGAATGCCCCTCATTTATGCGGTATAATGGTAGTACCATTTAAGAGGAGGGCAAACAAATGCCAAAGAAAACAAAAGAACTTATTGAACCCATGATTTTCGATGAGCGCCCCGTGCTCATCGATCCGATGATCTTCTACGATCGTGACCCATCCGATCCGGATGCTGTAGAGCTGCAGGAGCCGATGGAGTATTACGCCGATGCTCCTGCCTTGAAAATCCCTGTGCAGGAAGAAAAGGCCGTCACGGTTGATCTGAACGCACTGTGTGAAACGCCCGAGGAGAAAGCGCCGCCGGCAGAAGACTCTTCGGTTCCTGCGTTCAATCCCTACTTCTGCCCCGTTCCTCAGGCGGCAGGACAGGCTCCCAAAGAAGCGCAGACCGCTTATTCGGAGGATACTCTGACGGAGATGATCCGCCACGCCTATCCGATGGCACAGAGGGTTCTTCAGAAGATTCCGTTTATGGTAATCAAGAAAAATCTGTACTATTACAACGGCTCGTACTACGAGGCGGTAACGGATGATGATGCAGCCAGCCTCATTATCCATCATTTCCGCCGTGACATGGAGAAGGCGAGCTCCCGCTTCATGGAGGATATCCTCTACTTCATCCATCGTGAGCCAAACATCCATTTGGCTGGGGAGGAGATCACGCAGGATCTGGTATCCTTCCGTAACGGTGTTCTGGATCTGACGAGCGGAAAATTGTTCCGCCACTCTCCGAAGTACCAGACGTTCTATCGCATCGAAGCGGATTATGTCCCTTCTGCCGCGTCGCTGCCGACGGTGCATTTCGATCGTTTCCTTCATCAGATCACCGGAGGGGATCCTGTACTTACGGAACGTCTGTGGCAGTGTATCGGATACATCCTTGTCTCCGACAGACGTGCCAAGTCGATTTTCCTTCTTCAGGGTGTCGGCAACAGCGGTAAGAGTGTTCTCACCGATTTTCTGTGTGAGCTGTTCGCTGCCGACTCGAAGATCTCCATGATTTTTCAGGAGCTTTCGGGAAAGTTCAGCGGTTCCGAATTGGAGGGTAAGTTCCTGTGCGTTTCCAACGATATGCCCAGTGATCCTCTTTCGGCCAAAGCTGCCGCACTGCTGAAGCAGATCAGCGGTAATGATCTTGTGTCTTCCGACGCGAAGTACAAGAATCGCAGACAGTTCCGAGGTACGACAAAGCTGGTGATGGTTTCCAACCATCCGATTCTGCTTACGTCATCGGATCCGGCATTCCAGGATCGTGTAGTCACGATTCCATTCCGCTATGCGGTTCCCCGTGAGCACTGGGATACGATGCTGTCCGCCAAGATTCTGGAAGAGAGAAACATTATCGTAGCCCGTGCTGTCGAGGCATATTACCGCCTCCGCGCTCAGCAGTACATCTTTGCCGGTTCCTATGCGATGAACGAGGTCACCGCGACAGGCGATCTGGGGGTAGTTCCTGCGGACACGCCGTCTCTGATTCTGCAGTTTCTTCAGGGAAATTTTGAAGAAGACGAAAATGCGGGTGTGTTTATGGAGGATGCGTATCATGCGTTCCTGAACGCCGGCTGCTCTGTCCGGCTGAGTACGTTTGCCGGATATTTCGCGGACTATGCGGGACAGCTTTTCAAAGCGAGAAAGATTCGCAGACGCCGCGCATCCTCTGAGAATCCGCAGAGTTATCTGCAGGGGATTCGCAAGAAATGAGAAAGGAAAGGTACAATTATATGAGTAACAATACTGGTTCTGTATACGCCACGAGACAGGCAATTCTGGCACGAAGTCTCTGCAATTATTCCCCCGTGGAGCGGGATATCCTCCACTACACGTATTCGGAGTTCATCCCGGGTACTCGTGATGACTGCATGTATCTGGAGGAGGCGTACCGTGTGTTTACATGGGAGAAAGGGCACATCGAGTATGTTGCCTTCACCCACTGTTTCATCGATTTCGCTGTAAAGCTGCACGGCGCGGTGAGAGCCTACCAGTGCAGACTCGGCGAAACAACGCCTCAGCTTTGTTTGCGCGGGCTTCAGTTCCGCTATGCGGCGGAGTATAGAAAAATGCAAAAATAATCTCTGTGTTTACTTACGAAAGGAGTTTCTACATGAACAACAACCCCAATGCGACCACAACGTACACATCCCTCGACCAGCTTCCTATCACATTGAAAGCGGACGAGCTGGCGGCTGTTCTTGGCATTTCCCGTGCTGGGGCATACACTCTGATGCGCAGCAAAGGTTTCCCAACTATCTTTATTGGCAAACGAATGGTAGTCTATCGCGATAAGTTCATCCAGTGGATGGACGAGCAGGTTTCCGCATCATAAAAATAATAAAACTGCCGCTCATGGAGAAAACACCCATGAGCGGCAGTCAAGATAAAAAGTATAAGAGGTATTTATATCGGCAAACACCGGTACAGCGAAAGGAGTACTCATGGCAAGAAAGAGGACGAACGGCGAAGGAACGCTCCGCCAGCGTCAAAACGGTATCTGGGAGCTGACAATAATGGTAGGCTTTCAGGATAACGGAAAACGAAAATACAAGAGCTTCTATGCAAAGACGCAAAAGGAGGCAAAAGAAAAAGCCCGGGCCTACCAAAATGCCAAGGCAGAAGGGCTTGATATGGACACAGCATATTCCTTCAGTGAATGGGCTGACTTATGGTTCGAAAGCCATAAAAACAACATCACGCCGACCACCCAGGAAAATTATCAGTATACGCTGCGTATTCTCAAAGCGTGCTTTCCTCGTACGAAATTGACAGACATCAAACCTGTGGATGTTGAGAATATGCTTAAGAATCTTCGCGCGGAAGGACGCTCCACTTCCTATTTGACGCAGTGCCGTGGTATGCTGTATCAGATCATGAACAAAGCCGAAGCCAACGATCTCATCCGCAAAAATCCGGTACGCTTCGCGGAGAAAATGAGGTATCGCGAACCAGTCAAACGGAAGGATGCCTTCACAGCTGAGGAAGTCGCGGTACTCATGAAACGACTTCCCGAAAACCGCATTGGTTTCAGTATCCGCCTGATGCTCGGAACCGGTATGAGAACGCAGGAACTTTTGGCACTGGAACCGCATCACATCGAACCGGATGGCTCTCTCATCCATATTAAACAGGCCATCAATATGCAGAAAGGTACCGCGGTGGTTGGTGCACCTAAATCCCGGGACAGTTTCCGCACCATCCCCGTTCCGAAAAGTTTGCAGTATTGTGCGAGGACCCTGCGACAGACAGACAAGAAGTACATCTGGGAAGCAGGAAAGAAAGACAATCCCTGTAATCCCTCATACTTCCGCGATCAGTTTCGCAAGGCATTGGAAGCCATTCCTGAAGTTCGGCTTCTCACACCGCATAGCTGCCGCCATACTTATGTTTCGCAAATGCAGGCATTGGGCGTGGATCTCGCAACGATTCAAAGCATTGTTGGACATGCAGATGTGGATATGACGACGCACTATCTTCACGTACAGGATTCCATCCGTATGGATGCAGTCGATCGATTCAGTCAAGCTTTTCCGATAAGCAATGCTGCAGACAGTTCGGATGGGGGATAACGTATCATCCTGTCTACTATGTAACCGATCTATTCTGGTACTGATTCTGGTACTAAAAGTTCTGCGAATTGCAAAGGTTCCGTGAAAACAGAAAAAAGCCTTGAAAATCAATGATCTTCAAGGCTTCTGTTGGTGGAGATAACCGGGATCGAACCGGTGACCTCTTGAATGCCATTCAAGCGCTCTCCCAGCTGAGCTATACCCCCATGCACGGATACTATTATACCATATATCCGTACAGATTGCAAGAGATTTTAATAAAAAAGCAAAATATATTTTTACGGACAGCACTGCATTTTATCCCTGATTACCGTACAGCGCATCAAACGTGCTGCGGTGCAGGATATAGATGTAATCTGTAATTGGATGCCCGTTTTTCATCCATGCATTCTCTTTGACTGCATAGGGGGAGAACCCCAGTTTTTCTGTCAGCCGTTTGGATTTCCGATTTCCTTCCGAGTATCCGCAGAGAATCGCGTCAAATCCCAGGGAAAAGAGATGGCGCATAACAGCGACAGCGGCCTCTTTCATATATTCCTGTCCCCAGAAATCCGGGTGCAGATTGAAGGACAACTCCATTGCCCCGATCTCTTCCACCGGACGGTCGGCAGTGATGTTGCCGATGGGCGTACCCGTATCCTTTTTATAGATGATCCAGTCCATGGCGTCTTCCTCATCGGCGTAGGTGACAAAATCCGCCGCGATGGAGGGATCCTGCCGCACAAAGGCGAAATCACCGTCGATATCCCGCAGATGGCAGAAGTTGAATTCATATACGCGGGCAAAGTCCGCTTCCGTGCCGCGCCCGAGGCGCAGGCGTTCCGTTTCAAGCGTGGGTGTGGTGTATTTCATGGTGAGAGATTCCTTTCCCGTATTTTAATATACCATTGCTGTGCCGTACACAGCGGGCTTTCATGCGATTACAGCTGTCTGTATGCTGTGTGGGTTAATATATCGCCGTACGTCGGAGACTGTCGGGATTCCGCGAAGCGGAACGCGGACGGAGTCCGCGCGGCAGGCTCGCGTACACAGCTGACTGCTGTATAATCACGGCTGGTCTGTATGCTGTGTACATTATATCACAAACACGCTGCAAAAGCAACAGGTTGCCTCGGAGCATCTTTTCCGCAAATCCATCCAAAAAAATTCCCGTTTTCTATTGCATTTTTGTTCTTTCTATTGTATACTTTATATGTAATATTCTGCCTAAAGCAGAACAGCAGAAAGGATATGAATCCCATGGAAAAAATGAAGATAGCTGTGATCGGCTGCGGTCGTATCGCCAACAGCGCACACATTCCGAACTACATGAAGCTGGATGACGTGGAAATCAAGTATTTCTGCGACCTCATCATTGAAAAGGCACAGGCATGTGTAGACAAATACGGCTGCGGTACCGCCGTTGTCGATTACAAGGAAGTTCTGGCTGATCCCGAGATCAAGGCAGTTTCCGTCTGCACCCCCAACATGGCACACAAGTTCATTTCCATCGACGCTATGCGCGCCGGCAAGCATGTTCTCTGCGAGAAGCCCGCTGCCCGTGTTTATTCCGAGGCGCTGGAAATGCAGCAGGTACAGCACGAGACCGGCATGACTCTGAACATCGGTGTGGTTAACCGTTTCAACACCGCTGTAAACGCAGTCAAGAAGCTGGTTGAGTCCGGTGAGCTGGGTGAGATCTATCATGTATACGCATCCTTCCGCCGTTACCGCGGTATTCCCGGTCTGGGCGGCGCATTCACCACCAAAGCAATCTCCGGCGGCGGCGCGCTGATCGACTGCGGCGTACATTTCCTCGATATCGTTATGTACGTAACCGACGACCCGACTCCGATCACTGCATCCGGCCGTGCATTCTCCAAGCTGGGCGTAGACATGAAGAACTATGTGTACGAGTCCATGTGGGCTGAGGACACCAAGGATCTGAACGGTACTTACGACGTTGACGACTTCGTAACCGCATTCATCCGCACCAGCGGTCCCACCATCACCATCAACGGTTCCTGGGCACAGAACATCGGTATCTCTGAGAGCTACATCGACTTCCTGGGCACCAAGGCAGGCGTTCGTCTGACCTATGGCGGTGACTTCCACGTATACGGCGTCAAGGACGGCAAGCTGACCGACGAGAAGCCCGAATTCGAGAACACCAACGCATTCTACAACGAGATGCGTGCATTTATTGACTGTGTTCGTTCCGGTGAGAAGCTGCCCTCTCACATCGACCGCAACATTCTCACCTCCCGCATCATGCAGGGTATCTATGACTCCTCCATGAGCGACCGCGAAGTGGTTTTTGATTAAGATTTGTTTTAAGCGGGGAACCCCTTGCAAAGGGGTTCCCTGAATTTTTTCTGAATAAATAAAAATCAGTGCTGTGCGGATTTTCACGAAAATCCGCACAGCACTGATTTATACATCCAGCCATTCGGAGGCTTGTTTCAGTCTTTCTATAATATGAATATGCTGGGGGCAGGCGGCTTCGCACTGTCCGCATTCCACGCAGGAGCCGGCTTTACCGCTGCCTGTGGCAAGAAGTCCGGCATAGTAGAAATGCGGGCGGGAATGGTCGCCGAAACGCAGGATCATATTGCTGGCTTTGAAAATATCTGGGATGTTGATCTCCATCGGACAGCCCTTGACACAGTACCGGCAGTCCGTACAGGGGATAGTCGGGGCGGAGAGCAGCGCTTCGCTTACCTCTCGAATGACAGCGTGTTCTTTATCATTCAGCGGCACGAAGCTGCTGAAGATTTTCATGTTGTCCGTCAGCTGTTCCATCGTATTCATGCCGGACAGAACCATTTTTACACCGGGCAGGGATGCGGTAAAGCGGAGAGCGTAGGAGGCGGCGGAAGCATCCGGATCCAGCGCCTGAAAATTTGCCATCAGTTCCGGTTTCAGGGAGGCAAGGATACCGCCCTTGACCGGCTCCATTACCACGATATCTTTAGTATGCTTTCTGCACACTTCATAGTTGGCGCGGGCAAGGATGGCATCATTTTCCCAGTCCACGTAGTTGATCTGCAGCTGGACGAAATCCACGTCGGGATGATCCGTCAGCAGCTGATCCAGCAGGACGGGATCTCCGTGGTAGGAAAAACCGTAATTTCTGATTTTCCCCTCCTGCTTTTTCTTCTGACAGAAGGACCAGCAGTCCTTCTTTTCAAAGACCTCCACGCGGGAAGCCTGCAGGCTGTGCAGCAGGTAGTAATCGAAATATTCCACGCCGCATCTCTCCAGCTGCTCATTCAGCATGTCTTCCGCACTCAGGGTATCGTTCAGCAGCCAGGCTGCCATTTTTGTTGCGACAGTGTAGCTTTCTCTGGGGTGTCTCTTCACGACGGCCTCTCTGAAAGCGTCCTCCGATCCGGGGTATACGTAGGCGGTATCGAAATAAGTAAAGCCGTTTGCGATGAACGCATCCGCCAGCTCACAGGTGGCGGCGATGTCGATCTGATCGTCCTTCATCGGCAGGCGCATCAGTCCGAAGCCGAGTTTTTTATCATTCCATGTTGTTCCCATGATTGTTCTGTTCCTCCGAGTATTTTTATTTCGCAGAGAATGAAGCAAAAAACATTCCCCGGTATTCCTGAAGCAGAGCAGCGGGGAATGTGATTTTTGACGGGAGTCCTTGGGCGCGTAATCTGTGCGCTTTCTTACTGCTTCAGAACCGTTTGCTTCTGGATAACGAAATGCAGGAAAAGGATAATGCACACGGTGAGAGCGCAGGAGAGCAGACCGAGAAGCTGCTGACCGTACATCGGAATGCCGAAGACGGTGTTGCCCCTCGCCTGTACCCAGGCGAGAATACGGCTGCCGATCAGGGATGCGCCGAATCCGCACAGACCGCTTATGCTGTTCTTGATCGCCGTTGCCTGCACGAAATAGCGGGAATCCACGTAGCTGTAGGTGATGTTCATCATATTCTGATTGGAGCCTGCGAGGCAGATGCGGTAGAGCAGTGCCTGCACCACGATCAGATACCGCGTGGAGGGGGTGACAAAGATCAGCGTTGCAAAGGAAAGCGCGGCAAACATCATCGCCAGCTTCATGCCGCGGGCGAAGGATGTGCGGTCGGAATAGCGTCCGAAGGGTCTGGATACGAAGAACCGTCCCATATTGCCCACCAGATTGATGATCTGCACCGCACCGACGGAGAACGCCAGCTCATGGGGATTGATCTTGTATGTGCCGAGGAAGCCTGTCGTTGTGTAGGCTGCCACGTTCCACATAACCGACAGAATGACCACATTGCGGAAATTCCTGTTGCCCAGCGTGTTTTTCAGCACTTCGCGGAACGGAACCGGCGGCTCTTTTACCTTGGGCGGCTCATCCTTTTTGACGAGGAAGAGGCAGATCAGATCGCACAGGCTGAAAATAAAGATGGCGACGGCGCAGAAGATGAATCCGCCTTCCAGATTGTTCAGAGAATCAAAACGGTCGATGATATATCCCGCACCGAGCGATACAACGATGCCGGTGATCAGGGAGATCATTTCCTTGCTGGCAGAGAAAATGGCACGGTGTTCCGGATGTACATGGGAATTACACCACTTGTACAGCATGGACGCCACGAAATAGTTGCCGAAATAAGCGGAAATAACGCAGACAATGACCAGAATTTCCTTGTACTGATACGCAAACGGAAGGAACGGTATCAGGTACAGACTCATGAAAAACAGTCGGCTGAGTCCGTGGAAAATAATGGCGAAGCGTTTGACATTGCGGATGTGCTGTACAACAAAAATGGAGAAAAGCTGGCACAGAAATGCCAGGGATACAAAAGAGGAAATAACGCCGATCAACGCGTCGCTGATGCCGATGGAGGTGAGCAGACGGGCGAGAAATGCTTCCGTCACCAGAATCGATACAAAGTACTCAAAGGTACATTCCATTATGTAGGCGCCACGGGAGCGACGGTACGCGGGGGTCTGGTAAACATCCTGCTGATCAGCCTGAACAGCGGATTTTTCTTTGGCCATTTTTATTCTCCTTGGAAGTTTTCACTGCGGGAATAAGTATAGCACAAACGTCCCTGTTTTGCAAGATGCTTTCCGTATTTTCGTTACGATTCGAATAATATTCGCTGTCTTGTTTTTCTTGACAAATATCCGACTTTGCGGTATAATATCACCGAGCAGGTTGAACTGTCGCGTGCCGTTATGCCGAAAGGTCGCGGCATGAGGAAAGTCCGGGCATCACAGGGCAGGATAACGGATAACGTCCGCCGGAGGCGACTCCCGGGATAGTGCAACAGAGATATACCGCCGGAATTTTTCCGGTAAGGGTGGAAAGGCGAGGTAAGAGCTCACCCGGTCCCATGGTAACATGGGAGCGCTGTAAACCCTATCCGGTGCAACACCGTATGTGCGGCTGACCGGCCCGGTCACCGTCCGCACGGGTGGCTGAAGCGGCGCGGCAACGCGTCGATTAGATAGATGACAGTTCACGACAGAACCCGGCTTACAGACCTGCTCATACAATACACACAACGCAGGAGAGGTTTCACTTTTCCTGCATATCTTTTTGATGGTGCCGATATGAATGAGCAAAAACGAAGAAGTAAGGAAGAGAAAATCGCCGCCGCATGGCAGACGGTAAAGAATATGGCTCCGCCGCCGGTTTATGATGCACTGCGCAGATTCGCGGCGGGCTTTGACGGCACGCGCATCTGCGAATGGATGGCGGGGCTGTGGGACAGTGCGCACGGGGGATTCTATTACGCGGACAGCGCACGGGACACCGACGGCTTTCTGCCCGATCTGGAATCCACCTCGCAGGTGCTCGCTTTTCTGCAGTGTAATCATGCGACAGAAGATCGGAATGCGCTTCTGCCGAACGGGATAAAATGTAAGATCATTGATTTTGTGAACGGTATGCAGAGCGAAGAGGATGGGTATTTCTATCACCCGCAGTGGCCGCAGGGCAGAGATAAGCTGCAGACCGACCGCTATGGTCGGGATCTGAACTCCGCGACCGGACTTCTGCATGTGCTCACCGCTGACCGTGACGGGGACGGCATAGAGGAGCGGCAGTATCCGAAATTCTGTACGCCGTCAGGTCTGAAATGCAAAAAACACGCGGACAGCGATGCGGTCTGTCCCTGCCTCACCCGCGAGCGGGATAAACGTCCCTCCGATACACCGAAGCCGGCGAAAACTGTCCATGAAAAGCCCGATTTCTCCACGCCGGAATCGTTTAACGCGTGGCTTGAACGTATCAATGCGGAGATAAAAAACTCGCCCGGATTGGCGGCGCATCACACCAATGCGCTCAGCGGCGAAATTCTGAGACGCGGATACGCACCTCTGCTTCTGGATTATCTGGAGAAGATCCAGGATGAGGTGTATGCGGAGCAATGCGCGCGCGGTGAGAGGCCGTCCGGCTTCTGGGCGTATGCTGCCAGCTTTCCGCTTGCACAGTCGATTCATAAATATTTCGCGTTTTTCAATCATCCGCAGTACGGAAGACCGTTCCGTCATTACAGGGAGGCAATGACCACCTGCATCGAAATTCTGCTCCTTGATGCGGAGGGCAAAAAGGGGCTTAACGATCTGATGAATCAGTGGACGAGCATCAATTTTATTATTGATAACGTGCGCAAGTACCATCCCGAGGATGTGGAAATGCTCTATGAAATGATCCGTTCACGCGGCGTGGAGCTGATTGAAAATGCGGAGCGGAATCTGGATGCGCACCGCCTCGGCGATGGTCGGTTCGTGTACTGGCTTGGCAAATCCATTACACCGCTTTACGGCGTTCCCGTGTCCCTCGGTCTGCGCGAGGCGGATGTGAACGGTCATCTCCTCGTCGGACATTATTACGCATCGGTGTTCAGAGCACTGCATTATCCTGTTGTCCCCCTCTGTACGGAAGAGGATGGGGAGAATTTTGTGGAGCTGCTGACCGCTGGGAACGGATAACCGCAGAAAACGGGGAGCTACATCCAATTGTGCGGCTCCCTATTTCTTACACTTTGATACCGCAAAAATATTTTCGAAAAAATTAAAATTCCTCTTGACAAATGAGTTCCGTTCTGGTATAATATCATACGTTGAAACGAACACGCTGCTATGGCTCAGCTGGTAGAGCACATCCTTGGTAAGGATGAGGTCCCCGGTCCGAATCCGGGTAGCAGCTCCAATGAAACCCTCGTCGAAAGACGAGGGCTTTTGGTTTCTATGGGAAGATGCAGACCGCATCCTTTTGCCGCGATTTTTCGGAAAGGATGCGGTCTGTTTTTTATGAAAAAATGAGGTTTCGTGAACAATCGTGTACAACTTTGGAGGAGGGGATATAACACAGAAGCCGGTTTGCTGTGAATAATTTTGTTCCGATATTTCCTCGCCGCAGTATTTCCTGTCCTTTTTTCAAAAATTCCCTCCATCCTCTTGCAAATCTGTCCAATCTATGCTACAATTCCAGTAACCGGCGGAGCCGGAAAAACGGATTATCCGGGAGGAATGAATATGCTTCTTGCTAAAGCGAAAGATCCCGCATTCTGGGAGAAAGTCCGCACATCGGAGGTGTACAGACCGCTGATTGACGAGTTGTTTGCCATCTGGGAAAAGGACTGCACGGGAGATATCCCTGCCTGCAAATACAGCGAATATATCGTTTACAACGTGACCGGCAGCCGCTCGGAGTATGAGGGTCCCTATTTCACACGCCGCCGGGCGATGAATGCATCCGCCATTCTTGCGCTGATCTATCCCGATGAGGAGAAATATCTGAACAAGCTGTGCGACGTGATCTGGGCGATCCTGGATGAGTACAACTGGGTCCTTCCGGCGCACATCCGCAATTTCAAGGATAACGTGGTGGCGTTTCTGGATCTGTTTGCCGCGGAGACGGGATTCGCGCTTTCAGAGATCGAGTATCTTCTGGAGGACCGTCTTCCGCAGCTGATCCGCAGCCGCATCACGGCGGAGATTGACCGCCGCATTATTGCCGCTTATGAGAATCAGAAT
This sequence comes from Oscillospiraceae bacterium, assembly GCA_015063645.1. Classification (GTDB taxonomy): domain Bacteria; phylum Bacillota; class Clostridia; order Oscillospirales; family CAG-272; genus SIG701. The sequence continues at coordinate 25,876 of SVTS01000015.1, read as the reverse complement.
TTCGGCTGGGAGAAGTGTACCAACAACTGGGCGGCGGTCTGCGTGGGAAGCGTGGGCATTACATATATTTATAAGCATCCGGAACTGTTTGAATCCATCCGTCCGCGTGTGGAGGAGACGCTTCGCTGCTTCCTCGCCGGTTTCCCGGAGGACGGTATCTGTCTGGAGGGATTCGGCTACTGGCATTACGGGTTCGGTTTCTTCACGTTCCTTGCGGATATGGTTCTGCAGTTTACGGACGGAAAGATCAACTATTTCGATCAGCCGAAGATCAGAGAGATCGTCAAATATCCCCAGCGGATGTATCTGGACGGCGGCACGACGGTCAGCTTTTCCGACAGCGGCATGAGCGGGCAGTGGCATCTGGGTATTCTTCACTATCTGAAAAATATGTTCCCGGACGAGGTGCAGATTCCGCCGCGTGAATATTGTTATACAAACGACGGATGCGGCAGATGGGGCAAGCATCTCCGCGCATTCTTGTGGCTGGATGAGACGCTGGAAAGCGCATCCGAGACACCGGAGTTCACCGATTATGCCGCCGCATCCCAGTGGCTGATCAGGAAGACGAAGAATTACAGCGTTGCCGCCAAGGGCGGACATAATGCGGAGCCCCATAACCACAATGACGTGGGCAATTTTATCGTGACGAAAAACGGTCAGCAGGTTCTGTGCGATCCCGGCGCCGGAAGATACTGCAAGCAGTATTTCGGTGCCGAGCGGTATACGTTCTTCAAAGCATGCTCCCGCGGACACAGCGTGCCGATCATCGGCGGGCAGTATCAGAAGGCGGGCAGAACCCATGAAGGCGTGTCTTCCTTTGAGGACGGCGTGTTCACGGTGGAATTCAGCCGGGCGTATGAAATCGAGTCCCTGAAAAATCTGACGAGACGCTTTGACTTCACCGAAGATGCGGTGATTGTCAGCGATACGTTTGCTTTTGAAGGCGAAGCACTGCCGGTGACGGAGAGATTCGTCTCCCGCCTGCCCGCAGAGATCACGGATGCAGGCGTAAAAACCGGCGGTCTGACGCTGGTGGCGGACGGCGACGTGAGCATCACGGAGACTGAGGGATGCTGGTGCATTGATTATGCCGTGAAAGCGGGACAGACGGAATTCACGCTGAAAGTGCTGGCATAAGAAAGAAAACTCGCGGGGAGCGTGATGCTTCCCGCGAGTTTTCTTTAATCTGTAACATCCCCCGATTTTTCCTGTTATACCATACGAGGCGCCATCACAACTGAAAGGAGAAAACCATGGAAGATACCGAAATTATCTGCCTGCTTACGGCACGGGATGAGGCGGGACTTGCCGCTGCGCGGGAGAAAGTCACGCCGCTTTGCCGGCATATTGCGAAGAATATCACCGGGAGTGCGGAGGATGCGGAAGAAATCGCCGCGGATGTTCTTTTGCGGATCTGGAACACGATCCCGCCGGAAAATCCGCCTTCGCTGAAAAATTATGCCGCAATGATTGCCCGCTCGCTGGCGATCAACCGCTACCGGGCCGCCCATGCCCGCAAGCGCGGGGATGTACTGCCGCTTGAGGAGCTGGGCGATTCCCTCGGCATGGCGGACAATACGGCGGAACGGATCACAGCCGCCGAGCTGGCTGCGGCGATTGGCGAGTATCTGGCGGGACTGGACGCAGATGACCGTGCATTATTCGCGCGACGGTACATCCGCTGTGAGGAGATCACCGCGGCGGCAAAGGCAATGGGAATCACGGCGGGCAATGCCCGCATACGGCTGTGGCGCATGAGGCAGAATCTGCGCCGTGAGTTGGAAAGGAGGCATTTTTTATGAAATACGAAAAACTGAATGAGGCATTGGGCATGCTGCCCGATGCGCTGACGGAGACGGATGCGGCTGTAACAACTGCGCCGCGCAGACGGATCCGCGGAAAAATTCTGCTGGCGGCGGCTTTATGTGCCGGGATTCTGGTGATGACAGCTGCGGCGGCGGTGATGCGTTATCTCTATGCGCCCGGCGTGGGAATTGTCGGTGCCGGAGAGATACAGGTGTACGCCTGCTATGAGGAAATTTTCGTGGGCAATGCCCGGATTGACGCGGCGGTGCTGTCGCGGACGGGGGATTTTTGCCATGTGGCACTCTACGTCTGGCGGGATGAGGAAGTACAGCAGGATCCCGCGCAGGCGATGCAGGGAATTCCTCCGGCGGAGCTGGACAATGTGGCATTGATCGTAAACGGCAGGGAACAGATCCGCCGGGGTGCGAGCATGTCCACCCACGGATTTTCTTCTTACCGGTACGAGGGGGTACCGTTTGCGGAGGAGATGACGCTCCGGGATCACGCGGGCAATGAGACGGTGATCCGCTTCACGGATGTGCGGGAAAGCGATTATGCGCAGATGCGCGGATTCGTCCTGCCCGGCGGCGGAAAGCTGGGGGTGATTCCCGTCACCGGTACGGGCAATCTGTTCGCGGCAGAGCTGCGTGAACCGATCAGCGAGAAAATCGCGGAGAACGCGGAGCGCACCTCGGCGATGGCACATCTGAGTGCACACTGTACGGACGGCACAGAGGGAAGCGTGAGCGGCACGGTGCAGTTCGAGGACGGCTCGGGATGTCTGCAGATCGCCCATAAGGCATACGGAAAAGAAGTGGAGGCGTTGTCCCTGCGGGGGGTGAGCATAACGCATATATTCAATCCCGGATGGAGCGATACGCCCGAGGTGAAGTTCACGATCCCCGCACCGGGTGAGAGCGTTGCCGTGGATCTGGTGATCTACGATGCAAACGGCATCACCTGCCGGGTGACGGAAATCACGCGCGAGATCGGTCAGGGACTGACGTACAAAGTGGATGTGGAGAGCAAGCATGCACATCTGACGAGTTTCAGTGTAATGGCGCAGGCGTATGTGCGTATGGACGTGGACTACATGAACGGACAGATGCACATACAGCAGGAGAATTCGCCTGTGATACTGACCAATTCCGCGCAGGGATACGATACACGGGACGTATATATCACGAATCTGAATACAGGGGAAACCCGCGTCGCCGAGGCAGGCGAGGAGGCGTATCTGAGTATTCAGGTAATGAGGTACGGCATCGAAGGTTCGGGAAAGGTGCAGGTGAAATAAAAAATCCTCTTTACACAGCCCGCATGCTATGCTATAATGTAGATATACAGATCGTTTTCAGGAGGCACAGCATGTTTCTGATTGAATCCTTTGGTGTGAAAATCGCCGGTCTGCGGCGGGGAATGAATCTCACCCAGTATGAGCTGGCGGACCGCGCCGACATTACCCGCAAAACACTGGATGCGGCTGAACGCGGCACGCTGATGCCCGAGCCGGCGGCTCTGCTCCGTCTGGGATCAGCACTTGAAACAGATGTTTTTGTCCTTCTGCAGGAGTGCGGCGCATCCGATGATGAAATCGCGATCTTCTCCGGACGTGCGGCGGCAAAATCCTCTGCGGATGCGCTGAGCGGCGTTGCGCCGGTGCTGGCGCCCGATACGCTGGATGCGGCAGCAAAGGCGCTGGCAGTGCACGGCATCAATATCTCCGCCGTGGTGGATCTGGTGCATTATCTCTCCTCCGATGCGACAGCGGCTCTTCTGCGGGACGCGGATTACAACGCGCTGAATCCGGAGATGCTGGAGCATCTGATGCCGCTCCTTGACGCGGCGTCCAAGGAGATCATCTTCCAGAAGATTCTGGACGGTGAATTGGACTATCACCTGATCGAGTGTATGCTGCCCTATTCGGAGTACCTGATCCAGCAGGTGGAAGCGGCGGTGGTCTACGGCGTGATGGATGAAGGCGCGCTCAAAATCGTGAACGAGTATATGCGCTCGGCAGACGAAAAACAGAAGAGATAAGTAACCACTGATTAAGGGGGGTCGGGGGCAAAGCCCCCGACCATAACCAAAAAACAGGGGGTTCAAGGGGGCAAAGCCCCCTGAGAAAACATATAATTACGCTTTACGTAACAGAAGAAAAGCTGTACGTTAATTCATCGCCTGCTTAATCATCGTTTACATAAGAATAATTCAGGGGATGCCGCATTTTTCAATGCAGCATCCCCGTTTTCTGTATTACTGGATGTTTGTGCTGTTCATTTTCCGGTATTCCCCGGGGGTCATGCCGGTGTGGGTACGGAACATGTACACAAGGGACGAATCCCGGCTGAAACCGCATTTTTCCGCGATCAGGGACAGCGGCATATCTTTCATCAGCAGAACCTTCGCCCGGTGAATACGGACATTGGTAACGTACTCATGCAGAGACATCTGTACTGCGGCGCGGAAATCCCTTTTCAGCTTGGTGCCGCTGACAAAAAAATGCTCCGACAGCGAATCGATGCTCAGTTCCTCCTCCGCATGCTCCACTATATACTGAAGAACCTCCTGTATATAAAGCGGCGTCTCCGAACCGTGGACGATCGCATCCTCCGCCATCTCACTGATTTCCCACAGAATCATCGACAGCGCGCTCATCCATACATGCCTCGGCACATCCGGATCACGCACGCGCCGCAGACGAAAGAGCAGCGGTTCGAGTGTCATGATCTTTTCCGTCGTGGTGGGGATCAGGCACTCCCGGCAGTTCGTCAGCCGTCCCAATTGGCAGATGCCGCCGAACTCCGCCAGTACGAGCGGATGAAAGGCGATATTGGTACGTGTATACGGCGTAAAATCGAGCGCGGACGTGGAGTGCAGAAGGTACGGTGCACGGTACTGAATGAACGGAGTAGTCGTTTCGTAGGCATTACCCGCCGCCGTGTGCCGCAGGGGTACGGGGTAGTAACAGATGAGCAATTCGTAGAACTGATGCACGTGCTCTTCCATTATGTAACCGCGATCCGTGTCTGTGCGCTCAATTATCCACAGTTTTTCGATCTCATTTGTCCAGAAGGGAATGCGCAGATTTGTATCCAGCTGTACATAGATTTGCTTATAGCGTTCCGGTTTCATATGTTCCCCCATGTTTGGTCTGTTTTCTGTATTTATTATAGCATAAAAAGTCTTTCTTGAATACTATTTTGCGATTTTTTATGGTATAATTTTTTTGTCGGAAGCAGACAGCGGTTGTCTGCCTCCAAAAAAATTTTATAAAAGGAGATTTCCACATGAAAAAGTTTCTCTCCCTCGCTCTGTGTGCACTGATGATCTTCTCCGCTGCCTCTTCCGTTTTTGCAGCTGACGAGAACATCTACGCCATCGACTTCGAAAGCAAAGACCTCGGTGCAGCCCCGACCTCTGTTGACGGTTATTCTCTCCACTGTACGCCCAAGGACGGTGCTATTGAATTCGTTGAATTTGACGGTGACAAGGCACTCTTCATCAACCATCCGGCAAAGGAAGCGGGATACGACAACTTCGTTCAGCTTCTCTACAACAACGCTGAGGGTATCGCCAAGTGGGGTACCAAGAACCAGTTCGTTGTTGAGTACGATGTGTACTTCAATGAGGTTTGCGATGACATGACGTTCCAACTGGGGCGCGGAGCCGGTCAGGGCGCAACCGGTACTGCATGGATTATTCCCGCTTATGTAAAGGGAAGCGATCTCTCCGTATACGTTCCCGGCATTGAGAATCCTGTAACCAAACTCAAGCTCAAGACCTGGCACACCGTTTCTCTCGCATATGATCTTGATAAGCAGGTTTTCTCCGTTTACATTGACGGTGTCAACTATGCCAAGAATACTGCATTCGCCAATGAGATCGTTGGACCTCTGGTTAAGTATGTCCGTCTGGCTTTCAATGCGACCATAAAGGGCGCCTGCTCCGCTTACCTGGACAACATTAAGGTATACAACGCTACGCAGCCTCGCGAAGATTCCGCTCCTCAGACCGCTGATATCGCTGTTGTTCTCACAGCTGTTTCCGCAGTTGCCGCTTCCGGCGTAATCATTTCCAAGAAGAGAAAGTAATTTCCGCATAAGATCCAGGGCTGCTGCAATCTGCAGCAGCCCGTTCTCATGTCTGTTTAACTTTCAGGAGGATCACATGATAACCGTAAAACGCACTCTTGCCGCTCTGCTGGCATCGCTTATGCTTGTGCCCGCTATGGCGGCGTGCAATACAGAAGATACGCCGGATACTCCGGCAAAGGATACCACCGCCGCTGTCGGTGAGGATACCACCGCCGCAGGTGAGGATACTACTACTGCCGCCGAAACCGAACCTCGTGAAACCGAGCGGCATGAGATCAAGGACGATCTGCCGAAGGATTTGAACTTTGGCGGAAAAATTTTCACCGCCTATGTCGGACGTGTGGCTGCCAAAGATCAGTTTGTGCTGGGCAGCGAGGAATTCGAGGGTGACGTTGTCAACGACGCCGTGTACGAGCGCAATGCCAACGTGCAGGAGCAGCTGAAATTCACGCTGAAAGCCGACGGATATGACATGTCATGGAACACTATCGGTCCTGCCGTTTCCACGCTGATTCTGGCAGGCGACTCCACCTACGATATCTTCATGGGTCAGCAGTACGGCATGACTGCCCTTGTCGGACAGAAGATGTTCGTCAACGCCTACGAGTTGGAGCATATCAATTTTGAGCAGCCGTGGTGGATGAACAGCTACATGGACGCACTGTCCCTGGGCAATAAATACCGCTTTTTGCTCATCAGCGATTTCAACACACAGGCAATTTCGAACATCCGCGCCAATCTGTTCAATAAATCCCTGTATGAGAAGATTTTCGGCAATCCCGACGAGCTGTATCAGCTGACGCTGGACGGCAAGTTCACCCTCGACTATATGAGTCAGCTGATGGCGGGTGCCTACGCGGATCTGAACGGCGACGGCGTTACCGACATTGACGATCAGCTGGGTCTGATCACCAACGGTCTGTATGCGTCTGTAGATTCCTTCGTGTATGCCGCGGACGTTCCTTTCACCAGCCGTGATGAGGAAGGTTTTGTTCAGCTGACCATGATAAATGACAGAGCCATTGCTCTGGCAGAAAAACTCTGCGCATTCTTCCAGCAGCGGGCGGTCTCCACCCGCTCATCAGGACTGCAGAATGATATTTTCGCCAAAGGCAACACACTCTTCCTCGGCAACGGCATGCTGGTCCAAGCCAGTGAGCTTCGGGACATGGAGGACGATTTCGGCATCCTGCCTCACCCGAAAATGGATGAGACACAAGAGGAGTACCGTTCCCTCGTACATGACCAGGCTCAGCTGACCGGCGTCTCCATGGCGTCAAAGAATCTGGATATGGTCGGCGCAGTGCTTGAAGCACTTTCCGCTGAATCCTACCGCCGCGTAACCCCTGCCTACTACGAAACCGCGCTGAAGATGAAATACTCCCGCGACAGCATCTCCTCGCAGATGATTGACCTCATCAAGAACACCATGACCACCGAATTCATTTTCGCGTACAACTCTTCCATGAATAATCTCGGTCAGATTTACCGCACCATGATCACCAACAATCTGCCCAACTACGTTTCCAATGTAGAGGCGAGAATCGGCGCCGCCGAGACGAATCTCGCGGATCTGATCAAGGTATTCAAGGGCGAATAACAAAAAACGGATGCCCGCCGGGCATCCGTTTTTTATACTGTTCGGTTTTACTGTGCGTTGGCAGCCTTATCCTTTTCAAGCGTTTCAATCTTCTGCTTGATCTTCTCGTTCGCAGCCGGGATAACGGAGGCGATGCTGGATGCGATGTCATTGTTGTTTGCAGCCACGCAGTTGGTGATCAGCATGGCGGGATAACCGAGCTGTCCGTTGTATTCGTACATCAGATTCTTGCGGGTGACATTGCGGATGATGTCGATGCACTGACCGGAGTAGGAGTCGCGGGAATACTTCATCTTCAGCGCGGTTTCGTAGAACGTCTCTACTACGGAGCGGTAGGATTCGGCGCACATTGCCTCGATAACCGCTCCTACGTTTTCATGCTGCTTGCAGGTGATCGGAACGGTAGCAACGGTGGAGGAGTTGAAGAGCAGGTTCATGTAGTCCGCCTGAGTTTCGTCCAGCTTGGGGAACGGGATGATGCCGTAATCGTCTTCCATATCACGCAGTGCCGCATTGACGGCAGCCAGAAGCTGGTTGCCGAAGAAGAAGGTCTTGCGTGCGGCAAAATCAGCGGCGGTGATGTGCGTCTGGGAGTTGAAGGCACAGCCCTTGGTCTGGTACAGCAGCTTGTTCATCTTTTCCACAGCCAGCTGTGCGCGTTCCAGATCGTATTCCATAACGGGATAGCCGCGCTCGTCACGGTGGAAACGCTCTACATCCAGCGCGTATTCCATATGGACAATGTAGTCCTTTTTGCCGAAGTGGAAACCGTAGATGTCTTCGGCATCCAGAGTACCGTTGCCGTTTACATCGCGGTAAGCCGCGGTGGCAAGTTCACCCATTTTGTCCAGCGTCCAGCCGCCGTCGATGACCAGCTTATACAGATCATCCGGATTGCCAAGGGCATCTTCATAGATGTTCTTGTTGAAATAGACTGCACCGGCACGCAGGAAGTTGGTCAGGCAGATATCGCCGATCAGATAGCGGCGCATCTGTCCGTCAAAGGAAACCTCGTACATGGCATCCGACCACCACCAGGGCTGCTCCAGATCCAGATACTTGGAATCTGCCATATCCATGAAGAGGTGATCGCGGTTAGACTGGATAGTGGAGTTGCCCTGCGCGAATACGATCTGCCAGACATCGTCGCCTGCAAGGATCGTGCTCTCCAGCGATGTGCTGAAATCCTGCCATTTCTCATGAGGAGAATCCGTCCATTCAAATTTGACGTCCAGACGGTCCGCCACACTGCGGGTACGGTAGTACACGGCGTCGAAAATCATGTCGCCGCTTTCTTCATTCTTACCAATGATATCCCAATCCTCCGAGGAGAAAGAATGCATATGCACCTTCATGCCGTTCAGCTTCAGGTCGGCGGGAAGATTGTCCTTCGCGTCCGCACGACCGGTTTCCGCCGGTTCGGTTTCGACGGGAAGCGTGGTTTCGGCGGAATCCGTCGTGTCCGCGGGATCGTCCGCAGGCGTGGAGCAGGAGATAAGTGCAGATGCGAGCATCAGCGATGCCAGAAACAGGGATAATGTGCGTTTCATTACATGTTCTCCTTTGCTTTCGCATATTTCAGATGGAAACTCCATTCTGACAGATATATTATAGCAGAAAACATAAAAGAATAGTATACAAATCTGCCGGATTATGGTATAATTATAAACAAATCAGCTAAATTCGGAGGGGAATATGGGGAATAATATTCCGCTGTACGGATTTCAGGTACAGAACATATTTGCATTTCATGCTGTCGGACCGTGGCCGCGTCCGGATATCAAGCCGTGGAAGAATTTCCACTATATTCCCGGTGTGACGATGGAGCAGGAAGCTCACCATTATCATGAGCTTCTCTTCGTCAATTCCCCCATTCCCCTACGGCATACGGGGAACGGACGGACGTATGAGACAACCTCCCACGCTATTATCTACCGCGCTCCGTATACGCTTCACTCCACTATGTGCCTGAGTACACAGCAGTACGATCGGTATGTGCTCTGGTTCAACCCGGATACTCTTTCCGCTTTCGGCGGCATATGTGATCTGGGAAAACTGGGTACGCAGGCGGAGTGCTGTATCCCTATTACATCGGAACAGATGCAGTCGCTGCAGCCGCTTTTGGAAATGCTGATAAAGGCGCAGAAAAAGTCCCGCAATAACTGGCAGGGAATGCTTGCCGCCGTGCTGGCAGAGGTGAACGATCTGCACCCGGAGGACGGACTGCCGGAAACAGTCTCCGGATCCTATATCCAGCAGCTTATGCACTATATTGCGGAGCATATCAGCGAAGAGCTGAGCATTCCGTTTCTGGCAGAGAAATACTTCATCAGTCCGTCCAAGCTGACGGCAGATTTCCGTGCGGCGACCTCCATCAGCCTGCATGAGTACATTTCCGGTATCCGTGTAAACTGGGCGAGAATGTGGTTGGGAGAAGGTGTGCCCATCCCCATCATCGCGCAGCGGTGCGGTTTTACGCACGAATCCTCCTTTATCCGGATGTTCAGAAGCGTCACAGGAATGACGCCGGGAGAATACAGAACGAGGCTCCGCCGGTAAAGCGGAGCCTCGTCTCACAGATAGGTAACGCCTGATGTGCCGCCCCGGTTCTTCTTGCGGTACTCGTGAGGCGAACATCCGTAAAATTTTCGGAACACATTGGAAAAATGACTGCTGTCATAGAAGGAAAACCACATGGCAATTTCCGTTATGCTCATATCCGTTTCTGCAAGCATAACAGCGGCATTGCGGATCTTCGTATCCAGTATATACGTATGCAGGGTCATGGAGGTTGCTTTCCGGACCAGTTTATTGATGTAATTCGGATGATAGTTGAATTTTTCCGAAAGACTCTGACCGTCCAGGGGTAAACGGCAATTCTGCTGGATATAGGCTAAAATATCTCCGGCGGAATTCCCTTCGCTCGTCATACTCGTAGTTTCCTGAAAACGCAGAAGAGAGATCAGAAGATCCGTCAGCATGGCATTCGCCTTTTGTTTATATCCGATTTGTCTTTCACTGAATTCCCGGCAAATGGACGCAGTACGTTCCAGCGCATCGGGAAAATCCCTCATATGCTGAAGAGAATTGAAAAATGGACAATCGGAGAAATGTACGGATTCACCCATGTATTCCGGGAAACAGTTATCTTTCACATAGATGGTGGAATATACATAGGATTCACCCCGGTACGGATAAAAGTCAAAGAACAGATTGATCACACGGAAATCCCGCCCGGAGAAATCATTCCCGTATAACTGATCCGGAGGAAAATAGACAATGTCTCCCACCTCACAGCGAAAAACGTGCTGTCCGTAATAAAAACTGCAGCTTCCTCCTGTAATGCACATCAGTCTGTGCGTGTAGGAACGTTTATTGTATTCGCACCGGTACTGCATACTGGAATTCCGGAACTCATTGGCTCCTTTGATTTCCGGTTGGATCTGATTCAGCGTGATCGTTTTCATGCGAACTCTCCATGTTTGTTTTTTCCTGTTTGTGTATGGTTTTTTCCAAGTCTGGACTTTTATGCTGTGATACAATAAACTTGCTGATTCCAATTATTTTATCAGGAGGACAGATATGAAACTCAATTCCCGTATTTTGTCAGCACTTTGCCTTGTTCTCTGCATGTCCATGCTTTTCGGCAGTTTCGCCGCACAGGCCGCTGAGCCGAAAATCTTCGATGCAGAGTACATCGTCAACGGAACCTATGGTTCCTCCAAGAAATCCGCGCATGAATTCTGGCGTCATTCCGTAGCAGAACTGACCAAGGAAGACGGTGTCAGCTGTCTGCATATGGTTGCAGCCACCGACGAAAAGCATCCCACGCAGGTTAACATCTACTGGGCTGATGTCGGAGCCACCACCGCAAACGGCGGCATTGATCTGAAGAAGACCCCCTACATGCTCATGCGTTACAAGACCACTCTCAGCGGAAAATATCAGATCGTACTCGGTCCCAACACCGCTTATCTGGGTGAAACCGGTACGGTTACCTCCGGCGGCTGGAAGGATTCTATCGTAAATCTGGACACAGCCAAGATTTCCAAGGGAAAATATCTGCAGGTGATCAACGAACTGCGTATCCGCTTCTGGGGTGAGTCTGCTTCCAAAAACTACGTCGGCGAGGAGTTCTGGCTGGAGTACATCGCTTTCTTTGAGACAAAGGAAGCCGCTGAGGCATTTTCCGCTGCACGTACAGCCGCTTCTACCACGGCTGCCGCTGTTACGAAGCCCGCTGCGCCCACCACACCCGCTGCTCCCGCAACCATGGATTTTGTTTTCCTGCCCGCAATCGCTGCCTCTGCAGCAGCTGCAGGAGCCGTTGCTGCCTTCCGTAAGAAAAACAGCAAACACTGATTTCCGCATCTGCCGTCCGGCGAATGGTTCGCCGGACGGCAGATGTTTGTTTTTTCCAACTTTACTCTATCATTATACGAAAAAACAACCGGAATGTCAATCCCGTATTCCAATAAAATCGTGTGAAGCCGGGAGAAAACAGAACGAGGCTCCGCCGGTAAAGCGGGGCCTTATTGTTATTTCAGATATTTCAGTATGCTGTTTTTCTCCTCCGCGATGTGAATGTATTCCGTAGGCGTCCAGCCTGTACGGCTTTTGAATACTTTGGAGAAATACGACGCATCCCTGTAGCCGCAGGCACAGGCGATGTCTGTGAGCGTACCGCCCTGCTTTTCGATCAGCTCCTGTGCCCGCTGAATGCGCAGATTCCGCAGATAGGCGTTGAAGCCGATGTTCATGTGCCGCTTGAACAGGGAAGAGAGATACTTCTCCGAATAGGAAAATATCCCCGCGATGCGGCTGAGGGATATCTCCGGATCGCTGTAATGCTGATCTACGTAATCCACAATGGTGGCAAAGATATTGTCCGCGGCGGAAAGCGGCTGCGTCTGCACGGCGGGCGGTGCCAGAAAGGACAGCGTATACAGAAGCAGTCCCTCCGTCAGTACGTTGGCATTCTGCTGATCCATGCGTCGGATGGACATCTCATAGAGCGGGCAGAGATGCTCCATGCCGGGAAAAACGGGATTCTGCGGCGTGATGGAGAACTGACCGAGCAGCCCCGGCGCACCGCTTCCCATGAAGCTGATATAAATATAGGTAAAATCCTCGCTTCCCGTAAGGCGGAACGGACATCCGGGAAAGGCGAAAAATACCGTTCCCCGGGAGAGGGGATAGCTGCTGTTTTCCACAGTCAGAGACGCGGTGCCGCTGCAGACGATGTATATCAGGAACATCGGGCACAGAAACGGCTGCTGCAGTTTCGCGTATTCCGTTTCGTAGACAAAGCGGATGGTTTTAATGCTGCCGCTGTCATACTTCACCGGCAGAAAGTTACAGATGCTGTCGCTCACGGCATTCACCTCCCTATTATATTATGCCGCTTCCGGCGGCAAAAAGCAAGGGATTCTGGCATTTTTCCATAAAGAAACGGGGATTTTCCCTTTACAAGGTACAGCGGCGTTGGTATAATATATACGAAAAATCAAAGGAGTATATTTCCATGCATTATCTGCTTATCGTCCTCGCCTCCTGTACCAGTCTGGCGGAAGGCATCATCATCAAAAAGTACAACGGAAAATATCAGAGCGGTTCGTTTATCTTTACCGCGATGATTTCCTTTTTCTCCATGTCATTCTTTCTGCTCTCCGATCTGATCACCGATCCGCAGAAGCTGACATTCCCTGCAGAACTTTTGCCCTATGCGCTGGTCGCGGGCGTGTGGTACTGTGCCGCTACAATCCTTACCTACATAGCTCTGCAGATTGGTTCGTTCGTCATATCCCTTTTGATCATATCCTATTCCATCGTGTTCACCACCGCCTACGGCATCATTTTCCTGGATGAGCCGACCACGCTCTTCACCTGGCTGGGCTTCGCTCTGATTGCCATATCTCTGTTTCTCCTTCGCCGGAAATCCGACGAAAGCAGTGAGAAGAAGAAATTCTCCTTCACCTGGCTGATCTGTATCGCTGTTTCCTGCGTGGGCAACGGTGCGTTCGCCATTATCAGCCGTATGCAGCAGATCCGCTTTGATAACGGCGTGACCAATGAATTCATGGTTATTGCGCTGACTCTTTCCGCTGTGACTCTGGGTATTTTCGGTATCGTCAAGGAGAAAAAGCAGGCATGGGGTTCCTTTAAAACCTGTCTTCCTTATGCCATCGGTGCCGGTATGTCCAACGGCATGACGAACATGATGTCCATGTTCGTCAATACCCTGATCCCCATCTCCATCGCCGCGCCTACCCGTTCGGCGGTGAAGAATATCCTCTCCATGGGCGTTTCCATGGCGATTTTCAAAGAGAAATTCCTCCCCCGTCAGATCGTCGGCGTGGCGCTGGGCGCCGTCGCCGTGGTGCTTCTGAATCTGTAATTCTTACTTCCGAAAGGAGAATTTACCATGAAACTGGACAGACCCGTTAAGCTGGGCGTGGTCGGACTGCGCCGCGGCAATATAGCCGCCTCTGTGGTCGGCGATGACAATGTAACAGTGCGCGCTATCTGCGACAAGGATCCCGAGGTGCTGGCGGAAAAGCGGCAGGGCTACATCGACCGCGGTGTGACCGATCAGCTCTGCTTTGCCGATTATGAGGAGATGCTGGCGTCCGATATCGATGCGGTGTATGTTGCTACCGATAAGCCCCTGCATACGAAGCATGTCATCATGGCGCTGAACGCCGGAAAGCACGTTATCAGCGAGATCCCCACCATCGAGACATTTGAAGAGGCGAAAATCCTCCGTGACGCCGTCAGGGCACATCCGGAACTGAAGTATATGGCAGCGGAGAACTGCTGCTACTGGGCGTTCATTGAAACCTGGAAGAAGATGCACGAGGACGGCGAGTTCGGCGATATCGTATACGCCGAAGCGGAGTATCTGCACTCCACCAAACCGGAGGAGCTCAAACCCTATACCACCGAACACTGGCGCAAGTATAATCCTGCCATCACCTATATTACACACAGCCTCGGACCGCTGCTTTATATCATGAATGACCGCTGCGTCAGCGTCAGCTGTGTCGCGCCGGATGCGGTGTACAATCCCTATAAGGAGGGGGCACAAAACGGCGTGGCACTGTTCCGTACCGCCAAAGGCGCGGCGATCCGTATCTTCATCGGATTCGGTGCCTACGTGGGTTTTGACCATAACTTCGCTCTCTATGGCACCAAGGGTATGATCCTGACCGATAAGACCAAGCCGCTGAGTACAGCCCACTCTTTCGCCCGCCTTTCCTCCAGACCGGATTCCTTTGAGGGTGAGCTGATGGAGCTGCCGCTGGGAACCAGCACGACCGGTGCAACCGGCGGTCACGGCGGCGCGGACGTGAAAATGCTCCGGGACTTCATCCGCTGCATCATCGAAGATACCGATCCCCCGCTGGATGTGGATGACGGCATCCGCATGTCCCTGCCGGGCATCATTGCCAACGAATCCGCCCTGCGCGGCGGCGTGACTCTGGAGATCCCCGAGATTCTCTGATCGGGGTGACTCCGCCGCTTCCATCCGAATATACTGTACTGCGGAGTGACTGCAGAAATTTTTCCGCCCGTGACTAAAAACCGTCCGGGCGGAAAATACTATCTCCGTAAAGGCGCGGCATAAACCGCGGGAAGTACAGTATAACGGAGTGTGATATCGTGAGTATCAAACGCGGAGACATTTTTTATGCGGATCTGAGCCCGGTGGTGGGCAGTGAGCAGGGGGGCTTGCGTCCGGTGCTGATCGTGCAGAACGACGTGGGCAATAAATACAGCCCCACCGTCATCGCCGCCGCTATTACCAGCCGGGTCGGAAAGACCAAACTGCCGACACATATCGACATCCACGCGGACCGCGTGGGGCTGGCGCGGGATTCGGTAGTGCTGCTGGAACAGATCCGTACGATAGACAAAAAGCGTCTCAGAGAGAAAATGGGACACCTGGATGAGAGCATGATGAACGAGGTCAATAACGCCATCGGCATCAGTTTCGGACTGGGGAATCCCGATCCCTCAAGAAATCCCGGAAGCATAACGTAAAGAATACATACGCGCGGACATTGCTCTGCTCGCGCGTATGTTGCTATAGAAACAGCCATTCTCCGATATGCGGAGAATGGCTGTACTGGTTTTTACAGAACGGAGGAACGGTAAGCGGCGGTGTGATCGGGGTGGGATACCACAATAGGAAATTCGCACATGAAACGAACCGCAAAGGGAACATTTTCGGGGATTCCCTGCGTTTTCAGGGAAAGCCAGTTGAAGTAGAGGGATTCGCTGTCCACATCCTCTCCGATAATGTTCACGCGGCGGATGGAGCCGGCGGCAACATTCGTCTTGATATAGCGGATCTTGCGGGTCTTGTCCTCAAAGAACAATTCAATCTGTACTTCAGCCGCAAAGCTGAATGTGTTCAGCAGTGTGAAATGGAAATCTTCCTCCCGTCCGGTGGACAGATCCGAGAAGATCCACGTCCGCGCACCGGCATTGTCCCGTCCGGCAAGGAATGCGTGTTCCAACTCTTTTTTGGCATAGGCAGGCGGATTGTAGGGCAGGGTGATCGTCCGCTGCGGCGTGCCGGGGATCACTTCTTTCACATCGGGCAGCGTGTCCATCAGATACTGCGTACCGGCGCGGTAGGTGCTGAATACGGTGAAAGCATTGTAGGCGGATACGGGCAGAAGACAGGTGTGCGGACGGATCAGATCATACGCGTCAATCTCACCTCTGGCGGTGCCGGACTGGAACCCGTGATGCGGAATCTGCAGAATATCCGCTTTCAGATGCGTGCCGTGCTTCTGTGCCAGTTTTACCGAACTGAACGCGGAGTCCGCTGCCCAGATAATCACCTGACCAGCCAGCTCCATCCGGATTACAAGGGATGAGGCGTTGATGTTGGTATCTGTCAGGAACGTGTCATCCATGGATGCAAGAATCTCGCACTGCGCATCGCCGATGCGGTATTTCTGACCGGTGTGCGCGGTGTAGACCGGCGCGCCGATCTGGGCAATGCGTTCCCGCATCAGAGTGATAAAGTGGACAGGCTGGGTGTTGTAGCTGAAGCGGACATCCTGATAGGTCAGCTGGGGATAATGCACCAGATCGTCCGCCTCAGGGAAATTGAAGAGGAATTTTTCAATTTCCACACGTTCGCCGTACCGGTCAGCGAAACCGACGAAACAGTAGAAATGGTCGGAATGGGGATGGGTGAAGATCCACGCGGCGATGACGGGCTTCTCATAGGGAGAACCCTCTTTCAGACATTTGAAAAGTCGGTCTTCATCCGGCTCAAACTCCCGTCCGCCGTCGATAACGATAAAACGTCCGTTGGACAGCCGGATCGCATAGGACATGCCGAAATCCTCCAGCGTGATCTGGGTGATCTGCGGCGTCACGGATGCTTCCCGGGGCGTATCCGCATAGGTGAAATAGGTGCTGTCCTCTTCGGTGACAATGTACAGTTCTCCGAGTCCCGGATAGAAATTGAGATAAACACCGTAATTTTCTTTTCTGAATGCGGAGTAAAGATGAGTCTCCGTCCGGGTGCCCTCACGGGCGGAAAATCCGTTTTCGCGCAGCAGTCTGCCGTAGGCGGCGTACAGTTCTCCGTCAGCGGCGCAGATTTTCGTGATCTGCGTGCGGGGATTTTCCATGGATTGCAGAAAATCCGTTTCACCGAAGGCGGGGATGGAAAAATCAAGCATGACTGTTTTTCTCCTTTATATGGTTACATCTTGTTATGTCTCATTATAGCATACTTGTCCGAATAAAGCAACGGGTAAATGAAAACAGGGTGCGCGGTGCGCACCCTGTTTGGTAGCGGGAATTATTTTCTCTTTCTCGAAACAACAACGCCTGCACCGGCAGCAGCTGCTGCAACTGCGAGGATGATACCTGCATCAAAGGTAGCGGGAGCGGTGGGCTTGGTGGTGGGAGCCTTGGTGGTAGCAGCGGTGGTAGCGGCAGGCATGGAAACCTTGTCACCGGAGAGGGTGATGTAACCGAACTGCGTAGCATTGGTGCTCTTGGTGGGATCGGAGTAGGAGATGGTGGAGCCGCCGGACTTGGACTGGTCCTGTACGTCGATCTCGATACCGATCTTGGCATCCTTGGCGATCTTTTCGTTGTATGCCTTGATTTCGTACTCATAGGTGATGGTGGAACCGCTGACGGTTGCGCCCCATGCGTTCAGACCGGCTTTCTTTACATCGTTGTCATAGGCAACGCCGGAGAAGCCTGCGCCGCTGTAAGCAGCCTTGCCGTCGCAGCGAATCAGATACTGGTCACGGTTGCGGGCGTTCTTGTTGGAGAAGTCCACAAAGATCTCGGAGCAGTCACCGTCCCAGGGCTGACCGCCGTCCTTTACGTAGATCTCGGAGTCATTCTTGACAACGATCAGAACGTAAATGGTGTCGGTGCCGTTCCACAGGAGCTTGGCAACGGATTCGGACTTCATGGTGGTGTTGTTCTTGTGGGACAGATTGACAATCAGACCCTTGTCATAGATGGCATCTGCCTTGCCGTCCACGGTGATCTTTTCGCCGGTAACCGGAACCTTACCGAGGGATGCGCCGGTGTCGATGGCGCTGACAGCAGCACCTGCCGCCAGAACAGCGATCATGAGGGATGCGAGAATGAGGGAAAGAATCTTTTTCATGCTTGTTCTCCTTGATGAATAATAAATTGCAAAAAAATTTGCTGTAATATTTATACCACATTTATGGGAATGTGTCAAGTTAAATTGCAAAAATAGCGGAAGTTTTTGTGCTGTTTGTTCAAGTTTTTGCTCTTTCGTTCAAATATGTGTCTTTGCGTCCGGAGTGCATGACCGGTGGCGGACTTTCGGTGCGGAGCATTGTGTCCAGCCAGAATTTTCTTGTTTCGGTCATGCTTTCGTTCCCCATTTTTCCGCGATATAGGCGGTGAGTTTGTCCGGAAAGTTGACGGTCATGCCGTCCACGCCTGCTTCGCAGGCGCTGAGCATGATTTCCGTATTCGCCACGCCCCATGCCCGAACGTTGAATCCCATCTCGTGCCAGCGGACGGTATCCGCTGCGGTGATTTCTGTTGCTTTCGGGCAGATTTCTCCGATGCCCAATTCTTTCATTTCGGCAAGCCGCTCATCGGTCACAGTGGAGGTGAGAAAGCCGCATTTCAACTCGGGCGCAGCCTTGCGCATGGCACAGAGATTCTGGAATCCGAACGAAGTGATTACCACCTTTTCCTCCACACCGTAGCGGCGGATCAGTGCGGCTGTATCCTCCTCCACGCCAGCGGATTTCAGTTCAATGGCGAAGGTAAGATCCCGATGACAGAAATTCTGCAGAAACGCTTCCAGCGTACAGATTTTATCTGAAAGATGCCCTCTTTTTACACTGAAGCGGCGGAGTTCTTCATATGTATAATCGGCGACAGCGCCTTCTTCGCCCGTCACGCGGGTGAGTGATCCGTCATGGAACAGAACAAGAATACCGTCCTTTGTGCGCTGCACGTCAGTTTCAATACCGTTGGCGCCCATGAGAATACCCGTGTAGAAGGACAGAAGTGTGTTCTCCGGCGCGTATTCACTGGCGCCGCGGTGAGCGTAATTGATAAATGAACGGTAATCCGGCATCGGATACAGATTTGCCATGATGAGTCTCCTTTATTTGTTCGTTTTTCAAACGAGGGAAATACGGATTTTCGGTGCATCCAGATGCTCGAATGCACCGGGAACACGGAGTTGCTCAAAGCGGACTTTGTCTGCCTTGTGCAGGGCGTGCAGGATATCGTACGCCAGCGGCGCATCCTGCCGGAGATCTGCCTCATCAAAACAGAGGGCTGCCGCTTTGCACAGTGCCCCCATCATCTGGGGACCCTCCTCCAGCCTGGCGAGAATCGCGTCATATGCCTCCGCGCGTACACGGGCGGTGATCGGTGCGACTTTTGCCGGGGGATCTTTGAACGGGATGATCTCCATGTGATCCCTGTATACACATCCCGATGAGCAGGCGGGCAGAAGCATCGGCTCCCCCGCATCCTCCGGGAATGCGATCGCCGTAGTGGCGAGATATGCACCGTGATCGGCAAAGCCGACGGACATGGGATAATTGATGCGGGAGAAGGTTACGGCATCCGGATTGGCAAGGGAGAGCAGAAGTCCCACAATTTCCGAGGGCATGCCGCAGAATGCCGCCGCCATGGCATCTGCCGGGGCAAGTCCCCTGTCCATCTCCGAGAGAATCAGCTGGCACATTACGTCGCTCATGTGTGCGGTGGTTCCGTCGGAGAGTTTGTTGTACATCTTGCTGTCCAGTACAACACGGGACTGCATATCATATCCCGCCGCCAGAAGCGCGTCGGCGATCTTCATCTGTTCGGGGCGCTGAGGAGCGAAATGTCCTACGACACCGTTGGCGACATAGGCGATCTGCGTTTCACCGTTTTTGGTTCCCACAAAGGGATGCGCCCACTCGTCTCCGCCGCCGGATTTGGAGCGGCTGTGGATGATGCCGACCGTGCCCGGCAGGGAGGCGGCATCCGTATTGTCGATCAGCCGCTTTGTGTCGCCGGTCAGCTTGGCGTAGTAGATCCTGCCCTCGTGGACGGTGGCAATACCGGTATAGTATCCGCCGCCGAAGCCCTCCTCGGCGAGCATCATTTTCAGAAGAATCGGTGCGGCGGGCTGTGTGCCCGCGTATCCTGCAATATTACACATACTGTAAATCCCCTGTAAAATAATTATGCTTTCATTATATAACAGACTGTGGAAATTGTCAAGATGTGAAAAAGAAGCGGCATCAGAGTGTTCTCTGATGCCGCTTATCCGTGTTCCGGAAAGATCAGTTTCCTGTCTTGGTCAGTTCTTTGATTACATCCGCATAATGTGCAAGAGCTTTCGGCTCAAGGGAAGCGTAAGCGGAGGCGAAATCCATGGATTTCCGTGCGAGCAGTCCCGATACGATCGTGGACATGCCGATGCCGCCGTCATATACCATGCCGAAATCCATCATCATGCTGTCGCGGATGATGTCATACAGCTGAGATGCCGCTTCATTTGCAGCGTATTTCAGCTTCATGGAGAATTCAAAACATGCCGGTGTGACCTGTTTGTATCCCTCATAGGACAGTGCGTCAAAGATAAGCGATGCAAATTCAGGATCATCCACTGTCCGGGGGATCATGTGTACGCTGCCGGTGACGCTGACAATGGTGTGATAGTCTTTCTGATCCTCGTCCAGTTTGGGCATCGGAAGCGCTATGTAGGTGTCCGTCATGTCGCGCATATAGTTGGGCGCATGCATCAGAATTGCATTGAAGAACAGCATCCGGTTTTCTGCGAATACCATGGCGCCGGTTTTGCTTGTGTTGAAGAAATCTGTACGGTTGTCCATGTAAAACAGACTGTTCAGCTTGTCCAGGATCTGCAGGGTTCGCTCACTGTTTACAGTCAGAATCGGTTCGCCGCTTTCGTTGATTGCAGTGGTGAATTGTCCCATGCCGTACTGGAAGGACAGCGCGGTATCTCCGTTTGAGGTATTGTTTACCGCAATGTAAGAACCGAATCCGTACTGATCCGCCTTGGTCCATGCGCCGTCACCGTCCAGATCAACAGAGCCCCTGGCACTGTATTCCAGCAGACGGTCGATCGTCCACTTGCCCTCCAGTGCGATCTTCTCCACGCCGGTGATGCCCATCCGCTCTCCGAGGGATACGTTCATGAAAGTGCCGTAGGGGAAGTTGATACAGGTCATGTCCGAGAAAAACATGGATTGCTTTCCTTTATAGATCAGACCCTTATTCAGATTGGGGGTATACCAGGGCTTGTCCTCCAGATTCTGCTGGTAGGGCAGGATGCTGTTCACGGCAAAGAATCCCTCCGTTGACAGAGGATGTACCGTAGTCAGACCGCCGAACAACATGTCAATGTCGGTTGTCTGCGCCATCAGCTCAGCACGTACAAGGTCGGGATAGGACCCGGAGGTGACCGAGTTATTGGTGAACTTGACGTCGAATTTTTCCGACACTGCCAGATTGCGCCGGTAGGCAGCATCCATGATCAGATCACCGGTTTCTTCCTCCGTGATGAACTGACCGGGGGCATAACGGCTGTTCTTGTGCGTCATCATGTCGAAAGCTTTTCCGTTGTAATCTTTATCCGGCAGATAGTCGTATGCGGTGAGAGGGGCGGTTTCCGCCGGAATGTCCGCAGATGTGTCGGGGGCGGCGGAGCTTTCTTCGGAAGTAGTGACCGAAGAGGGCGGATTCTCTTCGCTGCAGCCGGTGAACGTCAGCGCAGAAAGCCCCAGAAGGGAGACTGCCAGCAGAAGTGCTGTGATTTTGTTTACCATATACAAATCCTTTCTGTTAAATGGAAATTTTATTGTGCATGAACAGTATAGCACACCCCATTTTTTTATTCAATTGCATATTCTCGCTTTCGGTATTGCAAATCCTATACATTTCAAATGTGCAAAATGACGAAAAAACACCGATTAAATTGTGCGAAATACCTGTAGACATGCGTCCCGATTTCTGGTATATTGATATAAACACAATTTTTTGGAGGATCATCCTATGAAAGCGCAGTGGATCTGGGAGAACGCATCTCCCGCACCTGATGAATATGCCGAATTTACAGCAGAATTTGCCGCCGGCGGCAAAAATGTGCTCCGCATTTCCGCCGATTCCCAGTATGCCGTGTATCTGAACGGGGAACTTGCCGTGTTCGGGCAGTACGGCGATTTCCCGCATTATAAAGTATTTGACGAGGTGGATATCACCCCCTTCTGCCGTGAGGGGAAAAATACCCTTTCCGTAATCGTATGGTATTTCGGTACTGCGTCCAGCGTCTATTTCCCCGGCAAGGCGGGCGTGTGCTTTGAGGTTCTGACGGACGGTGAGACGGCGGTCTGCAGCGGCGCGGATACGCTCTGCCGTGCCGACGTGCATTACGTCCCCCATCAGTGCAAGATCATTACGAGTCAGATGGGGTATAGCTTCCACTATGACGCATCGGCGGATGAATCCGTTCCCTTCCATCCTGCCGTTCTGACGGGATTTGAGGCGGATCCGGTTCCGCGCCCCAATAAGAAACTGGTACTGGAGGAGTCTATCGTCGGCAAAATGATCGGCGGCGACGGCTTGACGCATTTCCTGCTTGATCTCGGCAGGGAAGAAGTGGGCTTCATCTCCCTGAAACTGGTGTCTGATACAAAACAGAAGATCACCGTCGCCTACGGCGAGCATATCGTGGACGGATGCGTGCGCCGGAAAGTCGGCGGGCGTGATTTCAGCGTGGAATATACCGTAAAGCCCGGTGAAAATGCCTATATGAACCCCTTCCGCCGCCTTGGCTGCCGGTATCTGGAGATTTTCTGCGAAGAGCCGATCGCCCTGCATGAGGCGGCTGTGGTGCCTACCGTATATCCGGTGACGGAGGTTCCCTTTGATGCGGGAACGCCGCTCCGTCAGGCAATCTATGACGTGTGCGTCCGTACTCTCCGGCTGTGCATGCATGAGCATTACGAGGACTGCCCGTGGCGGGAACAGGCACTGTACGCCATGGACGGACGGAATCAGATCATCGCCGGCTATCACGCTTTCCGCGAATATCAGTTCCCCCGTTCCTGCCTGTCCCTGATGGCGCAGGACCGCCGTCCCGACGGACTTCTTGCCATCACCACCCCCTGCGGAACCGATCTGACGATTCCGTCTTTCTCCCTCCATTATTTCATCGAGGTGCTGGAATACACGCAGTACACGGGAGACGAATCCCTTGCCCGTGAGGTCTGGGATAAGCTGTGCTCCGTTCTGGCTGTGTTCACTTCCCGGATTGAAAATGATCTGATCCCCACCTTCCCCGGCAAGCAGAACTGGAACTTCTACGAGTGGTCGAGCGGACTCTCCGGCAGACTGGGCAGACATGAGGACGCGTGTCCCGATCTGCTGCTGAACTGCCTCGCCGTCCGCGCCATTGACGCCATGCGCTTCCTGGCGGCAAAACTGGATCTGCCCTTTGATGCGGGCGATACCGCCGACCGGATCCGTGCCGCAATCCGCCGCACGTTCTGGCTGCCCGAGGAGGGACTCTTCTCCGATTATAATGAATCCGTACATATAAGCGAGCTGGGCAACTCTCTGGCGATCCTCGCCGGCGTGATTACGGGCGAGGAAGCCGCCGCTCTGGCGAAAAAGCTGGCGGAACGGAAGAGCGATGCCGTGGCGATCACCCTGAGCATGAAGTGCTTTTTGTACGATGCGCTTCTGCAGGTGGATCGGGATACATACGCGCCGTGGATCCTTGCCGATATCGAAGCTGTCTATAAGCCGATGCTGGATGCGGGCGCCACCTCCGTCTGGGAGACGGAAAAAGGCGAGGCAGATTTCAACCGCGCGGGCAGCCTCTGCCACGGATGGAGCGCGATGCCGGTGTATTATTATCATGTGCTGCTGGAAAAGTAAATCAGGGAAAATTCAGACAGAAAACAGTCAGTTCGTGTCATCTCATGTCATAGGGCGGGGGCTTGCTCCCGCCCTGTGGTGATAGATGTGGTTTGTGCGTAAAATCTTTGACAACTTCTAACATCCCTTCGTGAACACATCCTTCGTGATCGGGAAGATTATGAAGAAACGGTCCGATATATCCGTGAAAATCCCATGCGTTGGTAACACAAATGCGAAATTCGCAATAAAACAGGATGATATATGGGGATTTGACGGTCAATTCTCACTCTACCACAGGTTTACTTCTCCTCACTAAACCAATGGTGGGTGTATTTAATGTGAAATTGCTGTTACACTGTATGCGAAAGGAGGCAGATCATGAATCAAATAAAAATCGGAAGATTTATTGCCGGGTGCAGAAAAAAGGCAAACTTAACACAAATGCAGTTGGCAGAAAAACTGGGTATCACCGATAAAGCAGTATCCAAGTGGGAGAGGGGGGGTTCCCAAACTTAAAGATACCACACTAAAACCCACGCTTACATTACTTCCAAACAATACAATTTTGGAGGTAAACCCTATGAAACGCCTTATATCCAGCGAATATAACTTCGATAACTGCTGTGTGGAGCTGAAATTCACCGATGGCAGCATGATTGCTATTGATACAATCGCTGTTGAGAACGAAGTTGCCCGTAATATGTACGAAAGATCAGAGCTTGACTATCTGATCTACAACGCTCCTTTGGAGTATGCAGAGCTTATTCTGAATGGCGATCCCGAAACATATTTGAAAACTGTAACCGAGTATAAGCCTTTGGACTAAAAATGAGCCACGACTGATGTTTGCTTTGAACAGAGGTCGTGGCTTTTTCCTATGTATGTCTAAGGTTCAAGTGGTATAATTACAATGTATTTCTATATCTTTGCACGCAGCGTTGAAGAAATCGTCACATTTGCGTGTTATAATATTATAAATACTGTTCAAAGGAGGTTGCAATGAAGCTTTTATACGCCGAAGATGAACCGGCTTTGTCCGAAGCCGTTGTGGATTATCTTACATACCACAAATACATCGTGGATGCCGTATATGACGGTGCCGATGCTTATGATTATGCCATGTCCGGCGAATATGACGGCATTATTCTTGATATTATGATGCCAAAGCGTGACGGATTGGAAGTGCTGTCTGCACTCCGCAGAAACGGATGCAGAACACCGGTGCTTCTGCTGACTGCAAAAACACAGGTAGCGGATCGCATCCGTGGACTGGATACCGGTGCGGACGATTACCTTCCCAAGCCCTTTGATATGGGTGAGCTGATTGCCAGAATCCGTGCCATGCTCAGACGGCGTGAGGAATTCCACCCCGATCTGATTCACTTTGGCGACTTAACGCTGAATATGCAGTCCGGCGAGATCAATGTGGGCGAGATTTCCTTTCAGCTGCCAAAGCAGGAATATCGTCTGATGGAGCAGCTCATGCTCAATCACACGATGTTTATGTCCACGGAAGATTTGCTTGTTAAAGCGTGGGGGTATAATACGGAAACAGACATTAACAGCGTTTGGCTGTATGTTTCCTATCTGCGCAAGCGCCTTACTGCCATGAACTCCAAGGTTGAGATTATTTCAAAGCGTAATATTGGGTATAAACTGGAGTTTCAAGTCTGAAAAATGGATCATTTTTCAGACTCTAATCGTTAGAAAGGAATGGTCATAGCAATGACAAAGACACTAAAAAGACGATTTATCATATTCACCATGACGGCAGTTACCTGTCTGCTCCTGTTCATCGTCCTTGCTATCAACAGCCTTAACTGGATGATGCTGGAACGAGAGTCTGATACGGTACTGGAAACCCTTGTGGATGCCGATGGTGCATTTCACAAAATGGATTTTGATCGTCCGCCTCCGTTTTTTCAGCCTCTGGATATGGACA
>SVTS01000127.1 GCA_015063645.1 Oscillospiraceae bacterium | reverse complement strand
CGTTGACGTTGTAGCTGAGTCCGAGACCGGCGAGCGCATCAATGACGCTGTTTATAAGCGTAATCTGGAAATGTCCGAGCGTTTCGGCGTTAAAGTTGTTATGTACGCTCTCGACAAGAATCCTCATGAAACCGCGAAGACTGCTATCGCTGCGGGGGATGAAACTTTCGATATCATTCAGCACAACTCCCAGCAGCTGGGCGGTCTCGCTACCGGCGGCTACCTGATGAACATGAACAACGTCAAGTACCTCAACTTTGAGAAGCTGTGGTGGGACGTTGACACCGTTAAGGCAATGGCCCTCGGCGGTAAGACCTTTATCGCCGGCGGTTCCGCTTCTCTGAATATGCTTCGTTCTACCTGGGGTGTATTCTTCAACAAGAGAATCGTATCCGATGCTCAGCTGCCTGATCTGTACCAGACCGTTCGTGACGGCAAGTGGACGCTGGATCTGCTGAAGCAGTACGGCAAGCAGGTTTCCAAGGACGTCAACGGTGACGGCGTATATGAATACGGCGTGGATACATACGGTGTAGGTTACCAGTATGAGATCGTTCTCCCGCTGTTCCAGTCCACCGGTGCCAAGGCTGTTACCGTCAACAAGGACGGCAGCTATGAGGTTACTCTTGATTCCCCGAAGATGATGGATGTTATGGAGAAGGTTTACAACTTCATGAATGTTGACTCCGGCTTCATGACCAACACCGATACCCGCAGCGAGTCTGATAAGTGGGTACAGATGCGTAACCGCTTCATGGAAGGTCTCATCGTATTCTACATGGGGCACCTTTCCACTCCCGTTCTGATTCCCGATATGAAGGATGACTTCGGTATCCTTCCTTTCCCGAAGGTAAATGAGAGCGACGAATACGCTTCTTCCTTCCAGTACAACAACTACGACGGTATCTCCATTCCGAAGATCGCGTCCAACCCCGACCGTACCGGTATGCTGACCGAGGCATACAACATGATGGCATATGACACCGTCCGTGAAGCATGGTACGACTACACCCTGACTCTCCGTTCCGCACGTGACAACGAGTCCGGCGAAATGCTCGACATCATCTTCGGTGCCCGCGGCGTTGACGTTGGTCTGCTGTTCAACACCACCACCAAGCTCCAGACTACTCTTCAGGATGCTATGAAAGCTTCCTCCTTCACCTGGGCTTCCACTGTTGCAGCTTCCAAGGATGCTCTGGTAGCTAACATGAAGACGGTTGTTGAGTCTCTGGATAAAGCAGTAAACTGATTACCTGCAACATAACCGCGAACTCCTCCCCATTGGGGAGGAGTTTTTCTCCGGATGAATTGCGTGTGTTTATATTTTGGGCAAACAATTTGCATACTGCGTCTGATGTAAATGTGGTATAATATTAAAATCTTCTGTGCATATGTGCAGAAGATTTCATTTCATATCATTCTAAGAAGACAATTATGAGAAAGACCCTGGCACTTCTGCTTACCGCACCTTCCGGCACCTCCGCCGCTGAGAGCACTACAGTGGAGAAAACCACAGCGGATCCCCGTTTTGTGGACGAGCTGCCCACCGACAAGAAGTACGACGGATATGACTTTGTCGTTCTGACCAATCTCCGTCCCGAATTTTCCATCGCGTGGAAGGTCATCGACGTTTATGCCGAATCCGAAACCGGTGAGCGTATCACCGATGCCGTGTACGAGTACGGCGTGGATACATACGGTATCGTTCTTCAGTACTGTGGTGTATATCCTCTGGCACTCTCTACCGGCGCAAAGGCTGTTGAGATGAACAAGGACGGTACCTTTGAAGTGAAGCTGGATTCTCTTCAGATGATGGACGCAATGTAGATAACTCCTGGATCACCATTACCGATACCCGTCCCGAAAAGGACAAGTGGGTACAGATGCGCAACCGCTTCATGGAAGGTAAGATCGTATTCTGCGCACTTTCTGTTCCCAAGATCGTTTCCAATCCCGACCGTACCGGTCTTCTGACCGAGGCATACTCCATGCTGTCCCACAATACGGTTCGTGAGGCTTGGTACGATTACACACTGACTCTCCGTTCTGCTCGTGATAACGAGTCCGGTGAGATGCTCGATATCATCTTCGGAAAACGTGGCGTTGACGTATCCCTCGTTTATAATGAGACTACCAAGATTCAGACCACGCTGCAGGATGCTATGAAAGCTTCTTCCTTCACCTGGGCTTCCACTGTTGCTTCCGCCAAGGATACTCTGAAGACCAATATGCAGACGGTTGTTGACGCAGTCAAGAAACTGGATATCTGATGTATTCTCTCAATCCCCCTCCTGAAAATGAGGGGGATTTTTCACGCTATAGTTGTGTACATGTATACCTGTGATCGGCGAAAAAAACGCTGATTTGTTTGTTATTCACAAAAGCGATTTGTGCGATTTGTCTAGGATTCCTATTGAACATTAATTTGCGTTTTGCTATAATATATGCGCAATAGTATATATTGCGAGGTTTTATTTGATAAAGGAGATCGAATATGAAAAAGACACTCTCTCTTCTTCTCGCGACGCTGATGCTTACATCATCTGTGCTGATCGGATGTTCTGACACACCTGCAGACAGCACAGATACCTCCGCTCCCGCAGATTCTACCTCCGAAGCCGAAACCACCACCGCTGAAACCGAGTTGACTGACGGTCTGGAAGACAAAAATATGGATGGATTTGAATTCAAAATTTATAACTCCACTCCCGAGTCTCTCAGCTGGGCAGAAGTTCGTCTTTCCGTTGAAGAAACTGACGGTGACATTCTCAATGAGGCGATCTACGAGCGCAATTTGTATATTGAGGAGCGTTTCAAGACAAAACTGGTCAATACGTCTGCCAAGTGGGACGAGATTGCAAAGCAGTATGCCACTCTGGTAAGCTCCGGTGATAATGCGTATGATATTATCATGGCATATGGCGTAAGAACCGGTAACCTGATCGACTATGTAGCCGATTTCAATCAGGTTCCTTATGTTGCTTTGGATAAGGATTGGTGGAATCCTACCGCTTCCGAGACGTTCCACATCGGCGGCAAACGTTTTGCAGCAGCCGGCAACTTCTCTCTGAGCTATGCCTCTACCGCAAACCTGCTGATGTTCAACAAAAATCTTTATACAAAGATGAACACCGGTGAGGATCTGTATAAACTTGTCCGTGACGGCAAGTGGACAGTGGATAAATTCCTCAGCACTGTTGTTGCAGGATCTTCCGACCTGAACGGTGACGGTAAGTTTGATGCGAACGATCAGTACGGTATCGGCGGTACTGTAAAGGCGCTGCACCATATGCTTGTCATCGGTTCCGGTATGAAGTACGTCACACTGGATAAGGATAATTTCCCGATATTCAAGATTTCCTCCAACGAAAAGATGGTGAACTTCCTTGAGAAGATCGTCAACTTCCATATTGCGAATCCCAATGTATACAGCTGGCCTTCAACTGTCGACAGCGACTGCCCTGTTCTCTTTGATACCGGTAAGGATCTCTTCTATGTAGCATGGCCGCATAACCTGACCAAGTACCGTGAGATGGAAGATGATTTCGGCGTAATCCCCGCACCGAAGTATGATGAAGCGCAGGAAAAGTATTACGCCAACATGGCAAACGGTGAAGTTGCCACCCTGCCGCGTTCCTATGATAAAGCCCGCCTTGACAATATCGGTATTCTGCTGGAGGCTATGAGCTTCTATACGCATCAGGAAGTCATTCCGATCTATAAGGATGTTGTTCTGGATCTGAAAGTTACCCGTGACAGCGATTCTGCTGAAATGCTGGATATCGTGTTCGCAGGTATTACCTATGACTACGGCATCAACGTATGGCAGACGGAGATCGGCAACAAGCTGATGACGGATATCATTATGCCGAAATCTACCGCGATTGTTTCCTATCTGACTTCTATTGAGCCCACTCTGGAGGCTACGATTGCAAAGATCCGCACCTCCGTGGAAGCTATTCCGTAACTGAATCAAATAAAAGGGGCTGTTGCAAATATGGGAATTATCCCCATATTTGCAACAGCCCGCCCGTAATGTCCCCATGAAATGGGGACATTACGGGAAATTCCGTAGGAATTTGTGGCGAGCGTTTCCGGTTTTTGCCCGTGAACGGGCAAAAATGACCGTGTAAACGGTCAAGGAAAACTCGCGGAGGTGTTGCATTTGTTAAATGCAACACCTCCTTTTTACTTTGTTTCGATCCGCGCATCGATGGCATCGCGGTAGAAATCCGTTCCAAACTTGCGCGTCACATAGGCATGCAGTCCGTCTGAACAGGGGATGAATGTGTTTTCACCCGAAAGCGCATCCACGCGTGCTGTACCGCGTACCGTGCTGTAGCCGGCGGCATCTTCATCGCCGATTATCGCCATAAGCGCCGTCATGGGATCCCAGGAGCATCTGCCGTTCGGAGAGCCGTGATCTGCCAGCACCTGCTTCAGCGGATCGCCATCCGTCAGTTTTCCGCCGCTGAGCACATCAAAGCCAATCTCCCATCCGAGAAATGTGATCGGAACGGGGCATTTTTCGCAGAGGATAGCTCCGCCTGCCCGGGAACGGGCATTGCGGGCAAAATTGTTCTCCCTGCCGGGATTGTCATCCCATTTTCCTGCCATACACCAGACTTTTGCAGCCTTTTCGCGAACCAGCTCCATGCCGCTTTTTGGGGAAATGTCATCACCGCCGCTTTCCAGCAGTGCGGCAATCGCCTGCGGGTATCCGACTTCAATCAGTTCAAGCGGCGAGTCGGCATCGCTGAGCAGCCGGCGGTACAGCCGCAGGGCATCCTCGGCGTCATCATTGCTTTTACAGCTGGCACCGGATGCGGCAAGCCGCTGCTGATACTTCGGCTTTCCGCCGAAATCGGCTGCTTCTTTATCCAGCCCCAGCGGGATACCACGACATTTTTCCATCGCCAGAAAGGCATCCAGCGAACGGACGGAATCTTCCATGCAGGCGTTGATAATGATGCCCGCAAGGCGGATTTCACCGGCGTTGTGGGCTCTTGCCAGCATGCGCAGGGCAACGGCATCATCGCAGTCGGTCCACCAGTCGGTGCCGAAAATAAACGTACGCATATAATATCCTCCACTCAGCGGATGAAATTGGTGAATTCCTGCTCTTCTTTCTCGGGAAGTCCGAAGGCAGCTTTACCGAGCGCGATGGATTTCATCAGAAAAGCCATATTGCGCGCCAATGTGCGCATCTGCTGTAAACCTTCTCTGTCATCCCCGGTGTTCTCACCGCCGCCGTGGAGCCCGTTCCAGTACTGTCCCGCGGCGATGGGCATGCCGCTGATGGTGAAATACTTGTTCAGCTGATCGTGTGTGGTCGTGATGCCGCCCCGTCTGGCGCAGGCGACGGATGCGCCCACTTTCATCCGCTTGTCAGCACGCCGGCTGCTGTAAAACAGACGGTCCAGCACCGCAATCAGCGTTGCATTGGCGGAGGCATAATAGACAGGACTGCCGACGATCAGACCGTCGGACTCCTCCAGCTTTGCGGCGATTTCGTTGACGATATCGTCAAATACACATTTTCCCGTTTTCACACAGGATTGGCAGGCAACGCATCCGCGTACATCCATAGAGCCGACACGGATTATTTCCGTTTCGATGCCTTCCTCAGCAAAAATCGGGAGCATTTCAGCAAATGCCCTGGCAGTTGTTCCGTCCGGATGCGGACTGCCGTTCAGAAGCAGTATTTTCATGGGTGATTCCTTTCGTTGGTTAATTGGCTGATTTGGTGAAAAGAGCAGCTGTCTCACAATGCCCCGTGCGGGGGAACATGTCAAAGGGGCGCGCCCGGGTGATCTGCCAGCCTGATTCAGCCAGAACGGCGGCATCCCGCGCCAGAGTGGCGGGATTGCAGGAGACAT
>SVTS01000126.1 GCA_015063645.1 Oscillospiraceae bacterium | reverse complement strand
GGGGTTCAGATCCGCTGCATTCTCCAGACGGAACTCCTTCAGGTGACGCTTTGCGCTGACGCCGTTCTTCTTGAAGTGACCGGCAGCAGGCTTGTTCACGTGCTTTTCCTTGATCTCCTCAAAGCCGAGCTGTACAGCGTCGTAGCCGTCACACTCGACAGTCTTCTTCTGCACCACGGTGCAGGGGCCGGCTTCGATCACGGTAACGGGGATCACGTTGCCGTTCTCATCAAAGATCTGGGTCATACCCAGCTTCTTGCCGATGATGCCTTTTTTCATTTTGTTTTTCCTCCTGATAAGGTTATTGGTTGAACCCTTTTATTCTGCCGCAAGCCGGGCGGCGGGGATCAACATGACCTTTCCGTCATCAAGCTCCGGCCGCGTGAGTGCGGTCTTCGTCGCTCTGTACGGTGGGGTTTGCGGCTAAATGCGGGGGAACTTAGTTGAGCTGGAGGTCGATATCCACGCCTGCGGGAAGTTCGATGCTCATGAGAGCCTCAACGCACTTCTGGGAAGGACGGCGGATCTCGATCAGTCTCTTGTGAGTTCTCTGCTCGAACTGCTCACGGCTGTCCTTATACTTATGAACAGCGCGGAGAATGGTGATGATCTGCTTCTCGGTCGGAAGCGGAATCGGTCCGGAGACCTCAGCGCCGTTTCTCTTTGCGATCTCAACGATCTTCTCGGCTGCTGCATCGATCAGGGTGTGCTCGTAGCTTCTGAGTCTCACTTTGATTTTTTCGTTGCCTGCCACTTTACTGCCTCCTGTATAGATTTTTGTCTTTGAGGCGCGGGAACACTCGTCCGGGCGTTTCCAACCTCTCCTGAATGAATCCGGATTCGGGACAGCCAGCATCACTGTCCGGAAGCCGGGAACAAAGGAAATTCGGATTCGCCGCACGATGTGTTCATTCGCCCGGGTTGAGCCCGGACATACTCCACGGAAATTCCCTGCGAAGACAATTTTTGACTGTCCTGCAGCAACCTCCCGCTTCATCGCACATCAAGCTCTTATATTATACAGCATTTTTTCCGGTTTGGCAAGAGTTTTTTTGAAAAAACTCACAAAAATTTGTAGAAAGTTTATTTTTTTAACGGGGAGTTTCTGTGCATTTTGCGGATAATGAGGAAATTGAGAGGATAAAGGGAATTCTGCTCGCATATACTGCTGTGCGGATTTTTCCGCGGCTAACGCCGCGGAGGGCGGGATAGGACCATCGCAGGGAACCGTGGCTGCGCTGACTTTGCTTACCTGCCGGGAAAAATTTTCACAAAATAGTGTATTGCCCTTGCGTGGGAGAGCGGTTTGTGGTATTATAATATTATATGTAATCATATTATTATGACCCCGGGAGAAATGTTATGCCTGTTTATTTCCGCAAGCTGATCCGATACTGCTGCAGTGCGCTGTGTATTCTCACAGCGGCATCCGGTATTCTTCTTTTTCTGGCGCTCCGCTCGGAGTACGATACTGCCATCCGGCATTTTACGCAGGGGGCTGCTCTGCCGCTTATCCCTGCCGTTCTGTGCGTAATCGGTACCGCGCTGGCTTTCGTACCTGCGATTGCCGCTGCCGCTAAAAAAATCAGCTGCGCACCCATGCAAAGCGCATCCCCGGCGATTTTCGCTGCGACGCTTCTGGGATTCCTGCTGTTTGCTTCCTTTATTATGGATATCCGTGCGCTGACGGATGCGGGGCTTTCCTGGTTTGCGCGGATTCTGCCGGCGATGGGCGGGCTTTCCGCTTTTTACTTCTTAGCGATCGCCACGCGCAAGGAGAATTCCGCCCCCTCTCCCATTCCTGCGCTTCTCTCTCTGATCCCGATACTGTATGCGTTCCTCTCCGTGATGGACACGTATTTTGATGCTTCCTATGCCATGAATGCTCCGCTCAAGTCGTACGAGCTGATGATGTATCTCTCCATGGCGCTGTTCTTCGCCGCAGAGGCACGGCTGACTCTGGGACGGCAGAAAACTGCCGCCTACTGTCTGTTCTCCGGGCTCTGTCTGGTTCTGTGCGGCACGGTAGGCACGGCGGAGCTGATTACCTCCCTGATCTCCGCGGAATACGGATTTTCTCTGATGGAAAGCGCATCCTCCCTCGTCTGCGCGGTATTTGCCGCTGTGCGGCTCTTTACGCTGGATGAGATTCCCCCGGCCCCCGTCGAAGCAGAGGAGGCTGCCGATGAAAACAAAGCCTGAAACGGAAAAGATCATCGAAAAGGACGGACGGCGCTACAGAGAAAAGCTCCGTCCCTCGGCGCTTCCCTTCTGGGCGGCTGCCGCAGTATGGCTGATCGCCGCGCTGTTTTTGCCGATGTACAACATGCTCCATCTGATTGGCATCGCGCTTGTATCGATTGGGGCGGGACTGCTCACCGCAAAATTCGCCCCCACGAAGACGGAGCTTGCGGAGCTTCCCTTTTATGAGGGCAACAACGATCTGAATCTCGTTGCCAGACAGATCGCCTCCGCAAGAGACGTACTGCGGGACGCGCAGAATCAGTGCGCGGAGAAAAAGCCGGAGACATCCGCTCTTCTGGGCGGGATCGAAGCCACCTGCGGCAAAATTCAGGCGGCGGTGCTGGCTTCTCCGGACGATCTGCCCAAGATCCGCCGTTTTCTCAATTATTATCTGCCCACTACGGAAAAACTGGCAAACAAATACACCTTCCTTCTCACGCAGGATGGCGGCGGCGCCAACATCGCCGAGACCGCCGCGAACATCGAACAGGCTCTCCGCACGGTGCGCTCCGCGTTCGACGCACAGCTGGACGCGCTCTTCTCGGATGATGCGCTGGATATCTCCACCGACATCACGGTTCTGGAAATGATGCTCACCCGGGACAATCTGAAATAAGAAAATCTATCATTTATTATATACGGAGGAATATCGCATGAACACGAACGAAACTCCCGCTATCAATCTGACACTGGATCCTTTCGCAGCCCAGACCACCGCCGCTGTGGAAGCTGCCGCAGCCGCTCCCGCTCCCGCCGCCGAGGATGTTGCCAAGCTGGCTGAGGCACATCTGAGCGATGCGGAAAAGAAAGCTGTCAACGAATTTGCTGAGAAGATCGACATCACCGACACTGCGACCGTACTTCAGTACGGCGCCGGCACACAGCAGAAGATTGCCGATTTCTCCGATTCCGCCCTGCAGAATGTCCGCACCAAGGATTTCGGCGAGATGGGCGACATGATGGCGAATCTGGTCGGCGAGCTGAAAGATTTCAACGAGGACATCGACAATGACGGCGGTTTTCTCGGTCTTTTCAAGAAGGCAAAGCGTAATGTAAACGTGCTCAAAGCCAAGTATGACAAGGCTGAGGTTAACGTCAACAACATCGTTGCCATGCTGGAAGCACACCAGATCACCCTGCTCAAGGACGTGGCAACCCTCGACAAGATGTACGATGCGAACCTGACCTATTTCAAGGAGCTGTCCATGTACATCCTCGCCGGCAAGAAGAAGCTGGAAGAGGAGCGCTCCACCACCCTCGTGGAGCTGAAAAAGAAAGCGGAAGAATCCGGTCTGCCGGAGGATGCCCAGAAAGCCAACGATTTCGCCGCTATGTGCGACCGCTTTGAGAAGAAGATCTACGATCTGGAGCTGACCCGCATGGTCTCCATCCAGATGGCTCCCCAGATCCGTCTGGTGCAGAACAACGACACCACCATGAGCGAGAAGATCCAGTCCACCATCGTGAACACGATCCCGCTGTGGAAGAGCCAGATGGTTATCGCCCTTGGTCTGGAGCACTCCAAGCAGGCACTTGAAGCACAGCGCGCAGTCACGGATATGACCAATGAAATGCTTAAGAAAAACGCCGAGATGCTGCATCAGACTACCGTGGGCATCGCCCGCGAGGCTGAGCGCGGTGTGATCGACATCGAAACGCTGATCCACACCAACCAGGAACTGATCAACACGCTGGACGAAGTACAGCAGATCCAGACCGAAGGCCGCGAGAAACGCCGCTCCGCCGAAGCTGAGCTGGGACGCATGGAAACCGAGCTGAAGAAAAAGCTGCTCAACATTGGCAAGTAACAAATGGAAACGCTGAAATTTAACCGGGTGCTTGCCATCACGGTGATGATCCTCGTGATTGCCGCGGCGATCCCCTGCGGGGTGATCCGCTCCGTCAACGCGCTGGAAAGAAAAGTAGAGAAGATCTACGATGCCGGCAACGAGAGAAACGGCACTGTCCGCACGGATCTGACCAGGCTGGCGGATTACGGGCAGAATCTGTATGCCCTCGCGGAGCCGCTGGGCTGTGCGGATGCGGCATTCGCGGAGGCAGTCACTGTGCTGCGCGGCACAATCGGCTCGCCCATCACGGATGGGGGTGCCACAACGGCGCTGATGAGCGCCGCGTCGCTCGCGTACAACCGGATAATGGCGCTGCCGGAGATCACGGAATCGCAGAAAAACTCCGCCGTGCTGTATTTCTATGAAATGGATTCCACCCGTGCACGGCTGCAGAACAATGAGCAGTACGCCGCCGCCGCGCGGAAATACAACCGTGCCATCGAAAGTTTCCCCGCATCGCTGCTTTGCGGCGGAAAAGAACCGGCAATTACGTTCAAGTGAAGATATTGACTGCAGCAAAATTATACGTTCAGGCATGAATGCAGCGCGGGAAGATTTTTCAGGAAAATCTTCCCGCGTTTATTTATTATACAGTAAGTGCACGAAATACAGGCAAGGATGATGGGGGATGAGGGTGCAGGCGGCGGATCCCCTGCGGAAAAAGCTGAATCTCTCCATTCTCCTTGACAACAGCCATGTAAAGTGCTATAATAAGATGATAATCTGTTTCTACATCAAATCTTCATTATTATAAAGGAGTTTCCCCATGAAGTGGACATCTCTGAACGAACTGAGAGAAAAATACCTCTCGTTCTTTGAATCCAAAGGACATCTGCGTCTCCCCAGCTATCCGCTGATTCCGCAGGGCGACAAATCCCTGCTCCTCATCAACTCCGGCATGGCGCCCATGAAGAAATTCTTCACCGGCGAGGTTACACCTCCCCGCAACCGCGTCACCACCTGCCAGAAGTGCATACGCACGCCCGATCTGGAGCGCGTCGGTCACACCGCCCGTCATGGCACCTATTTTGAAATGCTGGGCAACTTTTCCTTCGGCGATTACTTCAAGGAAGAAGCGCTGACATGGGCGTGGGAGTTCCTGACCTCCCCCGAATGGCTGGACATCCCCGCCAATCTGCTCTGGCCCTCCATCTACGAGAACGACGAGGAAGCGTTTGAAATCTGGACGAAGAAGATCGGCGTACCTGCTGAGCAGATCACACGGCTGGGCAAAGAGGACAACTTCTGGGAGCACGGCACCGGTCCCTGCGGTCCCTGCTCCGAGATCTATTTCGACCGCGGTGTCAAGTACGGCTGCGGCTCCCCCAACTGCCGTCCCGGCTGTGACTGCGACCGCTTCATGGAGATCTGGAACAACGTATTCTCCCAGTTCAACAACGACGGTCAGGGCAATTACACCGAACTCTCTCAGAAGAACATCGATACCGGTATGGGTCTGGAGCGTCTGGCATGCGTTATGCAGGGCGTGGACAACATGTTCGAAGTGGATTCCATCCGTGCCGTCATCGACAAGGTCTGCGAAATCTCCGGCAAGAAGTACGGTGATGACAAGGACAACGATATCTCCATCCGCGTTATCACCGACCACACCCGCTCCGCTATGTTCATGATCTGCGACGGCGTTATCCCCTCCAATGAGGGACGCGGATATGTGCTCCGCCGCATCATACGCCGCGCATGCCGTCACGGCAAGCTGCTGGGCATAAACCGCCCGTTCCTGATTGATATGGTGAATGTAGCCATCGCCGAGAGCTGCGACGGTTATCCGGAGCTGAACACCCGTGCGGACTACATCCGCCGCGTTCTCTCCATGGAGGAGGAGCGCTTTGACGCCACCATCGACGCCGGTCTGTCCATTCTCTCCGATCTGATCCGGGGAGCTGTGGAGAAGAACGCCGACACCATCTCCGGCGAGGAAGTATTCAAGCTGTACGACACATTCGGATTCCCCATCGATCTCACCCGCGAAATCGCCGAGGAAAATCACCTCCGGATCGACGAGGAG
>SVTS01000014.1 GCA_015063645.1 Oscillospiraceae bacterium | reverse complement strand
CGAAGATGCGCAGTATCACAACTGCATTTTCCTCGGTCTTGATGAAGAAGGTGTGCCGAAGCACTGTCACCGCCGTGCGACCGGAAGCAGTTTCAAATGTACCGAAGCCGGCAGTCAGGCTGAATATTCCTTCCACCATGACGGCGAGAGCGAATGGCTCTTCGTATTCGAAGCACCTGTGGATATGCTTGCGTTTATAACTCTACATCAGAACAATTGGCAAAATCACTCCTATGTGGCATTGTGCTCGGTTTCAGAACGTGCGATCCTGCACCGACTGCAGGTAAATCCAAAGCTCACGAAGATCGTGCTGTGCCTTGATAACGACAACGCAGGCATCAGCGCTTGCCATCGCATCAAAGGCATTATCGAAAGCAAAGGCTACACCAATGTCCGTATGCTCCACTCGGTCAACAAGGATTGGGATGAGGATGTAAAAGCAATGAACGGTATCTCACCGATTCCTGCCGAAGCTGATGAAACGGAAGCGATTCGGAAACTGTGTGCGGAAGCAATCGCGGAGGCGGAATCTTTGAAAATACCGCCGATGCTTTACCGCAAAACCTGCGATGCCTATACCGCGCTTATCAATGCGCATGAATATAACCGCAAACAGCAGATCGAGCATTTTCTCGGTCTGCTGCTTTTACTTGCAAAGGACGAATGCAGAAAATCTCTTGAACCGATCGAATGGACAGACCTCGAAGCAGAGCTTGTGAAGACCTACGTCGCGCACGCTGACAACGGTGACACGCAAACCCGTCTGCGCCAGCTTGACGCGGATATGAAGGCTGTGCAAGCCGTGTACGAAACGCCGCAGCTGATCTGTGACCGCAATCTGTTCCTCCGACCGATTCTCAAGGTGTGCATGGACTGCATTCGTCTTCTCAACTATCTCGGAAAGGAGAAGCGAAATGTTTGATTTTTTATGGACGGATCTGACGGGCATCGGAAAGCTGGTGTTTGTATCGTTGATCATGGTTATACTGCTCGGCGGAATCTCTGTCCTTGCACATATCTATAACCTCAACAACATCAAAGCAAAGACGGTTGGTGACGGTCAGCATGGTACAGCTCGTTGGGCGCGAAAAGAGGAAATCAAGAAAGCCTATCAACACGTTGCGTATACACCGGAGCAATGGCGCAAAGGAAAGAACCGTCCGGATGCCGAGAAGCAAGGTATTGTAGTCGGATGCAATTCGAGCAAGACCAGCACAACCGCTCTTGTCGATACCGGTGACGTTCATGCACTGATGATCGGTGCCGCCGGTGTCGGTAAGACGGCGTACTTCTTGTACCCGAATCTGGAATATGCCTGTGCATCGGGAATGAGCTTTATCACCTCCGATACAAAAGGCGATCTCTACCGCCATTATGGTGAGATCGCCAGCAAATATTACGGGTACAAGGTTGCTGTCATTGACCTTCGTAATCCTACGAAGTCTGACGGTAATAACCTTCTGCACCTCGTAAACAAATACATGGATCTGTGGAAGAAAGAGCCTGACAACCTTGCATATAAAGCCAAGGCTGAAAAGTATGCGAAGATTATTTCCAAGACGATCATCCTGTCCGGCATGGACGGTGCATCTTTCGGTCAGAACGCATTCTTCTACGATGAGGCAGAAGGTCTGCTTACCGCCTCCATTCTTCTCGTAGCAGAATTCTGTCCGCCCGAAACACGGCACATCGTTTCGGTGTTCAAGATCATCCAGGACTTGCTTGCACCTTCGGCGCAAAGAGGAAAGACGCAGTTCCATCAGCTCATGTCACGGTTGCCCGAGGAACACAAAGCAAAGTGGTTCGCCGGTGCCGCCATCAATACTTCCGAGCAGGCAATGTCCTCGGTTATGACAACGGCACTATCCAGACTGAATGCATTTCTTGATTCG
Organism: Oscillospiraceae bacterium; assembly: GCA_015063645.1. Taxonomy (GTDB): domain Bacteria; phylum Bacillota; class Clostridia; order Oscillospirales; family CAG-272; genus SIG701. The sequence goes on along the minus strand of SVTS01000014.1, from coordinate 43,196 downwards.
GAGCTTGAACAGATTCTGTGCTTTGATACCGCCATTGATGCAGAGCAATTCTGTAAGCAGAAGTCCGCAATTTTTATCGTGCTTCCCGAGGAAGATACATCCAAGCACTTCATGGTATCGTTAATCGTACAGCAATTGTATCGTGAAATCCTTGCAGTCGCCGATGAACACGATGGGCGTCTCCCGAATCGCGTCATGATGTACCTCGATGAGTTCGGTACGATCCCGAAGATCGAAGGTGCGGAGATGATGTTCTCGGCATCACGTTCCCGCCGTGTGTCGATTGTCGCAATCATTCAGTCCTTCGCCCAGCTCCAAAAGAACTACGGCAAGGAAGGATGCGAGATCATCACGGACAATACGCAGCTGACAGTATTCGGTGGATTTGCACCGAACAGTGAATCTGCACAGGTTCTTTCAAAGGCTCTCGGTTCGAAGACGGTGCAGTCCGGTTCTGTAAGCCGAAGCAAGAATGATCCATCACAGAGTTTGCAGATGATCGAGCGTGCACTCTTGACACCGGACGAATTGAAATCTCTGCCTAAAGGTACCTTCTGCGTCATGAAAACAGGCTTCTATCCTATGCAGGTCAAACTGAAACTGTTCTTCAAGTGGGGCATCGTTTTTTCAGAAGCGGTTTATTCCGTTCCCGACAAGGGCAACCGTGCGGTATCTTATGCTAACAGAGAAATCCTCGAAGCGCCTATCGTTGCGATGTATCCGCCGCAAAAGAGTGCCGGTGATCGTATGACTGACGAGGGACGAGAAAAACGCATGAAGAAGCAGCAAGCGAAAACAGTGGTACGATCGCATGAAAAGGTTTCGGGAGATAAAGGCTTCCAGTATGTAACAGGAGGATCCAAGCATACAGATGCTGAACCAGATGCAAGCAATGATGCTGATGACGATACTGAAGCTACCGGTGACAGTATGCCTATGTCGCAGTCAAATCTGCCTGCAGGGGAGGAAACCGAAGTAGTATGGAATCAGGAAGGAGAAATTGTCGATGAGAGAATTCGAAATGATATATATGGATGAGGTCTCGGCGATGGCGGTATTGATTTACCGCTATCTGCGGGATCGTCAGGGCAAGCACGAGAACTGCTACGTTTCTCACAAGCGAATTGCAGCGGACAACAAATGCAGTGTCTCTACGGTCAAGCGAGCGATTAAAGAGCTTGAAAGCAAAGGCTATGTAAGCCTTACGCATCGAAGACGTGCCAATGGATCAAAACAATCGAATCTGTACACGTGTATTAAGTAACGGCACAACCAAGGGGATAGTCTGACTGTAGTGTGGACTATGCCACAGGTCACAGCGGTCCCTCTTGAACGCTAAACTTTAAGATAAATATATGCTGAAAAGAACAGTATATCGGGTAGAATAATCCTAAACTGATTGAATCATTCACAGTTCTGTGATAAAACAGCTCTATATTTTATCGAATGTTATTTTGTAGAAATGCGAGGATGTGCAGAATCTTGGGTGAATTCGGTGTCTCGCCCGATGTGACAATCAGGATTTTGGTGTTGAATGTGATGATTTTCCTGTGGAATTTTGGATATATGCAAAGTTGGATTCTGTGACTTCATAGATTTGATATATAATTTCATTTGAAGAGATTTCTTTGTTAAAAGCATTGTATGTTTTTTACATGCATAATTTTTCACAAAAAAAAGCAAATATATGAGTTTAATATTGACAAACAAAAAACCATGTGTTAAAATAACTTCAAAGAATCCAACTAAAACGTTTTAAAGTGTGATGGGAATCGGAATTAAAGAAATAGCAGCAGAAGCTGGTGTATCAATTGCTACTGTGTCTCTTGCTCTCAATGACAAGGGAAAAGTAAATGAAGAAACCAAACAAAGAGTGCTCGAAATTGCGAAACAGCTGAATTATATTCCAAATCTGAGCGCAAGAAATCTTGTGAAAAAGAAAAGCGGGATGATTGGTTTGATCATTCCGGATATTACCAATGTATACTACGCGGACCTCGTATTTCACCTGAACCTGGAAGTTAGAAAATACGGTTACGGTTTGCTGATAGCCATGAGCAACAATTCTGTGGAGTCAGAAAAAAAATCAGTTCGTGAAATGCTGCAAAGCCGTGTTGAAGGACTGATTATTTCTCCGCTCAATATTCCGGTGAAAGATTTTTCGTATCTTGAAAACGCGCCTATACCGAAAATATTCGCAGCTGCTCATTATCTGAATTCGGAAATTCCGGCCGTAGAATGTAAACTTCGTGAAGGATATGAAAAAATAACCAATGCAATTGCCGACAGCGGTCGGGAGAAACTTGTATTTCTGACCGGTAATGAGAATGTCCTGACTTTGCGGGAGCGGGAAGAAGGCTTTCTGAATTGTTGTCGTGAACGCGGTATTCACGGGGAGATATGCCGTTGTAAAGAGTTTACATATGAAGGTGCATGTAAAGCTGCTGCGGAAATGCTCGCTTCAGGCAAAGACTGCTTTCCTTTTGATGCGATTGTATGCGCCAATGATATGCTGGCTGCGGGAGTTGTCAATACTTTGACCCGTGAGGGAATAAAGGTGCCGGAAAATGTAGCTGTAGTCGGCTGCGATGATGTCATTTTTGCAGAAACCGCAGCGGTTCGGTTGACTACGCTCCGACAGAATATTCGGAAAATTGCTGAATGCTCTGCGGAGCAGTTACTGCTTTACATTCAGGATGGAATACCGATGCATACCGAGCGGATAGAAACAGAATTGATCATGCGGGATTCTTTTTAACGAGGAAATTATTTTCCTCCAGGAATTAAAACGTTTAAATCCAGAGAACATCTTGTGTAAGTCAACACAAAAGCATGATACTGGATCCGAATCCTTTTCGGTTCGCTTTTGTATAGTTATTAAAACGTTTTAACTCGTGAGAGAAGTGCTTTTGAAAAGTAAAATCAAATAATAAATTTATGAGGTAAAAGTTATGAACAAATTTTCAGTCATTCTCGGAAACGTAGGACAATGTTCGGATCGGTATATGACCGGAGGCTATGGCAGACCATTCGAACTTGAGGAAATGTTTGAACGTGTTGCATCTATTGGCGTAAAAGCAGTCGAATATGTTGGGAACTGGCATATCAGCGACAAAACTCTGAATCAGGTGCTCCGACTTACGAAGCAGTATGGACTTCGTTCTGTTGCAATAATTCCAGACCATTTTGGATCCGATGTATGGGGCAAGGGCGCATTCACCTCCCCTGATGCAAAAGTCAAACAGTTGGCAGTACGGGAAACGCTTCACATGGCTGAACTTGCAAGAGCGATTGACTGTCCGCTTATCAGCATATGGAACGGTCAGGATGGATATGATTATCCTCTGCAGGCAAATTATGCAGATGCCGACAAATGGCTCACGGAAGGGATCACCAAGTGCTGTGAAGATGCTCCTGACATGAAGTTTTCGCTTGAATACAAGCCCAAAGAGCCGCGAAACCACTCTTTCCTCTCCAATGTTTGGCGTTCTCTTACGCTCATCTCAGAGTCCGGTGTACAAAATCTTGGCGTAACAATTGATGTGGGACATTCTTTTGAAGCGTATGAAGATGTCGCCGAGGCAGCTGTTGCCGCCATGAAGCGTGGAAAGCTGTTCCATCTTCATATGAACGATAACTGGAAGTTCTGGGATGATGATATGATCGCCGGCTCGATTCACACAATTGAGTACATTGAACTTTTCTGGTGGCTCAAGCATTTTGGATACACAGGATACATCTCCACCGACCAGTATCCCTATCGGGAAGACGGCAAATGTGCAGTTGAGCAGTCCATCAAATGGATGCAGGCTTTTGAGCGTGCTGCTGCAAATATTGATGATAAGAGAATGCTTGCAATTTTGGCTAAGAATGACGCTGTAGAATCCACGGCGTATATGAGAGAAATTTTGTTTGGCTGCTGATTGCAGAATGTTGATTAAGGAGTTGTATGAATAAAGTGAACCTGGATCAAGTCAGATATATAAAGCATCCGGCTCCTTTTGTTCGGGAGTTCAGAACGGAAGCTCCGGCACCTATGTTCAGACGCCATTTTTCAGTGGATGACGGATTGACTGAAGCAAAACTTTTTCTTACCGCAGCGGGAATTGCCGATATCTACTTAAACGGAAAACCAGTAACAACCGATCGTTTTATCCCGGCATTCTCTGATTACCGAAAAACTGTATGGTACTGCTGTTACGATGTGACCGAGTTGTTAATGCCCGGTAATAATCTTGCAGCTGTCATGCTCGGGAACGGCTTCTTCAATGAATCACTCAGTACACCATGGGATTTCAATGAAGCTGATTGGCGTGATTCACCTAAGTTGTGGTTTTATCTTGAAATGCATTATTCTGACAGAATGGAATGCGTTGAAAGTGATTGCGAGTGGTTGACAAACTTGGAGGATTCACCCTGCCGTTTCAACGAATTCCGCATGGGCGAGATTTATGACTGTCGTTTTGCTGTAGACTGGATGATGCCAAACTATGACGACAGCAATTGGATACATGCGGTATTCGGCAAAAATCCCGGAGGCGTATTGAGAGCATACGATGTGGAGCCTATACGCGAAACATGCACATATGAATGTATTTCCATGACGCAGAACGAAAACGGAGCATATGTTTTTGATTTCGGGCAGAACATGTCGGGATATGTTCGAATAAATCTCAGGCAGCCTCGCGGAACGAAAATTCATATCGTTTATGCGGAGCAGCTTGAAGCGGATGGGACACGGCGCGATAACAAATTATCCCGTTTCTTCCGTGATGGAGAAACGCAGTTTTCGGAGCTTGTTTCCGATGGTACGCCTGTTGTATGGAAGCCATGTTTTTCATATTACGGATTTCGCTATGTCATAATTGATGGATATGAACAAGCACCAACGCCAGGCGATGTAGAAGCGATATTTGTTCATCAGGCAGTACGTGAACTTGGAAATTTCAGTTGTTCAGATCTTACATTGAACAGGATTTATCGTTTCGCAAAAATATCCACGCTCTCGAATCTGTTCAATATGCCAACCGATTGTCCTACCCGTGAAAAACAGGGCTGGTGTAATGATGCACAGGCTTCATGCGAGCAGATGGTACAGAATTTCGATATGACCCGATTCTACGAAAAATGGATGCAGGATATCTATGATGCCATGAAGCCGGACGGTGATCTGCCCGGTGTAATCCCTACTCCCGGATATGGATATGCCTGGGGCAGCGGTCCTGTATCCACCGGTGTGCTGTTTGAAATACCGTATCGGATCTATCAATATACAGGTTCGGACAAACTTCTTCGAGAGGCATATCCGTACATGATTCGTCATCTCGCTTTTCTTGAAGGAAAGCGCACGCCGGAAGGTCTCGTTTCACATGGTTTGGATGATTGGGCTTTGCCTCCGCACACAAGTAAAAAAGACTCTTCAGCGGTTCCGCTCGAATTTACCTGCACACTGCTTGTGATAAAAATGCTGCGGATAGCACAACTCGCAGCAGAGCGGATCATGCAAGCGAAACCGGAAGAAGACGGAAGAATATATTCGGAGGAACTCAGGGCTCTAAAAGATCAGGAGAAAACATATACAAATATATTCTGCCGCAACTACATGCTTTCGGATGGTAGGGTGATATTTACAGAACAGACAGCCCTTGCCATGGTAATCGTTTTGGGACTGTATTCGGATCTTTCCCAGGTCAGGGAGCAGTTTTTGGAAAGCATGAAAAAATACGATTGGCACTTTCATGTAGGAATGCTTGGTATGCAGTATGTATTACCAGCGTGCGATATCTGCGGTCTCCAAGAAGAAGGAATTCGTCTTTTGAGCGCCGAGGGGTATCCGTCCTATCGGGAATGGTTTAAAAACGGTGCCACTACACTATACGAAAAATGGGTTGATAATGAATCGCGGAATCACCACATGTACTCTTGCCCGATCTCATGGTTCCATAATACCATTCTTGGATTGCGGCAGGATTCCCGGTTTATTACTGAACGAAAACTGCATATATCTCCTTATTTTCCCCATGCACTGACACATGCAGAAGGAGATTATGACACACCTATCGGACGAATCACGGTTCGATGGAGAAAGGAGAAAACAGCAGTACGCTATTTTATAAAATTACCTGTAGGCGTAAGTGCTGATTTGCACCATCTCGGTTCCATATATCATCTTGATGATATTGAAAATGAGATTATTTTGCTTCAGTAATTACGTTCAAATAAAACAGGTATACAAGTATGAAACTGTAAACCGCAGGAAATACGCTATAATGAATGCAGCAATTTTTCCTGTAATTTGAGCAGTAAGCAAGAAGTTTGTTCTTGCGATTCAAAATGTGAAAAAGCTATTTATGCATAGCTGTTTCAAAAAATATTTTCTGAAAGGAAAAAACACAATGAAAACCAAACGTTTGTTAAGCGCTATCTTTGTTGCAGTTTTTATGATGCAGCTTGCTTCCTGCGGAAGCACTCCACCGGTGTCGGACACAACAGATGATGATTCGACAGATGTGACAACCACGATTCCCGAAGAAACTACCGCTGAGATGCCCGAGTACGTCAAACCGAGTGTCAGTTATAACGGTGACACTGTTACACTTGCCACCTATGATTACCAAGGTGCCTGGAAAATTTTATCTTATAATAACCTGATTAAAGACGAAACAGGTGATGTTCTGAATGATTCCATTGTAACACGCAATCGTGCTGTTGAAGCAGACCTGAATGTAAAACTTGCAATGTATCAGCTGGGAGAGGGCGACCGCTCCAATCTGGACAAGATTAAGCAATTGGTTATTGCCGGAGACTCTAAAGTTGACTTTGCAATGGTTATGAGTGCAGGTTTGGCACCTCTTATGACTACTCCGGGAATGCTTTATGATTTGAATGCAGTTTCGGATCTTGATCTTTCCGCTTCCTGGTGGAACCAGAACGCAAATAATGAATATACAATTTACGGCAAACAGTATGCTGCAGTTGGTGACATATGCTTTTTCAACTACGGTGCCCCTATTGTAACGTATTTTTCTAAAAAGCTTGTAGAGGACAATAAGCTTGACAATCCGTACCAGCTTGTTTACGACGGTAAGTGGACATTTGACAAAATGGCAGAAATGGCTACCAAAGTTGCGGGCGATTTGAATGGTGACGGTAAAACTGACAAAGACGATATTTTCGGACTTGCGGTAGAGGAATCCACATTGGGGTATTCCTTGATTACTTCTGGTGTTCGCTTCTCTGAGCACACGAAGGAGGGTGAGATCAAGATCACTGTCAATACTGAACGTACCGTAGATATTTGCGAGAAACTAATTCCGTTTTTCCATGATGACGATGTAACCCTTCTTCCTGCTGTTTTCCGTAAAAAGTTTAATTTCTATCCGAAAAACAATTACTCGGATTATTATATGCCGAAGCTTATGGAAAATACGCTGCTGTTCTTCCAGAATCAGCTGCATGTTGCATTGAGTCTTCGTGAAATGGAAAATGATTTCGGTATCTTGCCTCTTCCGAAATTTGATGAAGGCCAAAAAGATTATATCAGTGTTTCGAACACCTGGTTTAGCGATCATCTGATCGTTCCAGGCAACAATACTAAACTTGATCGTACTGCAGATGTTATTGAATGCATGAGCTATTACTCGCAGCAGCATATCCGTCCTGCATTCATTGATTCTGCCATTAAATACAAATCTTTGCGCGATGAGGACTCTGCAAAGATGATCGAGATGACATTTGATACTTTGGTCTTTGACAGTGCATTCCTTTTCGACTGGGGAAAGATAACGAGTACCTTTACTACTATGGCAAAAGAGAATAATGCAAACTTTGCATCCACTTATGCAAAGTTTGAAACGGTTATTGCTTCCGAATTGGAAACAACTCTGAAAGAAATGAAAAAATAACCGTCTTCGTATGTCGTGAGGAAGAAACCACGGTAAATTGACGTAGGTATTCCTTCAATTCTTCAATTCTCTCTATTACATGAGCGAGTATTACCATAAAATACTCGCTCATGTACCATACATACTGCTAAGCAACTTTTTTTGGTCAATCTCATACTGCATATATAATTGCCATGTTCATAGTGGAATCATATCTGTATGGGTTCCGGTACGTCATTCTTTATTTTTCCATATAACGGGGAAGCAATTTCTGTATGGATTATTATGACTGTAATTTTCCAATCATAATTGAGGAAAGGATATTTTTCATGAAAAGAATTATAACTATACTTCTGGCCGCTGTTCTGTGTGTCGGAACCATGACAACATGTGTACTGGCAGCTGCTTCCGGAAACGATTTGGGTATTGCAGCATTCGATGATGAAATGAATGAACGCTTCCCAACCGCATGGCACATCCGTAATTACGGACTGTTCGCAGCGAACAACCTGTACTTCAAGGGCGGCTTCACCATCAAGGCGGGCGAAAGCCTTACCTACCGCTTCCGCGTTGTCTTCCACGAGGACAACTCTGCTGTGGCAGACCGCTACATCCTGTACGCCAACCGCGAAAGATAACACAAAACCGGGGATTCCTTACGGAATCCCCGGTCGTTCTTTTTGAGACATTAGATTTTCACTTCGTCCCCATCTTCCACAGCGCGGATCGTATGGCCGTTTCATAATACATACGGATGCACTATATAGGTAAATTACCGATGTTTGCCACAGATTATTCATTATCTTTAAGTACATGTATAATCTTCTTTAGCTGATTGTTCCAGCAGTTGAATATAGTACAATTAGCAAATCATCCATATATAGCTGAACATCGAGCATATACAGCAGATTAGCTGTACCTGTTGGTTAACGGGAAATAAATACCCATCGATCAACAATACAGTTCCACCTGAATGTATGCTCGATGTTCAGCTTATTTTTTACCCAACACAAAATGAAGCAGAAAAGAGTCTGGAAAGAATACATTGCCCGTTACCCGTGATTTGGATTTTGATTCATACACAAACACCACAACAATCAAAATTCAACAAATCACGAGGTATAAAATGGACAAGCAAATAGCTCTTATGAAAAAACTGCAGAAAGATCCTGATACGATTGCATACACTCACAGCGATAAAACTATTTTAATCAAGCGTGAGTATGCTGAAGACGGAGCAGCGGTATTGGTAGAGATTACGATAAACAGTGATTCAGAGAAATCAATCTCCAAGCGCCGTCTCTTTGAATTCGAAATGAATCCTTCTGATTTTGAAGTAATGAAAAAGGTTTTGACTGATCGTACAATTGAAGAATTCAATACAGACTGGCGTCTTACGCACCGTGATGTAGGGCTCGAAAAACTGGAAAATACGGATAAACTATGTCTTCCATCGATTGAGGAAGAATACATAATGCGATATGAGGCTGAAGATGAGTATCACACGATGAAAAATGCGATGGAAATAATTGATCAGTGTTTGACGGACATTCAAAAAAAACGCTTTATTCGAAACAAATATTACAATGAATCAACAAGAAGAATTGCTGAATGTGAGGGGGTAATCCCTGGACTTCGGCGAGGACTTGTGATATGATTGGTACTGCCGACAGCGGTACCGAAAGACGTGCAGAAATAAGAACAGAAAGGAAAAGAATATGAAAAGAACAACCGGTCATCTGGCCGAAAAGAACGGAAAATGGTACGCTGTAATCAATCTTTACGATACCGAAGGGCATCGCAAAGAAAAATGGACAAGCCTGGATCTGGAAGCCAAACGCGGTACCAAAACAGAAGCCAACCACCGCATGAACGAGCTTCTGGCGAAATTCAATACAGGCGAGCTTTACTTAATGGAGTCACTCACCAAAGCGGAGCAGGAACGTATTCGGGTAGCCAATATGCCTCTCTCCGATTATCTGAGCGAGTGGCTGGAGCTTCACAAAGCCAACGTGTCGATCCTGACTTATCAAGGCTACTACGAGATGGTGCACAGCAGAATGATGCCGTACTTCGCCTCTCAGGGGCTGTGCGTGAAGGATGTGACGGGGGATGAAATCAATGAATTCTATCTCTCCCTCCGTAAGGAAGGCCTTACGGGAGCCACTGCACAGCGGCATCACTCCCTTCTGCATCTGGCGTTCCGCAGTGCTGTCAAACGCAGAATTATCCCGACCAATCCCTGCGATCAGGCGGACAGACCCAAGGCAAACCAGTACATCGGAAGCTACTACAATGCCGATGAACTGAAGACGCTGATCGAAGCACTGGACGATGATCCCATGCGGATTCCGGTGATTCTGACCGCTTACTACGATCTACGTCGCAGCGAGGTGCTGGGACTCAAATGGGATGCCATCGACTACAAGGACAAGAAGATCATCATCCGTCACAAAATCGTCGAAGTGAAAACGCCGAAAGGCAAAGTCCTGGAGGGATGGATGTCATGAAAACAAAATCCTCCTACCGAACTCTTCCGCTGATCCCATATATCGAAGGCGTACTGAAAGCGGAAGCGGCACGGCAGGAGGAAATGCGGAAGATCATGCGCGGTTCGTACAACAAAGCGTACAGCGAATATGTCTGCGTGGATGCCATGGGAAATCTGCTGAAGCCGCAGTATATCACGGAGCATTTCAAAGTGATTCTGAAGCAGAACGGAATGCGTCCGATCCGGTTTCACGATCTCCGCCACTCTTGTGCCAGCCTGATGCTTGCCAACGGTGTGCCGATGAAAATGATTCAGGACTGGCTCGGTCACTCCGATATGGGAACCACGGCAAACATCTACTCCCATCTGGACGCAAACAGCAAAATCGCCAGTGCAGCAACCATAGGAAACGCTCTGGCATTCACTGGCGAAGGATGAGAACGCAAATCCTGCAAAAAATGGTTAAAACCATAAACCTTCTCGCAGTTTTCTCGCAGGAAAAGCGGCTGTTTTAAGCAGAGTGAAAAACAGCTCGAAAACCAAATTCGCGAAAGTGGTGCGCAATGCCCATAAAATGTGCGAAAACAAAAATAAAAATGGGGCTAAAACGTGAATTTCAGCCCCAAAGTGGCGCAGGGTGTGGGATTCGAACCCACGCGACATTGCTGTCAAACGGTTTTCAAGACCGCCGCGTTATGACCACTTCGCTAACCCTGCCTGCATTTTACCGCCGAATCCAAAAGAAACGGCAGACAAAATCAAAAAATATGAAATTAGAAAATTGCGAGAAAACTGCGAGATGCCCTTTAGTCGCACTGCAATGCCAGGCGAGAAAAAGAGAGAAAATCGCACGAAAATCGCAGAAAACGCGAGATTCCGAAAGAAAGCCGTGACGAGGACGAGAAATTTTCAAGACCGCCTCGTTATGACCGCTTCGATAACCCTGCTTATAATGGCTATAATATCATACCACATTTTGAGGCAGATGTCAAGGCTTTTTCCGTCGCAGATACAGGATACATCTTGACAATCCATCCCGGCTGTGCTATCATATTTTCGTAATAATCAGCGAAAGGATATGTAGTCATGGAAATAAAACTGCGTGCAGGCGTAATCGGTCTGGGCATGGGCAAAGTGCATGCCCAGGCAATTCAGAAAACGGAGGGCGCATGCCTGTATTCCGTCTGTGACAATGATGCGGAGACGCTGAAAACTGTTGCCGACGAGCTCGGTGTGGAGCGCCGCTTTACCGATTACAGAGATCTTCTGGCTGATCCCGCGCTGGATGCGGTAGTGATCGCCAGCCCCGATCAGGATCACCGGATCATGATCCGCGATGCCCTTGCGGCAGGCAAGCACATTCTCTGCGAAAAGCCTCTGGCTCTGACCCGTGAGGATATCGAAGCTATCGTTGCGATGGTCAAAGCATCGGACAGAAAATTCATGGTGGGTCAAATTTGCCGTTACACCCCCGGTTTTGCCAAAGCAAAAGAACTGATCGATGCAGGAAAGATCGGCGAGCTGACCTTTGTCGAATCGGAATATGCCCACGATTACACCCACGTTTTCGCGCGCAAGCACGGCAGCTGGCGCTGTGATCCGGTCCGCAACGGCGTCGTGGGCGGCGGTTGCCATGCGGTAGATCTGCTCCGCTGGATCGCCGGTGATCCCGAGGAAGTCATGGCATACGGCACACACAAGACTTTTGCAGATCTGGTTTCCTACGATGACACCCATGTAGCCGTGATGAAATTCCCGAACGGCGTAATCGGCAAGGTTTTCGTATCCATCAGCTGCCGCCGCAATTACACGATGCGTACGGTACTCTACGGCACCCACGGCACGATCATCGTGGACAACAAGACGCCGGAGATGACGCTGTTCCATCTGGATGAAGCAGGCAGCACAGTCACGGAGAAAATCCCGCTGAATCTGGCGGATCACAATGCTACCGGCGAATTCCGGGAATTTTTCGATGTGATCGTGAACGACAAGCCGGTGAAGACCACGGTACAGGAAGGCGCAAACACCATCGCCGCATGTCTGGCAATTGTGGAATCCGCCACTGAGGGCAAGCTGGTTAATCCGCAGTATTTTGACTGATCTGCCATGAAAGCTATTACTGTCAAGCAGCCTTTTGCGTCTCTGATTGCTGCCGGGATCAAGGAATATGAATTCCGCACATGGAGAACAAAGTATCGCGGTGAAATTCTGATCCATGCCGGCATGGGCAAAGACAAGGATGCCATGCAGAAATTCGCGTCAGGTCTGGACTGTCCCGGCGGATGCATTGTCGCCCGGACGGATCTGAGTGACTGCATCCGGGTGGATGATACCTTCAGAGAAATCCTGCGCGAAAAGAATCCGGAGATTTACGGCTGGATCATCAAGCACTCCGACTGGGAAGGCTATGCGTTCAAGCTGGAACGGATCGAAAAGATCACCCCCATTCCCTGCAAAGGCAGGCTGAGCATCTGGGAGTATACTCCTGAAAAAGAGATGTAAAATCAAATCGGGTACCGCGAACATTTCGCCGTACCTGATTTATTTATTCCCCTTCGTATTCGTCAATTACCTTCAGGAATGCATCGCCGTATTTTTTCAGTTTGGTCTCACCGACGCCGCTGACGTCCAGCATTTCCGATTTGGTCCGCGGACATTTTGCTGCCATATCGGCAAGAGTTGCATCGGTAAAAATCACATAGGCGGGCACGCCCATCTCAGATGCCATACGGCGGCGAAGCGTTTTCAGCGCCCCGAGCAGACCGCTGTCCGCTTCTGCCTCCGCACGGCGGCGGTCGGCATGGCGGGAACGGATCCGCGGCGGACGCGGCGGAGGAACCATCATATGCACTGCCTGCATACCGCGGAGGATCGGCATCGCCGCATCACCCAGCCGCAGGATCGGGAACTGATCTTCCGTCTGCACCAGCGCATCCAGATATATCAGTTTATCCATCACCCGACGGATATGGACATCGTCCGACTCCTTCATAATTCCGTATGTACTCAACCCATCCAGCCGCAGATTCTTTATCCGTTCGGAAACACTCCCCCGCAGGGTGTCGATAATCAGGCGCGTACCGTAGCGCTGACCGCTCCTGGCTACGCAGGAGAGGATTTTCTGCGCATCCACCGTTACATCCGCCTCGGTGAATCCTGCCTCACACCGGCAGCAGTTGCCGCAGTATTCTGCCGGACGCTCGCCGAAATAGGCGAGAATGAACGTCCGCAGGCATTCCAGCGTGGTACAGTAAAAGGTCATATGCTTCAGGCGGTCCAGTTCTTTTTCACGCACCTGCCGCTGCGTTTCCGGATCCAGTGCTTCATTCGGTTCACCACGCTCAATCAGAAACTGATTCAGCCGCACATCTGCCGGCGCATACAGCAGAATACAGTCGGCAGGGGATCCGTCCCGACCGGCACGCCCAGCTTCCTGATAATAGCTCTCCAGATTTTTCGGCATGTGATAATGAATCACAAAAGACACATTGGATTTATCGATTCCCATGCCGAAGGCATTTGTCGCCACCATGACGGACACACGGTCGAAGACAAAATCGTCCTGATTCTTCCGCCGTTCCTCATCGGATAATCCCGCATGATAGCGGGCAGCTGAGAATCCCTTTTCGCAAAGCAGTTCTGTGATCTCCTCCACCGCCTTGCGGGTGGCGCAGTAGACAATACCGCTTTGTCCCCGGCGTTCTTCCAGAAGAGACAGCAATTCCGTCTCTTTTTTGCGAGGCTCTTTCACGGCAAAATACAGATTCGGACGGTCAAAGCCTGCCGTCATTTCCAGCGGATCCTGCAGCTGCAGAAGCCGCGCGATATCACTGCGCACCTCTTTGGTCGCAGTTGCGGTAAAGGCACCCACCACAGGTCTGCGCGGCAGAAGATGCACAAATTCCGCAATCCGCAGATAACTCGGGCGAAAATCCTGTCCCCACTGGGACACGCAGTGTGCCTCATCCACCGCGATCAGAGAAATATCCAGCGATGCGCATACGTCGATAAAATCGAGGACCGCCAGCCGTTCCGGCGCAATGTAGATAATCTTGTACGCGCCGTCCGCCGCCATATCCAGCACACGCCGATACTGATGCGGTGTCAGAGAACTGTTGATGTAAGCGGCACGGATGCCAGCCTGTGTCAGAGCACGTACCTGATCCTGCATCAGGGAAATCAGCGGCGAGATCACCAGAGCGACGCCGGGCAAAAGCAGCGCGGGAATTTGATAGCACAGGGATTTTCCACCGCCGGTGGGCATGATGCACAATGCATCCCGTCCGCCGCAGAGACAGTCGATAATTGCCTCCTGTCCGCCGCGGAACTCCGTATAGCCGAAATAATTTCTCAGTATTTCGTATTTATTCATGTCAATCTTCCGTTATGCCTTATCCTGATTCATCCCGTCCACGAATTCTCTTGATTTTGCCGTCAGCTGCACCCATGCAGGGCGAAATCCGCTGCGGATTGCACAGCGTGCGGATGCCACATTCGACCAGGCACAGCAGTAGAATGGCACGATATCCCGCGCCAGAATCTCGCAGGCAAGGCGGGATACCAGCGCCGCCGCGATTCCCTGCCGACGGTATGCAGGCAGAACGTCGATCCCGATCTGCCACATGGTATCGCAGTCCGCGGATGCGCCGGCGAAGCCGATCAGCTCACCGTTATCATATGCGCCCACGCCCAGCGTATCCAAATGTTTCCGCTGCTCGCAGAGCGCATTGCTCCACTGAGGCAGATACAGCGGCGCAAAATCCGCCTGTGTCAGGATTTTTGTCTCATACGGGCAGGTAAGCGGATGCATAAGTTCCGCATCGGGCAGAAAATATTCCGCCATAAAGCACGCCGCCATGCCGTGTTTTTCCAATGCTGCATTCAGCACATGCAGATGCGGTGTTTCAAAACAGTGTTCCGCCGGGTAGCGGCGGATATAGGCAAGCACATCCGCCTCGATTTCCGGCGCGACAGATGCCACGATCCCCCGTCCGTAGCTGGTCAGGTCACAGAAGAACGGCAGTTTCAGATACCGTCTGGCATCGGGATGCGGTCTGGAATGCACCGTAATACTTTCGTCTGCAAGAAAATCCTCTGCGCGGCATCCGCTGTCAATGGCGGACTGCGTCAGGGCGATCTGCAGAATCTCTTTATTTGTCAGCATATTTTCCTCAGATAATGATCTCGTTTGTTCCGTCTTTGGTGACGTAATGGGTTCTGACGCCAAGGATATCCATCCATTTCCGGGTCACTGCAGTGCCGTACATACGGATTCTGCCGCGGCGGCGGAGGGATTCCCCATCTGCCAGATAGGACGGTACCTCCGGCTCATTATACAGCCAGTCCGCACAGCACCACATGCACGCCTCCGGCATGATCTCCGCATAGACCTCCATGGACACATTCATATGCCCGTGATGTGCCATCTGCACGATATCGGATTTCAGCAGATGTCTTGATTCGCGGAAGAGCACATCGCCGCCGTCCGGTCCCAGATCGCCGAGGAACAGCACCGTTTTCTCCGGTCCGTATACTTTGAACACAAGGGATGCGTCATTCATCGGATTGGCAAACAGACCGTCATGCCACGAATAGATAAAATCGATCCGCACCTCGTCCACCGTGATGCACTCCCCCTGCACACTCACATGGGCACGGTCGCCCAGATGGGGTTCCAGCGCATAGAACGCCGGAAGCATTTCATCCACCTCCGCACAGAGATACCGGTAATCCGGCACATTGTGATTCTCTTTCCAAGAAAGCGGCGGAAAATTATAGTACACTTTTTCCAGATCAAAATCCGCAAGACGGTTCTTTTCCCATTCGTCGATGAATCCGGAAATGTGATCACTGTGAGCATGAGTCAGAATCCAGGCAGAGATGTGCCGCCCGCCGATGTATTCTTTGAGCAGGGGTATGTCCTCCGGTCTTCCGCCATCGATGACAATCACATTATCCTCCCGCGTAACAAGCACGAAGGACATCATGAATTTACTGGTTTCCGTCAGCTGATACAGTTTTGTCTGTGGATTTATCATTTTTGCTCTCCCTTTTTCTGTGTATGGGGCGGACAAAGAAACGCATCACTGCCGCCGTCAGCACGATGCCCAATGCCAGCGCCACCGCCAGCTGAGCAGTATATATAGCCCGTCCCGAGAAATCCGTCCACTCGCCGCTGAGCGCATGCGCCATGGTATAATACAGGGATCCGCCGGGGATCAGCGGCACAAGCGCCGTCATGATGAACGTAGTAGTCGGCGTACGAAGGAGCCGTGCCAGAATTTCCGAATATGCCGACATCGTAACGGACACGATAAAATACCGCAGCGGTTCGCTTGCGATCCAGTATCCCAGAAGCACAAACAGCGCCCATGAAAGCAGACCGCCGATCGCGGCACCCGCCAGTCTTTTGCCGCGGATATTGAACAGAACCGCAAAGCCGCAGCTGCCGAGGAATCCTGTGATGATCTGAAGTATTTCCGTTTTAATCACAGCGTCATCCCTCCCAGCGTGCACATGAAGAGCAGATATCCGCCCGCGATGGCAAGCGCATTCAGCGCCGCATCCGCAAGTCGGAGCAGACCGGTGATGCTGTCCCCGACAAACAGATCCCGCAAAGCGTTGGTCAGACCGATCCCGGGAATCAGCGTCATAATATTGCCGATGATGATTTTATCAATATCGGGGATCAAACCTGCCTGCACGGCGACAAACGCCAATGCGCTGGCGGCAAAGGATGCGATGCATTTCCCGAACATTTTATTGATCACCTTCCGGTCAACGAACAGCACCACAAACCGGATCAGCGAACCGACGAAAAAGGAAATCGCAGCCTCCGTCCAGTTTCCGCCGAAAAACAGCGTAAAGGATCCGGCGATCACCGCGTAAGCCAGACATTCAAGGGAGAAAGGATAGTTTTTTGTCTCCAGAATAGCGGTATACGCCTCCTCGATCTGGGCAGGGGTCATTTTCTCATGACAGATGCGTCGGGAAAGATCGTTGAGCCGATGCAGTCTTTCCAGATCCGTGCCGCCGCCGTTGATACGGCGGGTCTGGGTGATGCTTTCCCCCTCGGGAGTCATCACCGTAGCGACCATACTGCTGGTAATGATAAAAATATCTGTACGCACCGCGCCGAAAGCGCTGCACATACGCTGCAGGGAATCCTCCACGCGGTGTACTTCGGCGCCGCAGAGCAGCATCTGCTCGCCGATATTCATCACGCAGCTGAGATATTCATTCATGTATAAATCCTCGGAATATGTATATGGATACAGGAAAATTATATCACATCTCCGCCGCTTATGCAAGTGTGCAGTGCATTCTCTCTTGCCAAAGCGACCGGGATGTGGTACAATGTACACAGCATACAGACAGCTGAAACTGTTCGGCTGTTTGCTGTGTACGCGAGCCTGCCGCGCGGACTCCGTCCGCGTTCCGCCTTTGGCAGAATTCCGGCAGTCTCCGACGTGCGGCTGTGGTACAAAACAAATATCCGAAAAAGAAAAGGAGTCTGTTATGACCGATCATCCGATTGCCCCCGTATGGGACGAGCATTCCCGCGTGCTCATTCTCGGCAGTTTTCCATCCGTCCGTTCCAGAGAAACGGGTTTTTTCTACGGTCATCCGCAGAACCGGTTCTGGCGGGTTCTGGCATCGCTGTGGGGGGAAGAAACGCCTGTCACAACAGAGGAAAAAATTGCATTTCTGCACCGGCGTCATCTGGCGCTGTGGGACGTAATCGCCTCCTGCGAGATAACGGGCAGTGCGGACAGCGCTATCCGGAACGCCATACCCACAGATATTACACAGATTCTCTCCGGGGCGGACATCAGATGCGTATGTACAAACGGCGGCACAGCCGCCGCACTCTACCGCCGGTATCAGGCATCCGCCGCACCGGCACTGCCGCATATTGCCCTTCCCTCCACCAGTCCCGCCAACGCGGCATGGAATCTAAATCGGCTATGCGAAGCGTGGCGCGACGTAAAAGTATACGCTGAACAATAATACTGCACACTGAAAAATCCTCCTGCGGATGATTCCGCCGGAGGATTTTTGAATTATGACATTCTCAATTAATCCTGCGAACGCTCGGCAAGCAGTTCATGATACTTCTGGTAAAAGCTCTCGAAATAATCACCGTCCAGGGCATCGCGGATCTTCTGGGTCAGTTCGTTATAGAAATACAGATTATGCTGTACAGCGAGACGCATGCCCAGCGCTTCTTTCGCCTTGATCAGATGACGGATGAAGGAACGGCTGTGATGACGGCATGCGGGACATCCGCAGTTCTCGTCGATGGGACGTTCATCCCGGGCGTATTTCTCATTGAGCAAGTTCATCTTACCCTTCCAGGTGAAGAGATTGCCGTGGCGGGCGTTGCGGGAAGGCATTACGCAGTCAAAGAAATCCACACCGCGATGCACGCCTTCCAGAATATTCTGCGGAGTACCGACACCCATCAGATAGCGGGGCTTATAGGTAGGCATATACGGCTCCACCGCCTCGATAATGCGGTACATCTCCTCCGCGCTCTCGCCTACAGCAAGACCGCCGATGGCGTAGCCGTCCAGATCCATCTCAGCTATCTGCTTCATATGGCGGATACGCAGATCCTCGTAGGTACTGCCCTGATTGATACCGAAAAGCATCTGGCGGGGATTGATCGTGCCCGGCTGTTCGGCAAGGCGTGCCAGTTCTGCCTTACAGCGGAGCAGCCAGCGGGTCGTTCTTTCGCAGGACTGCTTGGTGTAATTATACTCTGCGGGATTTTCGATGCATTCGTCAAACGCCATGGCAATGGTGGATGCCAGATGGGACTGGATGCGCATGCTCTCCTCGGGCCCCATGAAGATCCGCTTGCCGTCGATATGGGAGGCGAAATACACGCCTTCTTCCTTGATGCGGCGGAGCTGGGACAGGGAGAACACCTGAAATCCGCCGCTGTCCGTCAGCGTCGGACCGGTCCATCCCGTGAATTTCTGCAGACCGCCCATCTCATGCACCAGTCCGTCACCGGGACGGAGATGCAGATGATAGGTATTGGAAAGCATCACCTGACAGTTGACCTCGCGCAGATCCTCCGCGCCGAGACCGCCTTTGATGGCGGCACAGGTCGCCACGTTCATGAATACCGGTGTCTGAATCTCACCGTGGGGGGTGATCAGCACGCCGCGGCGTGCATAGCCGTCTTTTTTCTTCAGTATAAACATATCACTGCCTGTTTTCCTCAGACCAGCCGGGAAAACTGCCTTTCTATAGATGATTTCCGTAATTCAAACGCCACGGGACGTCCGTGGGGACAGGTTTTAATAGCGCTTCCCTCTCCGGGATCGCACAGAAGACGGTCGCAGAGCCATTTGATATTTTCCAGGCTGTACACGCGTCCGCCTTTGATAGCCGCTTTGCAGGATGCCTGATACAGCCGCGCCTCAAAGAATTCCGCTTCGGTACTTTCCACCGAACCGGTTCCGTCTGCCAGCCGTCCGGCAAGGACTCCCATCATGTCTGCCGCGGCTTCTCTGGTGATCTCCGTGGGAACAGCGGAGACAGATACGCTCCGCTCACCGCAGCGGAAGGAAAAACCGATGGCTTCGATCTTCTCGCGGAATTCCTCCAGCACTGCGATCTCCTCCTCCGTCATGGAAATCTCCACGGGGAATAGCAGTACCTGCGCGGTTTTCGCTTTCTTTTTCATATTGGCGCACAGTTCATCAAAGAGGATCCGCTCATGA
Organism: Oscillospiraceae bacterium; assembly: GCA_015063645.1. Classification (GTDB taxonomy): domain Bacteria; phylum Bacillota; class Clostridia; order Oscillospirales; family CAG-272; genus SIG701. The sequence continues at coordinate 23,082 of SVTS01000014.1, read as the reverse complement.
GCCGCGTGCTTATCGATCAGGATCAGGCGGTCCGCCATCTGTACGATGATATAACAGTTGAATGCCTCGCCCACTATCACATAATCCGGCGGCGTCTGCTGTTTCTCCTGCGATGCCTCTTCTTCCGGGCTTTCCTCCGGTTCCGCCACGCGGATTTCCGTCTCCGGTATGGGTGCCGTTTTTGTCTCCGGCTTCCGATTCGCATCGGATTTCACGTCGGCTGCGGGGATCGGCTCCGGGATTGCGTCGGACTCCTTTTCCTCTTCCGGAATACTCTGTGCAGGAGCCGCGGGCATTACGTTCGCTGGTGCGGGGATCTTCACCTGATCACGCACCGCATTGATTTTCGGCTCGCCGCCCATGGGGACGAATGCGGCAAACATCCGCCGTGCTTCCTCCTCCGAGGTCCAGAAATCCTGCCTCGGTGCGTACCCAGCGGAAGCAATATCCTTATCGCTCAGCGGAGACGCATAGGGATCCCGGATACCCGTCTGTCCGGATGCGGCATTTCCGCGGCTCTCCGTCTCCCGGCGGGCTGCCGCCTGTGCGGCTGAGGGGAACGGAGAGACACTCTTCTCCGGCATTTTTTTCTCAGCAGGTCGGGAGAGTGTCAATTCGGGTCGGCTGCCGGCAGAAGTCAGTGCACCAAGCACAGCGTAATAAACCGCGTCGAAAATCACGCGCTCGTTGGAGAATTTCACTTCCAGCTTTGCGGGATGCACATTGACATCCACAGCTGCAGGATTCACTTCAATATGCAGAACACAGAACGGGAATTTTTCCTGCGGAATGCGGGATTTGTATGCCTGCTCCAAAGCGGCGGCGGCAGTCCGGCTTTTGACGTATCTGCCATTGATGAAGAAATTCTCCATATTCCGGTTGGATCGGACGTTATCCGGCTCGGAGATGCATCCCCACACGCGAATACCGCCTTCCTCCCGGTTCACCTTGATGGTACGGGACGCGGTATCCCGACCGAACAGAGCGTACACTGTACTGTGCAGATCGCCGTCTCCTGCGGTGATGAAGCGGACTTCTCCGTCCGCCACATATTTGAAGGAGACCTCCGGCTTCGACAGTGCCAGTTTCTCCATAACGGCGGTAATGGCAACCGTTTCCGTGGAATCCTTTTTCAGAAATTTCCGGCGGGCAGGCACATTGAAGAACAGGTCCTCCACGATCACCGTGGTACCGGGCGCACAGCCCGATTCCGACACACTGACAACGCTGCCGCCCTCGCAGATCATCTGTGAGCCGAACTCCGCACCTGGGACTTTGGAATAAATCCGCATCCGGGATACGGAGGAAATGGCGGCAAGCGCCTCTCCGCGGAATCCAAGGGTGGTGATCCCGTCCAGATCCTCTGCCTGTACGATTTTACTGGTGGCATGGCGGAGCACTGACATAGTCAGATCCTCCGCATCCATGCCGCATCCGTTATCGCTGACGCGGATGGAGGCAATGCCGCCCTTGCGGATTTCTGCGGTGATCTGTGTTGCGCCGGCATCCAGCGCGTTTTCCAGAAGTTCCTTGACCACGGAGGCGGGACGGTCCACAACCTCGCCTGCGGCGATCAGGTTCGCGACATCGAATCCCAGTACATTGATCTTAGCCATATTGTATCTCCGTCTGTCACTCCAGACGTTTCTTCCATTCAAACAAAAGATTCATCGCCTCAATAGGCGTAAGCGTATTGATATCCAGTTTTTTCAGTTCGTTTTTGATCTCATCCGCGGCGGTGTCCGCGAAGGTGATATTCCGCTCCTCCAGAGTCAGCTCAGCTGTGGGAACATCCGGCTTCTCCGACGTTTTCGGTCGGGATGCTTCCAGCGATTTCAGAATCTCCTTCGCCCGGCGGATGATCTCCGTGGGAACACCTGCCAGCTGGGCAACCTCAATACCGTAGCTGTCATCTGTGGGACCGCGGACGATCTTGCGCAGGAAAGTCACATCTCCGCCGCGCTTTTTCGCCGCTACGTTATAATTGACCACGCCGTCCAGCTCATTTTCAAGAGAGGTCAGTTCATGATAATGGGTGGCGAACATGGTCTTTGCGCCCAGCTTTCTGCCGGCGGTATATTCCGCCACAGCGCGGGCGATGCTCATGCCGTCATAGGTGCTGGTACCGCGTCCGATTTCATCGTAAATGATAAAACTGCGGCGGGTGGCGTGACGGAGTATGAAGGCGACCTCCTTCATCTCCAGCATGAATGTGGACTGACCGGATGCCAGATCGTCGGATGCGCCCACACGGGTGAAGAGACGATCAACTATTCCGATGCGCGCCTCTCTGGCGGGTACAAAGGAACCGATCTGCGCCATGAGAATGATCAGGGCGTTCTGGCGCATGTAGGTGGATTTACCTGCCATATTGGGACCGGTGATCAGCATCAGCCGGTTGGCAGTACAGTCCAGCATGGTATCATTGGGAACAAAATACGAATCCCGCACAAACTGCTCCACCACCGGATGCCGTCCGTCCCTGATATCCAGAATGTCGGAAAAATCCACTTCGGGACAGACGTAATTGTGCTGTGCCGCCACTTCTGCCAGGCTGGCGTATACGTCCAGCTTTGCAATCGCCGCGGCACTGCGGCGGATGCGCTCGGAGCACTCGGCAATGGCATCCCGCAGGCGGATGAACAGCTCATATTCCAGACTCTGCAGACGGTCAGCCGCCCCCAGAATCGTGGATTCCATATTTTTCAGCTCTTCCGTGATGAAGCGCTCCGCATTGGTGAGAGTCTGCTTGCGTATGTAATGCGCGGGCACCTGATCAAGGAAAGAACGGGTGACTTCGATATAGTAACCGAACACACGGTTATAGCTGATGCGCAGATTCTTGATGCCGGTTTTCTCACGCTCCTGCGCCTCCACACGCTCGATCCAGCCCTTGCCATCGTTCATGATGGAGCGGAGCTCGTCCACGTCCCGGCTGTAGCCGTCCCGGATAATACCGCCCTCTCTTATGGGGAACGGGGGCTCATCCACGATCGCCATATCAATGGATTCACGGATATCCGTCAGCGGATCCATCATCTCCGCGATGGAACGGAGCTCCTCCGAATGGGCGCGCTCCTGCAGAAGAGCGATAATCTCCGGAAGGGAGCGGATACTCTGGGAAATGGCGCGCAGATCCCGTCCGCCCGCCGTTCCTACGCTTAGCTTGGTGATAAGACGCTCTATATCCAGTGTACCCTCAAGCAGCGCATGCAGCTCGCCCCGCAGCATGAAATCCGTGCAGAGTTCACCCACCGCGCCCTGTCGGCGCTGAATGCGGGGGATATTCGTCAGCGGATGCTCGATATAGTTGCGCAGAAGCCGCGCGCCCATGGCGGTGCAGGTCTTATCCAGCACCCAGAGCAGAGAGCCACGGCGTTCTTTGGCAAGCATCGTTTCGCACAATTCCAGATTCCGCCGCGTGGCGATATCCATCTCCAGAAACTGTGCGGTTTTATAGATATGCAGGGGATTCATGAAGGGAATCTCCCGCTTCTGAGTATGCTCCAGATACAGCATGGCGGCGCCCGCCGCAATCATCGCCGCGGGATGGGGGGACTCAGCACCGATCTCCAGCAGTTCTTGTGCACGTGCCGCGGCATCGATTGCCTGGAAAAACTCCGGTCGGTTGTCCTCAAATCTGCCCCGGACACGCTCGGTATAGAACGCGTGCAATCCCGGCAATGCGGCATCGGGCACGTTCATGATCACCTCAGAGGGCGCGTATGTGGACAGCTCGTTTTCAAGCGCGGGAATCAGTTCGGTATCGGTAATCGCCGTGGCGCAGATATAGGCGGTGGACAGATCGGCAAAGCATACGCCTGCGCTGTCTCCGTCGCAGTAGATCATCGCCAGATAGTTGTTCTGGTTATCCCGCAGAAGACCGTTTTCGGTCAGGGTACCGGGGGTGATGATGCGTACCACTTCCCGCTTGACCAGCCCTTTGGCGGTGGCGGGATCCTCCATCTGCTCGCAGATAGCGACCTTGTAGCCTTTCTCGATCAGCCTGCCGATATACGGCTCACAGGAATGATACGGCACACCGCACATGGGAGCACGTTCCGCCTCGCCGCAATCCCTGCCGGTCAGCGTCAGTTCAAGCTCGGCAGAGACGGTTTTGGCGTCGTCAAAGAACATCTCGTAGAAATCCCCGAGACGGTAAAAGAGGATATAATCCTTATACTGATTTTTGATCTCCATGTACTGCTGCATCATTGCTGTCAGTGCCATGTGATACCTCCGTTACGGTAGTAGAATTGACTCAGTTTTCCTCAGTCTTGCCGGCAGACGCACAGTCGGAGTGGCAGCTTGCGCAGTCATGGGAGCAGGCACGGTGACCGGTGATATAGAATTCCAGCTCCGCGTTGACCATCTTCACAAATGCATCACTCTCTTCCTTGGCGCGCACGAAATTCTGATAGCTTTCGTTGTGGGTGATCTGCTCATACAGCTCATTGATACGGTTCTGGATGGAGCGGATGACAGCCTCATCACGATCTTCCTTGCCGAATTCGGCGGAAAGGGCGGTCTGGTGCACGTTGTACTCGGTGATCATGCGAAGCACTTCGCCGTCGCCTTCATACTGCTTGGCGGCTGCCTCATATTCTTCGTAACGCTTATCGGCACGGATCAGTCGTGCCAGTGCTTCGGTTGCTTCACGGATCTCTTTGGAAATGTAATCTGCCATGGTTTTATTCTTCTTTCTGTTAAATTAAATTTATTATGCTTCGCCGGCAATCTCCGCATTCAGGGAGAATGTATCGGCGGAGGTGATTTTTACGTTTACAAAATCCCCGATCAGATCGGGCGTTCCGCTGAAGTGGATCGGTCTGGGCGAATCGCCGCGGCCGGTGATTTTCGTCTCATCCGTACGGCTGACTTCTTCCGCCAGCACACGCACCGTTCGTCCGACGAAACGGTTATTGCGCGCAAGGGAAACAGCATTCTGCAATTCCAAAAGCCGGGCAAAGCGCTCGGTGCTGACCTCATGAGGGATCTGGTCCGGCATTTCCGCCGCAGGCGTTCCCTTGCGGGGCGAGTAGATGAAGGAGAAAACCATATCATACTGCGCCGCCCGGAGCATATCCATGGTCGCCTCAAAATCCGCGTCCGTCTCGCCGGGGAATCCCACGATGATATCACTGGTCAGGCTGATATCCGGCATTGCTTTTCTGAGCGCCGTGACGGTCTGCAGATATTTTTCCGCTGTGTAGCGTCGGTTCATCCGTTTGAGGATTCCGTCGGAGCCGGACTGCACCGGCAGATGGAAATGCCGCACGATCTTTTCGTTTTCCGACATGACGGCGATCAGTTCGGGCGACACATCCTTCGGATGGCTGGTCATAAAGCGCAGGCGGAAATCCCCGTCCAATGCGGCAATATCTCTGAGCAGTGAGGCAAAATTTTCTCCTCCGCCCAGATCCTTGCCGTAGGAGTTGACGTTCTGTCCCAGCAGAGTGATATCTTTCGCGCCGGAGGCAATCAGTTCCTTTGCCTGAGCAAGAATCGCATCGGGCATACGGCTGCGCTCTCTGCCGCGGGTATAGGGGACGATGCAGTAGGAGCAGAAATTATTGCATCCGTACATGACGGACAGCCACGCTTTATGGCTTGTCTCCCGATGAATGGGCAGTCCCTCCGCGATATCCTCAGCATGGGGGATATGGAAATGTCGCTTTCCCCCCTGCAGAGCGGCGCATAGCAGTTCCGGCAGGGTATGGATGGATCCGGTATCGAAAATGAAGCTGACATAAGGATACGAGTGCTTCAGCTGATCAGCGCGGTGCTGCTGGGTGACCATGCATCCGCCCACCCCGATGATCACTTCCGGATCGGCATCTTTATAATGCTTGAACTGTCCGATGACGGACAGCGCCTTCTTCTCCGCATGTTCGCGGATGGCACAGGTGTTCACCAGAATCAGCTTCGCTGATGCCGCATCGGCGGTGATCCGGTATCCCATCATAGAGGCAAGTCCCGCCATCTGTTCGCTGTCCGCTTCATTCTGCTGACAACCGAATGTCTGAATAAAGCATCCGGGGGCATTCTCGCCGGTTCTGCCGGCAGACTGATGCATCTGCGCGACCTGCGCGGCAAAGCACCGCTGACGCTCTACCTGATCGGCGGACAGCTCCTTGGGAGCCGTGCGCCGGGAATCGTTTCTATCCAAGTTTCAATATTCCTCCGCGTTTATATCACTGTGCCGGGATGAAATTGCCGCCTGCGGCGAGTCCCGGAGTCAGAATTATTTCGTTTTCGTCTGTGATGAGCACCGCTTCGAATGTACCGGGATGCGCATCGTAATAGGCAAGCGCTTCATCGGCCCCCATAACAAAGAGCGCCGTGGACAGCGCATCCGCCAGTGTTCCGTCCTCCGACAGCACTGCCGCCGAGGAGAGTCCGCTCTGCGCAGGACATCCCGTTGCAGGATCCATAATATGATGATACCGGACACCTGCTTCTTCAAAAAAGCGCTCGTAATCGCCGGAAACGGAGACAACCCCCGACTCTGCCAGCAGATATCCCGCTGTGCGGGAAGTGTCTTTCGGATCGGTCACACCTATTTTGAAAGGAGTTCCGTCCGGCTTTGTGCCGAACACACCCACATTGCCGCCAAAGGAAACCAGTCCGTAGCGGATCTCCGTTGTGCGCAGATAATCCAGTACTTTCTGTACGGCATATCCTTTGCCGATCGCTCCGAAATCCAGCTGCATGGCACTGTCAGTACGGGAAACCCCGTCCGACTCAAAGGTGATATCACGGAAATCTGTATGTGAAAGTGCTTCGGCGATCGCTTTTTCCGAAGGACGGGGACCGCCTCCGTTTATATTCCAGAGTTCGGTCAGCGTTCCCATAGTCGGCGAAAAGGCACCGTCCGTCTCCTCGGCTATTGCCATCGCTCGCTGTATCACAATACGGAAAGGATCAGCCGGATCCGTGATGCCGTCCGGATTTTTATTGAAGCGGTATGTGTCGCCTCCCGGATGGGTACGCGACAGACTCTCCGCAATCTCAGCCGTGATCGCTTCGACTTCGGCAAAAATTTCCGCCATCCGGGCATCGTCCGCATCCGGCGACAGCCGCAGGGTAATCATGGTATCCATGGCGAAAAACCAGTGTTCCTCCATTTCTTCTCCGCCGCATCCGCAGAGGGATAAACAAATGAGCATTGCGCACAGCGCGCAGACAATCCGTCTCACAGAACATCTCCTTTTTCCGTATTCGGCTTGGGCAGCCGGTCCGCCAGCAGATTCGCACCCGCGCCTGTAAGTGTTCCGCTCAGCACAGCGAGAATCAGAAGCACCGGCAGATAGCCGAAGAGGGCATTCTCGTGCATCCACAGCACCGCACAGAGAATCTGCCCCGTGCTGTGTGCGGCGGCGCATGCCGCAGACAAGCCGATATAACTGAATACCCGTCCCCGAAAGGGAAACAGGATTGCCAGAGTAAGCATGGAACACAGAGCACCGCTGAGAGAAAACACCATGGAGGACACCGAACCGAACAGCAAAGCCGAAAGGATGACCCGGCTGACTGATACGGCGGCAGCGGCAGGAACGCCGTGCCGGTGTGCCGTTACCAGAACCGCAAGATTCGCCAGTCCCAGCTTGACGCCGGGCACAGGAATCGCCGCGTTCAGCGGCAGAATCGCCTCCAGATAGGACAGTGCCAGCGCGATGATCAGAAGTGAGGCGCATTCCGCCAGTGCATGCAGGCGTTTATGGGAGAATCCAGTCCGCATCGGATACCTCCTCTCCCGCAAGCGTGATCACGGTACGGGCGGGCATACAGACGATGCTCTGTCCGCCTTTCCGGATAACGCCGGTATGCATGCAGTCCCCGCCGGGACAGTCGGATGCACTGACAAAAACCTCCGTCCCGCGAAAAGTCAGCGTCAGAGTATATCCGGCGGAATGAACGGTATAATCCCCTTCCCGCGGAAGAGACAGTCGGAAATTTTCCTCAGCCGTGTGCACCGTGACAGCATCCGGCTGTGCGTTATCCGCCCGGACAAAAAACAGCAGAAACGCGCAAAGAAGTACCGCGGCGATCACCGCGGCATCACCGGGACGCATTCCGAGGGGAAGAAAGTTTTTCGACATACCGACACCGCCGCAAATTCCGCATAATACTACAGAATATATTATACCGCATTTTCCCCGGAAAGTCAAGCGATTCGCCCTTTTCCGCCATCTCCTGCGGCAAATCGGATCCGACTCTTGACAGACGCCGCGCTTTATGTTATTATATCCTTGAAGAATTATCTGATTCTATTACGGAGGACACGGATATGTCTGCATTCATGAAACAGTTTCTCACAGGTATTGATCTGCCAAAAGAACATATTCCCGCGCTCGTTTCCCTCTGCGACAAATTTATGGAGCACGAAGATTTCCGTACGCTGATCAGCCGCCTCATGGCGAAAGATTATGAGAAGATCGACGAACTCCTTACCGCAGCTGCTCATATCGGCGAAAAATACGGTGCGCATCCCTACACCAGCCATTTTCTTCTGAACGCCGCCGCAGCCGAACCGCTGCTTGCGCTTTACCGTGAAAAAGGTGTGGACGAGGAGATCTACTGGAACTCCATGCGCGATCTGAAATGGAAATTCCATGAATGCATGGATCGTTACAATATCCCCGGCTCTTTCGTGGCGCACTGGTTCCCCCGCTTCTTCCACATGACCCGCTTTGCGCTGGGACGCCTGCAGTTTGAGCACACCACGTTCAATGCGGACAGTTACTGCGCCTGCGGCGTGGAGCTGAAGCGCGGCGACGACGTCATCAACATCCATATCCCCTCCGCCGGTCCGCTGACCCTGGAATCCCGCATGGATGCATACCGCCGTGCGTACCGCTTCTTCAAAGCGGATTTTGAGGGCGACATCATGCCCATCGTCTGCCACTCCTGGCTGCTCTATCCCGCGCACAGAGAATTCCTCCCCGCACACTCCAACATTCTCTCCTTCATGGACGATTTCGATATCATCTTCCAGCGTGAAGAGGCTCCCGGTGCGTTCGGCAATAACTGGCGCGTCTTTGGCGCTGCCGCTGATACTCCCATGGAAAACTGGCCGGAGGACACCAGTCTCCGCCGTGCCTATCTGGGATGGCTCCGCGCAGGCAAGCCTGCCGGCAACGGTTACGGTGTAATCCTCTTCGACGGTGAGAATATTGTCAACAAAAAGAATTGACAAAACGAAAAAATTTTCCGTTATCTATAGACATCCCGCAGTGGATTTGCTATAATTACATTGAATCTATTGAAAGGCGGATTTTTTGAATCCGAAGGTATCTGAGATGAAAATTGGTGCAATGGTTGAGTCCTTCCGCGCAGGGTTCCGCGGCGGCGTTGAAAAGGCTGCTTCCCTCGGCGTTGCAGGCGTACAGGTCTATGCGACCCGCGGTGAGCTGGCTGTAGACGATATGACCCCTGCCAAGATCAAGGAAGCACTGGACATTGTCCGCTCAAACGGTCTGGTATTCTCCGCTCTCTGCGGCGACTTCGGCGTCGGTTTCACCGATCCCGAGAAGAACAAGATCTATGTGGAAAAATCCAAGCGCATTGTGGATCTGGCTCTGGAGCTGGACTGCAAGGTCGTAACCACCCACATCGGCACCGTTCCCGCTGAGGAGAACGAAACCAAGAAGATCATGCGTGAAGCATGCCGCGATCTTGCTGTATATGCCGATTCCGTCGGCGCTGCTTTCGCAGTGGAGACCGGTCCCGAAGTAGCTACCCTGCTGTGCGAATTCCTGGACAGCCTGGGTGCAGGCGGCGTACGCGTCAACTTCGACCCTGCTAACCTGGTTATGGTTGCCGGCGACCGTCCGGAGACCGCTGTCAAGACGCTGGGCAAGTACATTGTACATACCCACGCCAAGGACGGTATCATGCTGAAGCGCACGGAGGCTGTGGAAGGCCTGCAGATCAGCGAAGAGGCTGCTGAGCACAACGCTCTCATGGATATGGGCAAGAAGTATCTGGAGCTGCCCCTCGGTCAGGGCGGTGTAAACTTCGACACCTATCTGCCCGCTCTGAAGGAGACCGGCTTCGACGGCTTCCTCACCATCGAGCGCGAAGTGGGTGCGAATCCCGAAGCAGACATCAGCATGGCTGCCAAGTTCCTCGCTGAGAAGATCAAGCAGTACAACCTGTAATGCAATAAAGAAAAAGGGAGGGGATAAATCCCCTCCCGATTATTAACTGCCGTTATGCGTGTATATCAGTGGCAGCCGCAGCCGCCGTAGCTGCCGCCGCCGTTTCCGCAAAGAAGCGTCAGTACGAGCAGAGTCAGAATGATCAGCCACAGGGTTTCGTTCTCAAAGATTTCACAAATGCATCCCATATTCTTTACCTCTTTGTATTATAGTTTTATCGCGGTTCACCCGCCCCGGAGAACGGCTTCCCGCCCTCCTGATACTATACTATGCGGAGGTAAGGATTGTGTGACTGGATTTTTCACTCCAGATCAATATGCGTGCAGTGCAGAAATGCGTTGGCGCTGACGATGCTGTCCGTGGGAATATCCTTCCGGGCGCCGCATTTCCCACAGGAGATGCGTACGCATTCATCCAGAATTTCCGCGCTCAGCTCGCCCTGCCCTGCCTCACAGCGGCAGCTGATCTCGCCCTCCGCCTGCAGTTCATGAATGACGTACATGACGATATCCATGATCTGCGGATCGCTGAACATGCCCTCTCCGCCGCGGTGCTCTGCCAGATCACTGACGGAAACGCCGCCAAGCAGTTTTTCCAGTTCCTTTGAGGACTGTTCCAGAGCAGGCATTACCTGCTCTTTTTTGCCCACAAAGCACACATCCGCGCCGGAATAGCCGCAGGGAACGCGCAGCAGATCTGCGCCGAAAAAGCTCTGGGACGGCACAGTAAAGCGGTGTGGTGTGGGACACAAAAAGCACGGCACCGTAAGCCGCAGTTTTTTATCCTTGCCGTAAACGATTTCCGCTTCGCTCTTGCCGCAGGGGCATTTCAGACGGAGCATATCCGCCGTCAGGGCGAATGCGCCCACCATGCTCACCACCGCGGCGCCGCAGTGGGGACAGCGGTAAGCAAATGTTGTTTCTTTCTGATTCAGTATCATCGTCAATCCATCCGTATCACAAATTGTTCTACTGTTATTATATCACCGACAGCGGTTTTTTGTCAACGCCGCCGCCGGCTATTTAAGCCTTCCCACACAAACTTTTTTCTTTTTCCGTCCTTTTCCGCCCTCATTATCCCCCAAACGTCACAAATCCCTGAAAGGAGATGCCCATGAAACTGCAGATCGATGCAAACGGCGCAGTCCTGTTGGATACGGATACGCTGAGTTCATTTGCCCGCACGAAATCCCGCGGGGAAGGTGCGTCTCCTTTTGCCGGATTCCGCCGCAGCTTCGGCGATGCCGGTCAGGGGGATGCCCTCGGCGGTGTGCGGAGAGATGTCCCCGCCTGTGTGGAGCGCACTTACGGCGGTCTGCTCTGCCGCATCGGCGCATCGGCGGATGCCGTATTTTTCGACGGCAGGACGCTGACATGCGAAAGCCGCTTTGCGGTTCGGAAAAATCCCGAGCGGGTCTTCCCCGCCGATGATCCCGCCCGGCTTGCGAAAGCCATGTGCACCGCCTATATGCTGGCTGAGAATGAAGGGCTGGAAAGCATTGCCCTGCGGCTCTGCTATTACCGGGACGGCGAAGCCGCCTGCTATGAAGCCATGTTTGCCCGGGCTGTGCTGGCACGGGCATTTGATGCGCTGTTTGAGCGCGCCGCTCCTTTTATTGAAGCGGAAGCCATGCGGCTGACGGACGGCAGAGCGGATCTTGCGCAGATGAAATTCCCCTATGGGACTATCCGAGAAGGACAGCGGGATCTGATGGAGGAGATTTTTCGCTGCATCCGCACCGGACAGCGGATTCTTGCCAGTGCCCCCACCGGCATCGGCAAAACGATGTCCGGTCTCTTCCCCTCTCTCCGGGCGCTCGGACGTGGGCACGCGGACCGGATCTTCTATTTCACCGCGAAAACCGTTACGGGCAATGCCGCGCTGGATGCGGTACGGCTTATTGCGGGTCAGGCGGAGCATCTGCGGTGCATCCGGCTGACGGCAAAGGAACGGCTCTGTCCCCGCCGCCGAGGTGGGGAATCCCGTCACGGTATGTGCCGCAAATGCGGCAATCTGGCATTCCGGGAGGGGGTCAGCTACGAGGAACGCCGGGATGCGGCAGTGCTCGAACTTTTGGCATGCGGATGTGTTCTTGACACACCGCAGATTGAAAAAACGGCTGAAAAATTCGGCATCTGTCCTCATGAATTATCCCTGGACGCCAGCGAATACTGCGATGTGATCGTCTGTGATTACGGTTATCTGCTGGATCCTGCCGTGCGGCTGAAACGGTATTTCACCGATCCCCGCGGCGAGCGGTATATATTCCTGTTTGATGAAGCCCACAACATTCCCGATCGAGCCAGAGAAATCTACTCCGCCGTGCTGAGCCGTATGCAGCTGGAAGCCTTTGCGGAAACGGTCACGGCAGCGCTGCCGGATGATGAACCGCTCCGCGAAGCGATCGACGGAATGTGTGCCGCGCTGGACGGTGTGGAAGCACTCTGCGCCGAAAATGAGGAGGAATCCGACGGCGAATCCCGGGGCGGATACTGTCTGGAAACGGAAATCCCCGCATTTCTGCCGCAGGCGGCGATGAAACTGCGGGACGTATGCGGCGAATATCTGCGGCGGGATTATGAAAACGCCGCTCCGCTCTTCGAAGACATGCGGCAGGCTCTGCGGCAGTTCTGCGAAGCCGCCGCATGGGCAGATGATCATTTCACCTTTTATGCCGAATCCCACGCAGGAGAGCTGCTCTGCCGTATCATGTGTCTGGATCCAGCGGCGCTGCTGGATAATGCATTCGCCAAAGCGCGCTGTACCGCGCTGTTCTCCGCCACGCTTTCCCCCATGGAATACTATGTCAATGTCTGCGGATGCACGGATGCGGTCACGCTGGAGCTTTCCTCTCCCTATGAGCAGGAAAATCTCTGTCTGGTCACGGTGGATTCCGTATCCACCCGATTCTCACAGCGTAAGAATTCCGCCTCAGAAGTGGCGGAGCTGATTGAAACCGTTATCAGCGCACGGGAAGGCAATTATATCGTATATTTCCCCTCCTATAAATACATGGAGGCGGTATGCCGGCAGTATCTGCGTCTCTCGCCCTCCGTTCCCGTGATCATGCAGAAACCGGGGATGAGCATCGCGGAGCGCAGCCGTTTTCTGAAACAGTTTGAGAAAAGTGCCAAAAGCGGCGAGGGAGTGGCGGCATTCTGCGTTCTGGGCGGCATCTATTCCGAGGGAATCGATCTGCAAGGTGAGGCGCTGATCGGCACGATTATCGTTGGAATCGGACTGCCCGGGCTGTCCAGCGAATTGAATATTCTGGCGGATTATTACGAACGCACCAGAGAAAGCGGACGGGATTACGCCTATCTGTTCCCTGCCATGAACAAAATCCTGCAGGCGGCAGGACGCGTTATCCGCAGTGAGACAGACCGGGGCGTCGTCGTTCTCATCGATGACCGCTATGCGGATCCCGGCATCAGACGTCTGATGCCGCCCCACTGGAGCCGCATGCAGTACACAGGCGACCCCTATACGCTCAGCGTTATTCTGCAGCGCTTCTGGGAAGAGGAAGAATAGGTTCTATGTTCTTCCTCTTCTTTTTCTTTTCTGCCATGCGCCGTTATTTCCCACGCAAATCCGCAATTCCCTCTTGCAATCCGGGAACAAAATTGGTACAATATAAGATGAGATAAAATCCGACAAACGGGAGGTTGCCTTATGCCTCGTGTATCCAAAGAAAATTATTACCTCGACATCGCACAGATGGTAGCGGAACGCTCCACCTGCCTGCGCCGCTGTTACGGTGCCATTATCGTCAAGGATGATACCATCATCTCCACCGGCTACAACGGTGCGCCCCGCGGACGCAAGAACTGCAGCGACCTCGGATTCTGCATGCGTGAAAAACTGCAGATTCCCCGGGGCGAACGCTATGAGATGTGTCGCGCACTGCACGCAGAGATGAACGCAGTCATCGCTGCACCCAGAGAGAGAATGCTGGGCGCAACGGTATACATGTGCTGTACCGCACCCGGTACAGGCGAGATCATGCCCAACACCTGCTCCTGCCCCATGTGCAAACGGGTGCTGATCAATGCCGGCATTGAGACGCTTGTTGTCCGTGAGGATAAAGAGAATTACACTGTCTACAAAGTCTCGGACTGGGTAGAAAACGACGACAGTCTCAGCGGCACTTTCGGTTACTGATTGGGGAAACATATGAAAAAACATACTCTTCTGTCCGCCCTGCTGACAGCGGCTCTGCTGTGCAGCTGCGGCGGTGGGCTTGTTACGCTCAAATACGAAAACGGTCTGTTTATAAACAAGAGCAAAAACTGCGCCTATGTGCCGGCGGAGATCACCTATGAGCCGACCGATATGGGAGAAGCCTATGCGTATTACAAAAAAGGCGACCTCACCCTCTACACCATCGGTGACCACGATCCCGCACTCTGGCTGACCGAGGAATACGCCGGAGGCGCTACTACCGTCTTCCACGACGAAAGCATCACTCTGCCCACTCTTGCCGATTTCGGCACGGAGAAAATTCTTGTATGCGACTCGGATATCAAAACCGTTATTGTTCATGAAATCACCGATGCGGCGCTGATCGCCGAAACAATCCGTCTCTTCACGGAAGGTAAAGCATGTGAGTGGCCGCTGATCGATTCCACCTTACGATTTGATCTGAAATTCGCCTCTTCCGCCTGGCCGCAGATCCACATCAATCTGATCTACGGCGAGTTTTCCGAGGGAGATTTTCTGTATGAGCGCGCCAGCGGACGCTGTGTGCGGATCGACGGGCATTTTGACGCCCTCTTCCACCCGGACGAGGTCAGATCATGAAAATCTGTGCACTGACGGAAGAACAGATTTCTGCCGCCGCGGCACTTGAGGCAGGCTGCTTCCAGGACGGCGTAAGTGAATCCGCCCTGCGGGATTTTGTGTACGCAGAAAGCAATCACTATCTCGCCGCGTTATCGGAAGACGGAATTCTCCTCGGATACGGCGGTTTTTCAGTTGCCGCAGACGAGGCGGAGATCATCACCGTGGCAGTTTCGCCGGATGCCCGCCGATGCGGCATCGGACGCGCACTGACACAGCGGATGCTCGATGATGCATGCGCCCTCGGCGCATCCGTCATGTATCTGGAAGTCCGGGCATCCAATACTGCAGCCCGTGCGCTGTACACTGTCCTCGGCTTTGCGGAGATCGGTGTGCGCCGCGGCTATTACCGCGTACCGCGGGAAGATGCGGTACTGATGCGGTTTGACTTTTCCGAGAAATAATCATAAATCTGGAGTAAAAAATGCGCATATTGGGAATAGAAAGTTCTTGTGATGAAACAGCGGCTTCCGTTCTGGAAATGTCGGAAGATACACGACGAATCCTCTCCAATGTAGTTGCCTCTCAGGTAGATACGCACGCGCTGTACGGCGGTGTGGTTCCGGAGATCGCCAGCAGGGCGCATATTGAAGCCGTTTCCGGTGTTGTAGAAAATGCGCTGCAGGAAGCGGGCGTCACCATGGCGGATATCGATGCCATCGGCGTCACCAATGCACCGGGACTGATCGGCTCGCTTCTGGTGGGTGTCAGTTTCGCCAAAGGACTTGCATTCGCGCATGGCAAACCGCTGGTCGCGGTCAATCACATCAAAGGTCACGCCGCCGCGGCGTATCTTGCCAATCCGGAACTGCATGCGCCTTTCTGCGCTCTGGTCGTTTCCGGCGGACACACATCGCTGTATGATGTGCAGAATCCCACGTCCTATGTGGAAATCGGCGGAACGCGGGATGACGCAGCAGGCGAAGCCTTCGACAAGGTCGGCCGCGTGATGGGACTGCCCTATCCCGGCGGCGCCGCCATGGACCGGCTTGCGCAGGCAGGTTTTGATCACGGGCATGGAGATATGTTCAAATTTCCCTCTCCCGCCGTGAACGATGACAGTTACGATTATTCCTTCAGCGGTCTGAAAACCGCTGTGATCAACCAGATCCACACAACGCGGCAGCGTCTTTCTCTGCCCGATGACGGCGCACTGCCGGAAGATATCCGCGAGGGAATCGCGGCATCTTTCACCCGCGTGGTTGTGGACGGTATTTGCGCTAAGCTTCGCCGCGCTATCCGGGAGAGGCACATTCAGGAACTTGTGCTGGCAGGCGGCGTCGCCGCCAATTCTCACCTGCGTCGCGGCATTGCCGCTGTCGCACAGGAATGCGGCATCCGGCTCACAGTCCCGCCGCTGTCTCTCTGCGGTGACAATGCCGCAATGATCGCCGCACAGACATATTTTGAGGTTATTGCGGGAAAATTCGCAGACACTTTCCTGAATGCATACGCCTCCGACGAACAGGCGGCGTTTGTCTAAAACAGACCGATTTTACACAAGTGCCTACTAAAATTCACAGATTTCCCAACGGATTTCTCAACACCCTTTTCCACAAGGTGTTGAAAACTTTTCCGTTGGCTGTGGAAAACCCTTGATTTACACGGAAAATTCCGGTTTTCATTTCCCACGTTTCCTGTGGAAATCCCCGGGGAAATAGCGAAAAAACAAAAAATCTCACCGCGCAGGAATTTATGCAGATGACTAATATAAAAATCCATCCCCATTACGGGGACCGCGTAACGGTTCTGCCCATCCCATCAGATCCAAATATCCTCCGCAAAGCAACCCGTGAACAGCTGGCTGTTCTCATCACCGTGATGAGCGAAGGAGACTTCTCCTATCTCTCTGTAGCAGAGCGAACCGGCGCCACGCGCACCCAGATCGAAGACGCGCTCGTTTACTGGCAGAACGCCGGCATTCTGAGTGTGGAACACACCGTACCGTCAGAAACCTCCGCGGCACCCAATCCCGTTCAGCCCGCAGAGAAGACGCTCGCCCGTGCGGATCAGCTTCCCCATTACAATACAGACGAAGCGGCACGCTTCCTGGAAAAGAATCCCGGCACCGCCACCCTGATCGACTGCTGTCAGCAGGAATGGGGCAAGATTTTCAACACCTCCGAGTCGGAGATCATCATCGGACTGCTGGATTATCTTTCCCTCGGTCCGGAATACATATTGCTGCTCTGCGCATACTGCGCACGCAAAGGCAAGCGTTCTCTGCGCTACATGGAGAAAGTGGCAATCACACTGCATGACGCGGGAATCACGGATTATGAGCAGCTGGAAATCCATCTGCAGAAGATGGAGCAGGCGGATGCCGCAGAAGCACAGCTGCGCAAGCTGTTCGGCATCGGTCAGCGTGCGCTGATCAAACGGGAAAAGGAAGCATTTTTCCGCTGGATTTCCGAGTGGCAGATGCCCGTGGAAGTAATCGAGCGGGCATACGAAATCACCGTCAGCCGCACAAAGGAACCGTCCATTCCCTACACGAATGCGATTCTGGAAAAATGGAATGCGGACGGTCTCCGCACACTCGAAGCAGTGGAAGAAGCCGAATCTGCCCGGCAGATGCCCATGCCGCCCGGAACCAGTTTTGATACGGATGAAGTATTGGAGTTGGCACTGAAACGTTCTTATCAATAAAGCAGGTATATATAAATATGAAGAAACTGATTACAAGTCACTGCCGCGATCCCTATGTAATCCGCCACAATAACAAATATTATCGCTGTTTCTCCTTCGGTGCCTCCAGCATCGGTGTCGCATATGCGGACACAATTGATGCACTGCGGGATGCTGAGCCGATCACGGTATACACCGCACCTGCGGGGACTGCCTATTCCAAAGAATTATGGGCGCCGGAGCTGCACATCATCGATGGCAAATGCTATATCTACGTTGCCTGCGATGACGGAGAAAACCGCAATCACCGCATGTATGTGCTGGAAAACAATTCGGATGATCCCGCCGCGCCGTACACCATGCACTCTCAGATCACCGATCCCACGGACAAGTGGGCAATCGACGGCACCGTTATGCCCCTCGGCGGGAAGATGTATTTCATCTGGTCCGGCTGGGAAGGCGATGTGAACGTATGTCAAAATCTGTACATCGCCGAAATGGCGGATCCGTTCACGCTGTGCGGCGAGCGTCATCTGCTCTCTGTGCCCACATTCGAGTGGGAAAAGCGCGGCGCGAGCGACACACTTCCGCTGATCAATGAAGGACCGTTCGCGTTCAAGCACAACGGAAAGCAATATCTCACCTACTCCGCATCCGGTTCCTGGTGCGAGCATTACTGCATTGCCCTGCTTGAGCTGACAGGGGATAATCCGCTGAAGCAAAACAGCTGGCACAAGTATCCCGCCCCTATCCTCTGCACCAATGAACAGGTAAAGGGTGCCGGACACTGCAGTCTTCTCATGGACGAAGACGGAACGCACGTATTCTTCCATGCCTGGGACAAAGAGGAGACCAACATCCGCTGGAACACCGTTGCACTGTGGCACGGACACCTCGCCGAAGAAAACGGCAGACTGATTATCCTGTAATTATCCAAATCCCCCTTATCCGGAGGTTATTATGGCATACAGCCGTGAAAATGTCGCCCGCATCCGGGCGGAATATGAGAATCGCCGCAGAGAAGCGGCGGCGAAAAGTGAACGCCGCAAGGATGAGTTGTACCGGCAGATCCCCTCGCTGCTTCAGATCGATCATCAGCTGTCCTCCGTCGGTGCATCGGTTCTGAAACTGGCGCTGGAGGGCGGCGATTTGGAAGCCGGTGTCGCACAGATGAAAAAGGAACACAACGCTCTGCGGGCACGCCGGGCGGAAATTCTGACCGCAGCCGGTTATCCTGCTGATTATACAAACATCCATTACCGCTGCGAAGCGTGTCTGGACACCGGATTTATCGGAACAAAGATGTGCGCCTGCATGCGGCGCGAGCTGGTACTGGCAGGCTATGAAAGCTCCGGTCTCGGTCATCTGCTGGCACAGCAGAGCTTTGACACCTTCTCGATGCAGTATTACACCGGCGCGGATCGGGCGGCGATGGAGGTTAACGTCCGTTCGCTCCGCGATTTTGCCAGCCAATTTTCTCAGAGACGTGAGGAAAACTGGCTCCTGATCGGTGCGACAGGTCTCGGGAAAACGCATCTCTCCACCTCCGTAGCAAAAGAGGTGATCGATGCGGGCTTTGATGTGATCTATGACACGGCACAGGGAATTTTTTCCGCCTTTGAAAAAGCTCAGTTCGGACGCGGAGAAGGAGACGGCAGTGCAGCTGAGCGGTATTTCCAGTGTGATCTGCTGATTCTGGACGATCTGGGCACGGAACTGACCAACTCGTTCACGATCTCCTGCCTGTACAATCTGATCAACACGCGTCTGAACAGTCGCCGCTCCACGCTGATCAACACCAATCTCAGCTACGCGGAGCTTCGCTCCCGCTATGCAGACCGCATAACAAGCCGCCTTTTCGGCGAGTTTCATCTGCTCTCCTTCACGGGAAAAGATGTGCGGGTGCAGAAGCTGAAACAGTAAATAAAAGCTGCAGCAAGCGGATCGCATTTCCGCGGCTGCAGCTTTTTTTCACTTTTGTCTCTGTCGGGCAATCACCGTCATGGCGAGAATTCCACCCACGGAAACAATATATCCCACGACGGCACGGACAATCGGCAGGGGAATCGCACCGATCAGCGGCATATTAAGTACGCCGACAAACACAATGGGATTTGCAATCGTTTCAGGGCTAAGGAGCTGAATCGTTTCGGCGGCGATGGCGACGATACCGAACACCAGCAGCAAAATCCAGCCGCCGTCTCGCATATAGCCGCGCAGGATCGTTTTGGCATCGGTATATTCTCCGGGAGTGTAAAACTCCCGAGCCTCATGGCGGATGTAAAAGGCATACACAGCAATCAGGTAGGCGATCTGCAGAAGAATCATCGGAACCGTATCCGTACCTCCGTCTCCTTTATCCTTGACGCTGCCCGAAAAGAGCATAATCAGAATCAGGTAGATTGCCAGCGCCACGATACAGCTGAGGGCAATTCCCTTCACCATTCGCCAGAGAAATTCGCCATATCCTTTTTTACGCATTCTTTCTTCAAAATCACTCATGTAAATCACCTCGTTTTTTCATTGTAACACAGGAACAGGCAATTGTCAACACAAATCATGTTCTTGGATGTTTTTGCAGTCAAACGACTGCGTTTGTGATATAAAAAACGGAACCCCGCAGAAACGGGATTCCGTTTATTCTTTATTCAGCACGCTTCGCTCTTGCTTCCGCTTTCAGACGCAGTTCCGTATTCAGGATCTTCTTACGCAGGCGGATGGACTTGGGCGTCACTTCGATCAGTTCATCCTCGGCAATGTATTCGATGGACTGCTCCAGCGACATCTGGCGCGGCGGAGTCAGGATCAGCGCTTCATCCGCGCCCTTGGAGCGGATGGAGGTCAGATGCTTTTTCTTGCACACGTTCAGCGCGATGTCCTCCTGCTTCGGGCATTCGCCAACGATCATACCCTCATACACGGGCGTCTGCACGCCGATGAACATTACACCGCGATCCTGCGAGTTGAACAGGCCGTAGGAGGTCGCCTCGCCGTCCTCGGATGCGATCAGAGAACCGGTGTAGCGGGTTGTGATCTCGCCCTTGAACGGCTTGTAGCCGTCAAACAGTGTGTTGATCACGCCCTCACCCTTGGTGTCGGTCATGAATTCACTGCGGTAGCCGAACAGACAGCGGGAAGGAATCGAATACTCGATCCGCGTCCGTGTGCCCACTTTTGCCATTTCGATCAGTTCACCCTTGCGTGCGCCCAGTTTCTGCACAACACTGCCCACAGCATCATCCGGCACGTCAATGGATACGCGCTCCATCGGCTCGCACACAACGCCGTCGATCTCTTTATACAGCACGTGGGGCATGGAACAGCACAGCTCATAATTCTCGCGGCGCATATTCTCGATGAGGATGGACAGATGCATCTCACCGCGTCCCGCAACCTTGAAGGAATCCGTTGTCTCGCCGTCAGTGACGCGCAGGGACACATCCTTCAGCGTCTCTTTATACAGACGCTCACGGATCTGGCGGGAGGTGACGTATTTGCCTTCCTTGCCGGCAAAGGGACTGTCGTTGACGGAGAAAGTCATCTCCATCGTAGGCTCGGACACCTTAACGAATTCCAGCGGCTCCACACAGTCGGCTACGCAGAGCGTATCGCCGATGGAAATATCCGAAGCGCCGGAGAAACAGACGATATCACCCATTTTTGCCGTTTCCACAGGCACACGCTCAAATCCGTCGATCTGATACAGTGCGGCGATACGGGCACGCTTTCTCTCTTCGGGATTGTGATAGTTGGAGATGGTCACGTCCTGATTGACGCGCAGCTGACCGCGTTCGATGCGGCCGATACCGATACGTCCCACGTAATCGTTATAGTCGATGGAGGAGACAAGCAGCTGCAGCGGTTCTTCCACTTCGCCCACAGGAGCGGGGATGTAATCCAGAATCGTATCAAACAGCGGGGTCAGATCGGTGCCCACCGTTTCGGGATCCAGAGAAGCCGTGCCAGTTCTGCCGCAGCAGAAGAGCATGGGAGAATCCAGCTGCTCGTCGGTTGCGCCCAGATCGATCAGAAGCTCCAGCGTCTCGTCGATCACTTCCAGAATCCGCGCGTCGGGTCTGTCGATTTTGTTTACAACCACGATGATGCGGTGATTCAGCTCCATGGCACGCTGCAGAACGAAGCGGGTCTGGGGCATCGGTCCCTCAGCGGCATCCACCAGAAGGATAACACCGTTGACCATCTTGAGGATACGTTCCACCTCGCCGCCGAAGTCAGCGTGACCGGGGGTATCCACGATATTGATCTTAACACCCTTCCAGTGTACGGCGGTATTTTTCGCAAGGATGGTAATACCGCGCTCTTTTTCAATATCACCGGAGTCCATGGCGCGCTCGGTGACAGCCTGATTCTCATGATACGCGCCGCCCTGCTTCAGCATACCGTCCACAAGTGTGGTCTTGCCGTGGTCTACGTGAGCGATGATGGCGACATTGCGCAAATCTTCTCTGATCATGTTTTGATCCTTCTTTTTCATCGATTTTCAATATTCCTAACCGAATAATTATATCACAAAAACCGGCTGTTGAAAACAGATTTTTTTCTTTTTATTGAATTTCGGCAGTGTGACGGAAGAAGTGTTCTTATTCTTGTGATTATTTACAGAAATCACAAAAGCACGAGAGAAGCAATACGGAAATATTGACAAACAACGCGTGAACTGATATAATCAGTGTAGATAGAAAGCGAGGTGAGACCAGTGAGCAAATAAGTCATTATATATATTCCGTTTGATTCAACTGTTTATATTGTAATGTAACTATAATACCGGCATGAAAAAGTGTTCTCACCATATATTACGTAATATTCTCGTAGCTTCCGTTATCCTGATATGCCTTCTCTATCTGTTTCCGCGGCAATGGAAATTTGATCTTACAATGACCGAAGCTGAAACAAACACAATAACAGAAGTATCCGTTCATTTGTGGAAATATCGCAAGTTTTTCTCCACAACAGAGTACAGCGGAACAATTACTGTGGAAGACAAAGCATTCTCAATATACTCCCCGTCTGGAAAGGGTTCATTCAACGGATTCAAAAATGAACTCGCTGCTGCATGCAAAGGAAGCAGATCATCCTCCAACATTCGTGCGGTAAATCCGGATACGGATATGTATGCGTCTCTCACATTTTATCCCTTGGAGGATAAAACAGAAGCACAACTCTTGCTCATGTACGACGGGCGCGGAACGGACGGATCGGAATGCCGCTATATTGCCTGTATTCCGTCCAGTCAAATATCCTACGGAAAAATACGTTTCTTCACAGCAGAATACTGGTAACACAAAAAGCAGGTGCAAAATTGCCCAATGTCATTAACTTAAGCACATACTGTATACAATATGCACAAGTGCAGCTTTTTTCGCCGCTAACGCGGCGAGGCGGGGGAGGAACCATCGCAGGGACCCCTGAAAAAGGGCTAAGCCCTTTTCCA
>SVTS01000013.1 GCA_015063645.1 Oscillospiraceae bacterium | reverse complement strand
AGCGAACGGGGAGCCTTAATCCGGATAAAACGTGAATGCGATACCGGAAAAAAGAGGATGCCGCACGGAAAAGATGCGGCATCCTCTTTGCGGAATCACACTTCGGTAATTCCCTTTTTGATCATATAATCGATGACGTCCCTGACGTAATGCAGCTTCCAGACCTCGCGGGTCGGGATCTCCATGTCAAAACGGTCCTCGAATGCACAGATCATATTCATGACATCCAGCGAGGTCAGTCCCAGATCCTTCACAAAATCGGTTTCCATGACCAGCCCTTTTTTCCCGGTCACCCGAAACACGATGTCCTCGACGACCTCAAACAGTTTTTCTTCCATAATTTATATGCTCCTGAACTCATATCATATGCCGCTTGATTTTCTGCAGTGCGGTTTTGGAGAACTCCGTCTCGCGGATGTTCACCATCTGAATCTGCTGATAGAGCGGCAGACTGCGGTTGATGCGGTTGATCTCGTTCTGGATCACTTCCAGAATCTCATACTGCATCATGCCCTCGCATTTTTCCCTGTTCGGATAGATGCTGGTTGCCACCTGCACGTCATCGGTGGACAGACCGCTTACGGCGCCGTACACCACCACATCCTGCACCAGCGGGATCTCCCGGATCAGCTCTTCCAGTTTTTCCGGAGACAGCTTTTTGCCGTTTTTGAAAACGATCAGATTCTTTTTGCGTCCGGTGATGAAGAGAAATCCGTCCTTGTCCAGATATCCCATGTCTCCCGTGGCGAACCAGCCGTCCCGCAGTGCTTCTTCCGTCAGCTGCGGCAGCTTATAGTAGCCGCTCATCACGTTTTTGCCCCGGACGAGGATTTCGCCGTCCTCGATTTTCACCTCCGAGTTGGCGGAGATCAGACCTACCGAGTCAAGCTTGTTGGCGCGGTTGCGGTTCACGCTGACGAGGGGCGCGCATTCCGTGATGCCGTATCCCTGCAGAACCTGCACGCCCATGTAACCGAACTGCTGCATGATCTCCCGGTTCATATGGGCGCCGCCGCAGATGATCAGGCGGATGCCGCCGAAGATGCTTTCACGCAGACGGGTCATGGGAGCACCGCAGTGTTTCAGGCCCAGCGCAAAGAGGATGCGCTGCAGCGCGAAGAGGAATTTCAGCTTTCCCTCCATGTTCTTTTCTCGGGCGGTGGACCACATTTTGCTGTGGATCGTCTCCAGCATCAGCGGAACGGTGAGCATCGTATGGGGATGCGCCAGCTGAATGTCGCGCATGACGGTTTTCAGATTTCCGTTGATGTACAGGTGCGCCTTGCCGATCAGCATGGACAGCACCGAGCATGTCATGCCGTAGGTGTGATAGAACGGGAGCGCGGTGAATGCGATCTCACCGATCGCCACGTTGGCAAGCGCATCCGAGGCGTTGGTCAGAATGGCGCGGTGGGAAAGCATTACCGGTTTTGCATAGCTGGTGGTGCCCGATGTGAAGACGATGGACGCGACCGAGTCGGGGGTGGGCGCGGTATCCGCCGCATCGGGGGATTTTTCTCTGATTTTCCGACCTTCTTCGATCAGATCGGCGACGGAGGGAGATGCGCCTTTGCCGCTCAGCAGAAAGGCGTTGTCCTCCGGCAGGGGATACTGCACGCAGATCTCCTCCACTGTGGGAGAGTAGAACATGCCGCTGATATCCGTCATGTCCAGCATCTGGCGGATGGTGTCATCCGACTGCTCGATGTCCACGCAGACGGCTACGGAGCCGCAGTAGGTGCAGGCAAAGAAGACGAGAAGCCATTCGTAGCTGTTTTCGCCGAGAATGGCGATGTGCCTGCCGGCAAGTCCCCGTGCCGTCAGCAGAGCCTGCAGATTCCGGACATCCTCGCGCAGCTGACCCAGCGTGACACCGTGCTCTTCGCCCTTGCGCGTGAACCAGGAGATTGCGGGTTTATCCTCCCGTCCTGCGGGAAGCTGCTCGATCATCTCCCGGAAAGTGGGGTAGTATCCGACCGGGTTGAGCGGGTATTTTCTCATACAGGCTCCTTTCCACCCTCATCAAGGGTATGTGCACAGAATTTCCGGCAGAACATATCCCGTCCCATCTCCTCCATCATGCGGAGAAAGGCATCCACAACCTCGCCGTCAAACTGAACGCCGCGGCTGCGGATCAGCTCCTGAAGCGCCCGGTCCACGCCGAGACCGGGACGGTAGACGCGGTTGGATACCATGGCATCAAACGAATCCGCCACCGCGATGATCCTGGCGCCGATGCAGATTTCATCTGCTTTCAGCTTGTCGGGGTAGCCGCTTCCGTCCAGGCGTTCGTGGTGACCGCGGACGATGGGGAGCAGTTCGCGGAAGGGGGTAAACGTGCTGAGGATCATTTCACCGCTGCCGGGATGCAGGCGGATCTGTGCGAATTCATCCTCTGTCAGCGGTCCCTGCTTCAGAAGAACCGCGTCGGGAACGGCAATTTTGCCGATATCGTGGAAGAGACCGGCGGTGGTGATCTGCTCGATTTCTTTTTCGGAGAGTGCAAGCTGTGCGGCAAGCGCTCCCGCCAGACAGGATACGCGCTCGGAGTGACCGCGGGTCTCGGAGTCACGGGCTTCCACCACGCTGCGCAGGGTTTCGATGGTCTGCATGTAGGCGTGCATCAGATCCTTCTGATATTCTCTGATCGTGCGCAGATGGCG
This sequence comes from Oscillospiraceae bacterium, assembly GCA_015063645.1. Taxonomy (GTDB): domain Bacteria; phylum Bacillota; class Clostridia; order Oscillospirales; family CAG-272; genus SIG701. The sequence goes on along the minus strand of SVTS01000013.1, from coordinate 43,946 downwards.
GATGGATTTCACGCAGGATTCCACCCACAACTCCAGCTGGTCAAAGCGGTCATCTTTTTCGTAATATCCCTGGATATCCAGCTGACGGATGGTTTTGACCGGCGGAGCCATGCTCTTGTGACCGGTCAGCAGAACGATGAACAGATCCTTGTTGAACTTACGGATCTCCTCGACGACCTGATCGCCGCAGATGGGCGTCATGAGAAAGTCCAGAAGCATAATATCGTATTTGCCGCCGCGTACCCGTTCGATGGCATTCACCGGGTTGTTTTCGATATCCACCTCATAGCCGAGACGTTCAAAATAGTCCTTTATGGTTGAGGTTATGATCGGATCGTCGTCAACCGTCAGAATGGAGATCTGCGCGGGAACGGCGGTTTTGTTTCGTCTCATGGCTGTTATCCCTCCCTTGCGGTCTTAGCAGTGCGGACATTCACCAGTTCGGCAGGAATCGAAATCACAAATGTGCTTCCGCCGCCCTCACGGTTTTCCGCGCGCATTTCACCGTTGAATTTACTGCGGATCACCGCGTTGGAAATATAGAGTCCCAGTCCCGTTCCCATGGTTCCCTTGCTCGTTATCATGGATTTGAACAGCTTCTGCTGTACGTTTTCGGGGATGCCGGAGCCGCGGTCCATGACGCAGATGTCCAGTTTTTCCTCATCCCGGCGGATCCGGATCTCGATTTCGCCGCCGCCCATTTCCTTCTGGGCGTAGATGGCGTTGCTGAGCAGATTGCCGATGACCTGCACGAGGTTGTTGATATCGCCCTGCAGGGTGATCTCCTCGTCCCGGTTGTAATCCAGCTTGAGGCGGCAGCCGCTGTTGAGCAGCTCGTGGCGCATCAGCAGCATGCTCCGCTTGAGCATTTCTTCAATGGTGAAGGTGACGTTGTCATCGGTGCCGATGTTGGTCGCCTGCCCCTTGATCGCCGTGATGATATCCGACATATAGGCGGTGGATTCGCGGACCTTGGCGAACCAGTCCCGCATTTCCCCGTAGATTTCCAGATAATCCTCTTTTGTGACCTCCGGATCGTCCAGGCTTTCCGTGCATTCGTCCACCAGTGCCTCCGCGGCGGAAATGCAGCCGGAGATGCTCATGATCGGTGTCTTCAGGTTGTGGGCGAGACCGCCGATCATCTGACCGAGGAATGCGAAACGCTCCTGTTCCAGCATGCGTTCCTGACTGTCCTGCAGGCGCTTCAGGCTGTCCCGCAGCTGCGTGACATCCTTGAATACGATGACGAAGCCGGAGATTCTGCCGTTCAGCACCAGCGGCGTCAGATCCACAACGAAGTATTTTTTGCTTACCGCGTCGCCGCTTTGCACAGTCAGCGTCTGCTCGTAGGAGATATGCGTGTTTTCCCTGCTGCCGGATTCCAGCGCCGACAGCATGCTGTATACGGGGCTCTTCTGCATGCCGTCTTCCTGACGAATGCAGTCGATGAGCTTTTTGTTTTCGGTGATGCCGTACCGCCTTGCGAACAGCTCCTCGAAAATCCTGTTGTATTTGATGACGATGCCGTCCTCGCTGAGGACGATGTAGCCGTCCGAGAAAGCATCCAGAACGTGCTGGGTGGCGATGGGCACGATATCCAGCATGTTCAGCTGAAAGATGGCGATGCCGTTCAGCACCAGCGTCACCATGAAGCTCATGGGCGTGGCGGTGATGGGCACTTCGCTGCCGCTGAAGGTGGCGAACATGCTCACCGCAAGGGGGCAGAGTCCGCTGATCGCCAGCATGGCGAACTGCTTCCAGTACAGGGCGCTTTTGTTCCGCAGTCCGAACACGACCATGTAAACGATGGCGCCGAGCAGGAAAATATAACTGAACAGACCGCTGACGATGATGTACGGACCGAAGACGATCTCACTGCGGACCACGGAAAAGTTCTGATAATACAGATGGTGCAGCGGATTCGTCCAGGCGATGAGAATCGTCAGAACCGGCACCACAAAGAGGAGCCGGAACCAGCGCGGCGGAGTCTCCCGTCCGGTTACGAAGGTGACGGCGATGCACAGATACAGAGGAGCGCACAGCGCGCCGCCCGGCTGCATCAGGCAGTCGAGTACGTAGAACGCCAGACGGTTGTCCTCCGGAATGAACCGCATAACGATCAGCTGCAGAATCCAGCTTGCGTAGGCGGTTGCCAGCATCAGATAGAGTTTGTGCAGCCAGCGGCGTTTCTTCTGCACCGTCATACTCCACAGAAAGAAGACAAGCAGAATAAACAGCGCTATCAGAAAGACAGCAACGGATGTGTTGGAAATCATGAATCACACCTCATTTTTGAATGCGCGCAGCACCGTCGCAGGTGAGAAAGACGGAGTGTCAAATCCGAGCGCCTTGAGGGCAGCCTGCGTCCGGCTGCAGTCCACCGTAATGCCGTCCCGGACCGCTTTCAGCTGCAGCCAGTTGTTGATCACCAGCGCCGTCTGCGTGGGATCCATGCCGGCATTCTCCCGGGAAAGTGCCTGACGGAATACATGATCCTCCACGGTTTTGGCGGATCCGCTTATAGCCTGCAGAATCTCCGCCAGAGTCGGCGGATTGCCGTTCATAATGTGGAATACGGGTCCCGGCGCATGACGGAGCGTCATCACCTGCTGTACCGCCAGATCCACCGGCATCAGATCCAGAGAAATCTCCGCTGCCGAGAGGGGAATCTGTCCGAGCTGCATCATGCCGCGCATAAACAGCCAGAAGGCATTCTCTTCCGGATTGATCTGGAATTTGCCGTCGCTCATCCGTCCGACCAGACGTCCCAGACGGAAGATGCGGGCGCGCAGTCCCTGCTCCATGGCAGCTGTGACCAGCTGCTCCGCCTGGAATTTCGTGCGGACGTAGACATTGCGTTCCCAGATCTGTCCGATATCCAGATCCTCTTCGGTGAAGCGTACACCGCGGGAGCCGTCCTTCATCACGTCCCCGCTGACACTGCAGGTGGACATGTGATAGAATGCCGCATCCGCTTCACGTGCAAGCGCAAGCAGGCGTCCGGTTCCCTCTGCGTTGATCTGTCTGTGGAGGGAATCGTCGGCGGCGTAATGGCGTACATCGGCGGCGCAGTGATAGATCTCCCGCACCGATCCGGCGAGCTCCGCGTATGCATCCTCTCCGAGACCGAGGCGTTCCTTTGTAAGATCGCCGTCCAGAACGCGCAGGTGATCCGTGTCCGCCGTCATGGCGGAGGCAGTCTCCTCACCGAAATAGAAGGCGAGCATACGGTGCAGACGCGTCCGGTCTCCGCCGCGGATCAGACAGATGATCCGGGAGCGGTTTTCCTCATAGAGTGCCTGCAGAAGATGACTGCCGAAGAAGCCAGTTGCACCGGTCAGCAGAACGGTCTGCCTGTCTTCCTCCCCGTCGGGAGCATTCTCCCCGTCGGCAGCTTCCTGCGTTTTGTCCCCGGAATTTCTGCCGCGGCTCAGCAGAGCTGCCTGGGCGCGGACGGTGGGATTCTCGTAGAATTCCGCGAGGGACATTTCCATATGATCGTTATAATAATGGCTGAGAACCGTCAGTGCCGCAAGGGAGGTTCCCCCCTGCTTGAAGAAGGAGATCTCCGGATCCGGATCGCTGTGGCTGAGCACCTGCGACCAGATGCCCCGTACATACGCTTCGCTTCCGGGGACGGTCACTTCCGCGGGGATTTCCTCATGGATTTCCGCGGGAATTTCAGCGGGGACATCCTTCTGCGCATCGGCGGACTTGTCGGAGGGAGGCAGAGCCGCCCATTTCTGCAGGGTCTGTCGGTCGATCTTGCCTGTCGACGTCAGCGGCATGGCACCGATCCGGATCAGCCGGGAGGGCACCATGTACGGGGGCAGCGTTTCGCCCAGACGGAGGAGGATCTCCTCGTCCGTCGGCGCATTCTCGGCGCATACGCAGAACGCAAACAGCTCCTGCGTGCCGTTTTCATGCCGCAGAGCATCGGCGGCCGCCTGACGGATGCCGTCGATCTGCTCCAGCGCGCCGGAGATTTCGCTCAGCTCCACACGCTGACCGTTCAGCTTGATCTGCTGATCCCTGCGTCCGATATAATCGAATCTGCCGTCCGTGCGGAGGCGGACCAGATCGCCGCTCTTGTACATCTTCTGACCGGGGAAGAAGGGATCGTCCGTGAACGATGCCTGCGTCATATCCGGGCAGGAAATATATCCGGCGGAGAGACATTCGCCCGCGATGTACAACTCGCCGCAGCCGGTGGGGAGCACCGGATTGCGGTTCTCATCGAGAACGTAGGTGCGTGTATTCTGCAGCGGAGCGCCGATGGTGATCGGCTCGTCCGCGCGGACAGGACCCATGGTGGTGAAGACCGTGGCTTCGGTGGGTCCGTACATGTTCATCAGAATTCCGTCACTGCAGGAGAGGAATTTGTCCGCCAGACTGCGGGTGACGGCTTCGCCGCCCAGCAGTACGATACGGATATCCCGCGCCGCGCGGCGGAAATCCTCGCTTCCCAGGCACATCCACAGGCGCGAGGGGGTCATTTCCGTGATGCCGGCGCCGTACTCGGTGATCAGCTGTCCCAGCTTCCACGGGAGCAGCATCTCTTCCTCGTCCGCCAGCACGACCGTGCGTCCCAGCGCCAGGGCGATCAGTGTCTCCACGATGAAGCAGTCGAATACCGCATTGGTGGAGCAGAGCACCCGTCCGTCCAGCGGATCGAGCAGGGATTTCATCTGACTGCAGAGATTGGATACGGAACGGTGACGGAGCATAACGCCCTTGGGCTGACCGGTGGAACCGGAGGTGAACAGTACGTTTACCAGACTGTCGTCCATGACCGGTCGGTCGGTATAGCTGTCCTCATATCCCGCAGGCAGGCAGAGAACGGGATACAGTACCATACTCTCAGCCAGCACCGGCGGAACAGAATCGCCGCAGAGCACGGCTGCCGCGCCGGACAATTCCAGCATGGAGCGGAGTCTGGCTTCGGGGAAGGTGTCCAGCAGAAACAGATAGGCGCATCCGGCTTTCAGAACGCCGTACATGGCGGCGATCATATCCGGCGTGCGTTTCAGGCAGAGGGCTACGCAGGAGCCGGCGGCAATACCGCTTTCCTCAAGGAAGCGGGCGATGGCACAGGCTCTGCCCTCGATTGCGGCAAAGGAGACCGTTTCCCCATGCCAGATGACAGCCGTTTCCTCGGGGGATGCGGCGGCTTTTGCTTTCAGCATCTGATGGATGGGACGGTTCACAAAGGGAGTCGTGCGGTAAAGCGGCTCCTCCCAGTACGTTTCCCGATCGGCGGGGGAAAGAAGTGCGGCAGGGGTGATCTTCCGATCGCCGCCGCGGATCAGCTCCCGCAGTGCCTGCTCAAGGCATCTGCCCCAGAAGGCGACCGTCTCCTCGGCAAATATCGAGCGGGCATAGGAGAAGCGGAGCGTCCGGCTGTGTTCTTTCCGGGCGATCTCCAGGATCATATCCATTTTGACCGCTCCTGTGGGAATGGCGCGGAAGTTCATGGGTTTTCCGCCCAGACGGAAGGCATTTTCATCCACGGGGCTCTGGGTCAGCATGACGCGGTACAGCGCATTCTGGGCGCCGCGTGGCAGATCCAGGGCGGTGATGATGTCCTCCAGACCGATCTGCCGGTGATCCAGCATGCCGGATACGGTTCCGGCGACGCGCTTCATCCAGTCCTCAGCCGTACACTCCGGATCGAGGCGGAGGCGGAGAGGAAGCGTCTGAATGAACGGTCCGCAGACGGTGTCGGTACCCGGATAATCCCGTCCTGCGGACGGCGTACCGATTACCAGATCGCTCTCGCCCGATACGGCGGACAGAAGGAGGGCATAGGCGGAGAGGAAGAGCACGAACTCCGAGAGACCGGATTTCGCACAGAATTCCCCGATACTGCGGCAGAGCGCATCCGGAAGGGGATGCTCCCATTCGCCGCCGGCATAATCAAATTCTTTTGCCCGGGGATAATCACCCGGGAGCACGAGCGGCTCGGGAAGATCGGCAAGCTCTTTGATCCAGTACTGCAGATCAGCCGCCTTTTCCTCCTCTGATTCCCCCTGACGGGCGGAGATATAGTCGTAAAAATCCCATTCTGCGGCAGATTCCGTGCCGGTATACGCCTGATCCAGCCTCTGCAGCACCAGCGGCGTGCTCATGCCGTCGCCGATGATGTGGTGGCTGTCCATCAGCAGATACCAGTCTCCCTCGGGGGACTGCCATACGGCGCCCCGCAGCAGCGGTGCCGCCGTCAGATCAAAGGGACGAAGGAACTGTGCGCCGGCATCCTCAAAGGAGGAAGCCGTGATCTCCTCCAGGGTGAAGGGGACTTCATCGGCGATCACAGCGTATACGCCGTCCGCATGCTGTACAAAGGACGTGCGGAAGATCGGATCCTGACGGATGATATTCTCAAACGCACGGGTAAGACGGGCTCTGTCCGGCTCCTCCGCCAGACGGAATGCGCCGGGCATATTGTAGGTGAGACCGCTGGGATCCAGTACCGACTGGATATAGATGCCCTGCTGCAGCGGCATCAGGGGATAGCGGCTCTGCTTTGCGGTTTTGCGCAGGGTGTGCGCGGTCGGCGCTGCCGCGGATGTGACACCGCGGAGCGTGTCGATTCTCTCTGCCAGACGGGAAGCCGTGCGGCAGGCATACAGATCGCCCGGCCGCAGCCTGACGCCGAATGATTTTTCCAGACGGATGAGGCAGCTCATCATATTGAGCGAATCTCCGCCGGAGAGGAAGTAGTCGCTTTCCGGGGACAGATCGCCGCATCCGAGCACTTCCCCGAAGATTTCCGTGACACGGCGGGCGCATTCCGTCGCGCCGCCGGATTCCGTCCGTTTCCGATCCGGCATGGGAAGCAGACTCTCGTCGATCTTTCCGTTGGCAGTCACACGGAATTCCGGCACGCGCATCAGGAATGCCGGGATCATATAGGTGGGAAGATAGGTGGCGGCGTGCGCCAGCAGATCGGATTCCCGCAGCTCATTTGCGGAGGAATAGTAGGCGCCCAGAACGGGCTGTCCGCCGATTTCACAGAGGCGCGCGTGTGCGGCGGTCACACCGGGGAACGATTCCAGACAGGAGGAGATCTCGGACAACTCGATCCGCAGACCGCGCAGCTTGATCTGGCGGTCCGCCCGCCCTGTCAGGACTATCTCGCCCTCGGGGGTCCAGTATGCCATATCGCCGGTATCGTAGATCCGGTCGTTATATACAAAGGGATTGCGGCGGAATACCGCTTCGCTCAGATCGGGACGTCCGCGGTATCCACGACCGACGCAGGTGCCTCCGACGAACAGCTTGCCGCTGCCGCCGATGGGGAGGGGATTCATCCACGGATCCAGCACGTACAGCCGGCAGTTGCCCAGCGGCGTGCCGATGGTGATCCTGTCGGCGGCGGACATTTCCTTCATGCTGACCGCTACCGTGGTTTCGGAGGGTCCGTACTGATTGTAGATCCGTGCCTTGGTGCAGGCTTTGAGCTTTTTCAGAAGCTCTGCGGGGAACGGCTCGCCGCCGCAGACGATGGCGGACATGCGCCACATCACCCGGCGGAAGCATTCATGATTCAGCAGCGCGGACAGGCGGGAGGGGGTGGTCGCCAGGAAATCCACCGCGTAGCCGTTCATCAGAGAGGCAAGCCGCTCCGGCGAATCCGTCTCGCCGTCCTGGGGAAGGACGATTGTTTTTCCGTTGAGAAGGGCGGCGATGCTTTCCAGCATGAAGGCATCAAAGCCGATATTGCACACGGACAGAACAGCACCCTGACCGTACACATTCTCCATCTCCTGTGCCAGATTCAGCACGCTGCGCTGGGTGATTTCCACGCCCTTCGGCTCGCCGGTACTGCCGGATGTGTACACAACGTAGGCAAGACGGTCGCCGGGGAGCACGCCTTCGGGTATTTCATTCCGGATCGGCTCCGGGAATGTTACGGTGATCTCATCGCTGTACAGAACGGGCAGTGTCTCCTCCGGAATCCGCTTCCGATTCTCGCGGAGGGTAACGAGGGCGGAAGCGCCGCTCTGTTCCAGAATGCGCCGGATCCGCTCATCGGGCAGAGACGGGGAAAGCAGCAGGAAAGCGCCCCCCATCTGCAGTGTGCCCACCATGGCTGCAATCAGATCGAAGGAACGGGGGAGCAGGATGGCGATCAGCACCTCGCCGTCCGGCTTCAGTGCCGCAAGGCGGGAGGCAAATGCCATGCCTCTCTGGAAAAGAGCGCCGTAACTCATCCGCTCGCCGCCGTATATCAGCGCGGCGCGGTTCGGATGACGGGCGTTGTTTTCTATCAGCGCTTCATACAGGGACTGCTCCTTCAGATACCGCTCCGTGCGGTTGAAGGTGTACAGAAGCTCTTCCTTCTGCTCCAGCGAAAGGACATTCAGCCGGTGGATCGGGCGGTCGGGCTCCGCCAGCGCCTCCGCCAGAATATGGCAGAGGTTCCGGTGCAGTGCGCCGATCTCCTCCTCGGAGAAGAACTGCGCCAGATAGTCATAATCCACCGCATAGCGCTGGTGATTGGTCAGATTGGTCAGATGGATGGTCAGCTGTTCTGCCTGATAGCCGCAGTAATGCCAGCGGCCGCTGAACGTCACGGACGCATCCCGGCTTTCGTAGATCTTACTGTCCTGATAGGAGAGAGCGATGTGGAAGAGCCGTCCGCCGTCCGTCAGCTCGGTGATGGACGTGAAAGGATAGCGCTGATGGCGGAGAAGCTCCAGCCAGCGCTCGGTCAGCACATTATTGAATTCGTTCAGGGACCACGCGGAATCGATCTCATTGAAGAAAGGGAGCGTGGTGACGAACATGCCCGTACTCTGCTTGAAGGTGTAATTGGTGCGGTTGAAGATCGGAACGCCGATGGTAAAGGGATCCGCACCGCCGATCCGCTTGAAATAGATCGCCAGCGCCATATAGAAGACAGCGAAGGGCGCGACGCGCTTCTCTTCACAGTATGTATAGATCGCATGATTGAGGACGTCGGGCAGTGTAAAACTCACCCGCCTGCCCACCGGGCTGACGGAGGCACTGCTCACCGATTTCAGCACGGATGGCTCACCCGCCATGCGCACGATATCTTTCCAGTATTTTTCGTCCCGCAGATACGCTTTGGACGCCAGATACTCCTGCTCTTCCCTGACGTGCAGTTCATAGTCGGGGGCTTCGGGCAGCTGCGGTTCCCTGCCTGCCAGCAGATCCAGATACACGCAGGCGATCTTGTTGCAGAGCATGATCTGGGTCCAGCCGTCGGCGATGATGTGATGCAGCTTCACCAGAATACCGCCGCCCTGCTCGCCGTCCTTGAACAGGATAAAGCGGTAGAGCGGTCCGCCGAAGAGGGGAATGGGCTCGCGGGTCACGGCATTTTCCCAGTTGGAAACGCCGTCGCTTCCGGTGCTTGAAAAATCGTACACCGGGAACTCCTCCGCCTCATAGGGGGCGTGGTACTGCAGAATCCTGCCGTCCTCCTCGACCAGACGGGTGCGCAGGGATGCATCACTTTCCAGAATCAGTCCGAGGCATTTCTGCAGAGCGGGAAAATCCAGCCGTCCGTCGATCCGTACCGTGGTACTGATGTTGTTGACGGAGGTTCCCCGCAGCGCATGCTCGAGATTCCATATATTCATTTGGCTAAGTGACAGCGGAAAGCGCTGTCCGTCAGAGGAATGATACATAAGCCATATTCCTTTTTTCGTTTTCTTGCCGCAGAACGGATATCATCCGTCCGCTTCGCCTGCCAGACAGCAGCGGTTTTTGCCGGATGCTTTGGCGCGGTACATTGCCAGATCTGCCGCGTGGAAGAGGGTGGTGTAATTCTTCCCCTGCTGCGGGCAGACAGCGGCGCCCACCGAGCAGCAGATGCGGACATCCTCCCTGCCGGGGAAACGCATATCCCGGAAGGTTTCGACAATTTTCTCACAGCGGCGCCGGATGATGGCGGTGTCCGCCGTATCTTTCATCAGAACAAAAAATTCATCGCCGCCCACGCGGCCCACGATATCCTGCGAGCGGAAAAGCTTCCGGATCGCTTCGGCAATGCAGATCAGCACCGAATCTCCGAAAATATGTCCGTAGCAGTCGTTGATTTTCTTGAAATCGTCGATGTCGATCACAAGAACGGCACAATTCCGCTCAGGGAATGCCAGATATTCCTCGGACAGCTCCCGCACCGATGCGGCGTTGTAGATCTGTGTCAGCGGATCCTGGGAGACGCGCAGGCTCAGGGAGCCGATTGTCCGCCGGTTCTGTATCAGCTGCAGGCGCTGGGTTTCCAGCTCATCCTGCACCGTTTCACAGACAGTCCCCGCTCCGGGAGCGGGGATCAGTGAATGCAGTATTTCGATCCCCCCCGCCGGATTTTTCACAATCTCGGCAAAGACCAGAGCCCAGAGAACGTGTCCGTCCCTGTGCCGGAACGCCAGAAGCCGATCTGTCCGCGGGGAGGATTCTGTCAGCGCGCTGCGTATGGCGCGGGCTTCCTCGCGGGAATCCGGCGTCAGAATGCGGGATATACGCTGGGACTGCAGCTCCTGCGGGGGATAGCCCAGCCATGTACCCAGCGCACTGCAGTCGCCGATCAGTCTTCCCTCTTCCGCATCGCAGCGGTATTCCGCGATGATCGGAAACCTCAGGGCTGATCCGGTTCTCTTATCCATTGGTAATTCTCCTTGCTGTCCGGCTGAATGGGAAAGACTTCGTAGTTTATATCGATATCCAGACGGGATACTTTTTTATAATATCCGCTGATGATCCTCTCGCAGACCCGGCAGCTGTTTTCGTAATTCGCCTGGGGCAGCATGATCACATACTGCGAGGTGGTGCAGGCGGCAGCGGAATCACCCCGCCGCAGAGAGTGACGGATCGTCTCCTCCAGATGAGCGCTCAGCTTTTCCCAGCGTTTTTCGTTTGTGATTTCCACGCGTCTGCCCTTCATAGTGAGGAGCGCCAGATGGACGGCAATGCCGCTGCGGAGGACGGAGCGCGCCATGGACTGATACAGCACGCGGAAGAAATCGTAATCGCAGATGAGAGCGCCGGCAAGGGAATCCTTCTCGTTCAGATTCTCCCGCAGGGACTCTGCATTGAGTATGTGCTGACTGCCGCAGCGGGCTGCCTCGGCGTAAATGCTCCGGATCTCCTCGGAGGGGACAACGCCCAATTCCGACTGGAAGCGGTCCCGCAGCTCGGTGTAGACCTCCATCGCTTCCTTGTATTTCTTCTGACCGATGTACGCTTTCATCAGGCAGCAGTGGATCCCCTCGTGGAAAGGCTCCCCTGCGGCTGCCGCCCGGCAGAGCCGGAGCATATCGTCAAACTGCCGGTTCTCTTCCAGCACCGGAAGGATGCCCAGCAGGGATTCAATATAGAGATTGTGGTAATATACGGCGTGGGGCGTCACCCATAATTCGGTGGAAAAATGCGTCAGAAAATCTCCGCGGTACAGATCCAGCAGAGCGACGGTCTCCTCCGTGCTGCTTTCTCCGGATGCGGCAAGCGTATCATAATGGCGGTCGAACTCCTCGTAGTCCAGCTGCAGCGGAATATCGCTGTTCCAGATATAGCCGTTCTGCCGGAACAGAATCAGCTCCTTGCCTGCGCCCTCCCACAGCTTGTCCAGTTCCGTCCGGACACGGTACAGCAGTGTCTTGAGTGCTCCGGGTGCCTTTTCGCCTTCCGACCACAGCATATTCATCAGCTCGCCGGGCTTGACCGGGCGTGCGTGATGAAAGAGCAGATACGCCAGAAGAAGCCAGACTTTCCGGGATCTGCTGTCGGTTTCGCGTATTTCTGCATTGTCCGTGTGAAGGGAGAATTCGCCGAACATGTTCACGTAAATTTTTGGCACAGCTACCACCTGCCTTTCCTGCGGATCAGACCGTTTTTTTGTAATTTTTCAAAAGTATGTATGCCGATATGACGCACAATGTAATATGTATAAATGGGGATACTATATTATCGCACAAGTTACAAAAAGTTTCAAGGGTTTTCCTGAACTTTTACAACAAAAAAACAAGGATATCCCCGTAGTTTTTTGTGGGATATCCTTGTTCTGCCAAAATTGTTAATTTATTGAAGCAAATAAATCAGATCTGCCTTGCCAGCGTGTCCGGATGATCCGCGTAGGCGAGGGCGGTTTCTTTTGTGATCAGTCCGTCCCGGCAGAGGGAGAGGATGGCGGCATCCATGGAAACCATGCCCTCCGCACGGCCGGTGAGGATGGCGTTTTCGATCTGGTGATTGCGGTTGTCCCGGATCATGCTGCGGATGGCACTGTTGTTGTGCATGATCTCGAAGGCAGGGATGCTGCTGCCGTCCCCTGCGGGGAGCATCTGCTGGGAGACCACCGTCCGCAGAACGGTTGCCAGCTGAAAACGGAACTGCTCCTGATAGGAGCCGGAGAAGATATCGATCACCCGGTCGATGGCGTTGACGGCACCCTTGGTGTGCATGGTGGCGATAACGGTGTGACCGGTCTCGGCGGCTGTGATGGCGGTGCGGATCGTCTCCGGATCCCGCATCTCACCGAGGAGAATGACGTCCGGCGCCTGTCTCAGGCAGGCGCGCAGAGCCGACAGATAATCCCCCGTATCCACGGCGATTTCTCTCTGGCTCACGATACTCTTCTGATTCCGGTGCAGATATTCGATGGGATCCTCCAGCGTTACGATGTGGCAGTCCCGCGTCCGGTTGATGCGGTCGATGATGCACGCCTGGGTGGTGGATTTGCCGCTGCCCGCGGTGCCCGTGAAGAGGATCAGTCCGTGGGTGATGTCGGAGAGCTTCATAACAGCCTCCGGGATGTGGATCTGCTGCCAGTCCGGGATGTCAAAGGAGACCACCCGCACCACGGCAGCCATGGAGCCCCGCTGCCGGTAGGCATTCACGCGGAAGCGGGAGAGACCGGGGATGGAGAAGGCAAAATCGTCGTCGCCCGTCTCAAGAAAGCGGTCGATGGAGCGTCCGGCGGCTTCGTAGATTGCACGGAGCAGACGCTCGGTATCCGGCGGCAGAAGCCGCTCTTCCTCAAGCGGCAGAATGTGACCGTCCCGCTTTTCGCTGACAGGTCCGCCGGCGACGAAGAAAATATCCGATGCGCATTCCGCTACCGCGTGCTTCAGGTAATATATCAGCTGGTTCATGGTATGGTTCCTTTCCGGGATTATCGATTTTCCGATACAGCCTGCCACTGCAGGATGCTCCATCCGCTCTCCGTGCGGATCAGCTCCACGTGCAGGGCGAGCGTGTCTGTGATCGGGCAGACATAGCTGCACCGGCTTCCCTCCGCCGTGACTCCGGCGGGCATTCTTCCGGCGCGGAGCTCAGCAAAGATCCGCTCCGCTTCGCAGTCGGCGGCGTAATAAGCCGCGGCGGCTTGCGCCGAGGATGCCGCAAGGCGGCGATCCGCGTCGGCGGTGCTGAGAGAAAGCAGGCAGAAAACAGTCAGGCAAAGGGCGGCGAAGATCACAAAAAGCGTGGTCACGCCAACGGGGGTCGGGAGGGGGACGCGATCATGTTTCAAGGGGATCCCTCCTTTGCCAGCAAACGCGCAGAGAATAAATTGTCCCGCCGTCCGCGGCTTCCGCCCGGATCTGCGCGGCTCCGAGCAGGGGATTGTCCGTGTCGGTCAGTTCTGCGGTCAGCGTGAAGCGGTTTTCTTCATCGGTGCAGATCACGCGGCGCGCCGCGCTGTCCGCGGTGCCGCCCAGCATTTCGGCGGCGCAGGCGAGATCACCCTCGCTCTGTTTGAGGATTTCCGCCATATTCTGTGCCGCCAGAGAGGCGCTTTCCAGCGTGCGGCTCTCCCGGATCATTTCCCCGGACAGGGCGAAGCCCTGCAGAGTGAGCGCGGCGGCAAGGGCAAAGACAAGGATCATGCACATCTGCTCCAGAAGGAGCAGATAGGATTTGTTTTTCATGGCAGAGCCTCCCCGGAGGAGCGCATTGTGAAAAAAAGCTCCTGCTCCGTTCCGTCCGCAAAGCGGAGACGCGCGCCGAGGCGATCCCCCGCCAGTGTGAAATGCAGATCCGACAGGGCAGTCAGCACTTCCCCGTCCCCTCTGTCAAAATCGGCATCGTGGGGGGCGAACAGCTCGCAGAGCTTTCCCTCCCAGACGTAGATCCGGGTGGAATACAGCACGCCGTCATGCATCTCAAGGGCGAAAAAGGTGTCGCCGCTTCCGCCGGGGGCTTTTGTGTCAAAATCCCCCACGAAGAACGCGCCTGCCGTATCGCTCTGGCGGATCCGCATCGACAGATACCGGGATGCGGTACGCTTTTCCCAGGCGATCTGCCCGGATTCCGTCCGGGATCGGTACAGGGTGGCTCCCGTCAGCAGGACGGTCGCCGCCAGCACCGCGAAAAAAGCGAGGAGCACAAGGGGCGCCGCGGCGGTGATGTTGGTTCGTTTCGTCTTCATTTTCTTCGTATAAGCACCGTAATGTCGGGCATCAGGTTGGAGCCGCAGTATTCGTATTTCACGTCGTAGTGATTCGTATTCCAGGACAGCCCCGAGGACGCCGCCAGTGCCTCTGCCGAGACCGGATACGCCCCTTCCAGGGAATAGCAGGCAATGGCTGCCCGCTTCAGCGTCTCTTCCAGGCGGAGCTGTTCCTCCCGGCGGTTTCCCGCATCCAGACGGGAGACTGCCGCCAGAAATCCGAGGAGAACCGCAAGGGCAAGCAGAAGCGGCAGAAAAACCTGCAGCTGTTTTCGTGTGTTGTTTCTCATGGATTCACCCGATGGCATTCATGATGTCGATCAGCGGAAGCATGACTGTCAGCAGAAGGATTCCCACCAGAATGGAGGTGAGAAGGATCAGGGTAGGCTCGATCTGCAGAATCCGCTCTTCCAGCGCATTCTCCGCGTCCTCCGCCATCCGGAGTGCCAGATGATCCGTGACCTCCTCCAGATTGCCCGTGCGCTGTCCCACGGACAGCATCCGGCAGTCTGCGGGGGAGAAAAGCTCTGCTTTTTCCAGAGCATCCGTCAGATCCTGTCCCGAGAGGAGCATTTCCCGGCAGTCGCGGCAGCGCTGCAGCGCGCCGGGACAGTCGCTCATCAGCCCCTCTGCCAGAAGGAGCGCTTCCTCCGCGGGAAGACCGCTGCTCAGGGCGGCGGCGAGTGCCTGCGCCATGCGGGCGTTGTTCATTTTCCGCAAAATGCCCCGATCCCCGAATCGGCGGCGGAAAGCCGACCGGACGGCATCCGATGCCCGGGGGATCAGTGCAATGACGGCAGCAGCTGCGACAACGGCGGCAAGCACGATTCCGATATACGGCAGGATCACTCCCAGCGCGTTTCCGAAGGCAAGCAGTCCGGCGGCAGGGCCGGAAATGCTTCCGCCGAGGGAACGGTAGACTCCGTCAAAAACCGGCAGAACCTCCGTCACAAGAAGCACCAGTACGGCGAGCATAACAATGCCCAGAACCGCCGGATAGGTCAGCGAACGGCGGATCACGCCCCGCAGACGCTCCTGTCTCTCGTGATAGCTGCCGAGGGAGGCAAGTGCCTGCTCCATATTGCCGGCGGCTTCCGCCGCACGGATCATGCCGGTGTCCGCCGCGGTGAAGCATTCCGCTTTGTCCATGGCGTCAGACAGATATTCACCCGTATCCAGCCGGTCTGCCATACCGGTGAGAGCGGCGGCAAGGGATTCGTCTTTCTCTTCCTCGCCGAGAAGCCGGAGCCCGTCTCCGAGAGGGATTCCGCTTCGCAGCAGCAGAGCAAGCCTGCCGAAAATGCCGGCATACTCTGTGTGGGTCAGTTGCAAGGCTTTCATAAGTTCCTCCCGCGGTGATCAGTAGATATATTTGGACGTGTAGACGACGCCCTCCATTGCCTTGCTTCCGCCTGCGGAGGCAAAGGTGGGATCCATGCGCTGCCATTTTTCGCCGTCGAAGAAGATCGCGCCGTCGATCCAGCCCTTGTCCGGCGTCCAGACGCTGATCCAGGCGTGGTACTGACTGTCGGCATATCCCACAATCAGCTTGCAGGCGATATTCTGGGAGCGGAGCATGCCGGTCATCAGCGCGGCGTAGTCGAAGCAGATGCCCTTTTTTTCCTCCAGAACCCGATCCAGATCCGGCAGGTAGCCGCTCTGCACCGAGCCGGCTTTGTCATAATCGTACGTGATTGTCCGGGTCACATAGGAATAGATGGCTTCCACTTTTTTCAGCGTGTCGGTGATGCCCGCCGACAGCTCTGCCGCCTTGTTCATGGTGTTCACGGCGTTTTCGTAATTCACATACTGATTGGGGCGCAGAAACGGCGCGAATTCGTTTTCCATCTGAGCGGTGAACCGCTGTGCCAGCACGGCGGCGTAGCGGCTGCCGGATATGTTGCGGTAGACTGTCGCCCGGTATTCCCCGTTTCCGTCCGACAGGGGGAACACGGTCCATTCCAGCGGCTTTATGTTGTAGGTGTAGGTCGTTGTCGGGCCTTCCAGCTTGACCTTGAGCCGTTCGGTCACCTCTTCGGTGAAGCGGATCATGATATATCCGTCCCCGGTGTGGGAATAATCCAGCACAGCCGTTTTTGTTTCAGCGGTAAGCGTTCCGCTGGCTTCCGGGCGCAGCAGGGTGATCTGTGCAGGCTGCAGGATCTCCTGCAGTGCTTCCCCTTCCTGAAGGATGGGCGGCTGTGTTTCCGCCGGAGACGTCTGCGGCGGCTGTGTCTCCACAGGCATGGGATAGCCGCAGAGATCGCATTTCCCGGACAGATTGTAATCGGCATGGGCGCTCTCCCGGAGCGTGATTCCGCAGGAACAGAGATACCAGTGCCGATCCGCATCGCAGAGCACATTTCCCGCCGGCGCATGGGAATGCGGCGGCGCAGTGGTCTCAGGAGCAGTGGTATCGGGCACAGTGGTCACCGGCGCGGAAGTCGCCGGAGCGGTAGTATCGGGCGCGGTGGTCACGGGCGCGGTAGTATCGGGCGCGGTGGTATCGGGTGCGGTGGTCACCGGCGCGGAAGTCACCGGAGCAGTAGTATCGGGCGCGGAAGTCTCCGGAACTGTAGTCACCGGTGCGGTGGTCTCCTGCTCGGTCACCTGAATATCTGTCGGCAGGGCTTCGCCGGTATCGGTGTCCTTCCCGCGGCGGATCAACTGGCCGGCTGCGATGCCGATGAGGATCAGCGCGGCTGCCAGAAGTGCCAGCGCGGGGATATATTTTTTTCTCATGTTTCCATTCTCTCAGAATACGTCATAAATGTACAATTTTCGCATACATTTCCATAATACCACATTTTCCGGGACTTGTCAACAGAGGGGAGACGTGTCCGTGCGGAAACAGCATATACTTATACGGAAAACAGAAGGAATGGATCAGAAGCAAAACAAACATCAGTCTTGTAGGGGACGGCGCCCACGACGTCCCGTTACGTCAGCTTAAAACACATTTTATGTCTGTAATCGTTCGTGTCGGGACATCGAGGGTACCGTCCCCCAAAGAATCTCGGGAGTATCTTTTTCGTGTGACGGCAATAAAACATACGTTAAGAGTAAATGCTGCTGCCGGGGATGTGTCCGGAAATAAGCGTGGGCAATCTTCTGACTGATCCGCAAAAACAGTGCCGGAGGATTCTGCACTGCAAAATCCTCCGGCAACGCATCAATGTCATTAACTTAAGAAAGATCATTGTACAATTTGCACAAAGGGTGGAAAGCTGTCCCGGGGGGTGTCGGGGGCTGTGCCCCCGACTTAACCCAATATATAGGGGGGGATGCAAGGGGGGGCGCGGGTCTCCGGTGGAGACCTCAAAATGCAAAGCATTTTGAAGCGCTGACCGAGCCGGCAGGCGAGACCGCCCCTTGCCCGCCGCGTTAGCGGCGGAAAAAGCTGCACTTGTGCATATTGTATACAGTATGTGCTTAAGTTAATGACATTGGGCAACGCATAGCATATTTGTTCCGCTGTCCTCAACGTCTCACAGCTCATCCGTGCGGACGTACCGCATTACGGGGGATGACTGACCGCAGCTGTCGCCAGTTTTGCCCCGGCACAGGGACAGAACCGTATCTGTGCCGGGCAGAATCCATGTTTCCGTCCGGTACAGGGACACATCGATCTCCTCAAAGGGCATGGAAATCCCCCTGCCCTCCCATTTGGAGATTGCCTCTTTCATTGTCCACAGCCGGATAAAATCATCCGCCGGATTTTTACTCCGCGCCAGCATCTCCGTCTCCCTTCCGGAGCAGACCCGCCGGGCAAGGGCGGGATCATACGGCACGATGCATTCCGCGTCGATGCCGACCGGTTGATCGGAGACGGCGCAGGCGACGGCGTCCCGGCAGTGGCTCAGACTGAAGTGGACCGGGTGATCACGCAGAAACGGTTTTCCCCATGCGCTGTATGCAAATCCGGATATCTCCGTGATGCCGTATTCTTCGCGCAGAGCCAGCTGCAGAAGCAGAAACGCCAGCACGGAACGTTTTCTGTCCCCGGGATGGATGTACTGCAGTGCCTTATCACGGCGCCACGGGGGAATCTGCCGCAGCCGCGCTTCAAGGAGCGCATCCGGATATGCATCCGGATGTTCAAACAGGTAGATCATGCGCAATTCCCTCCTCTGCCCGCATGTTTTTCTCAGATGATCGGATGTACCTCACACCAACGCTTTTCTTTCCAGCCATTTTCCCCGGAGATAGCGTACGGTGAAGAGCACCGCCCGCACAACCCAGTCGCCCATCATGGCGATCCATACGCCGAAAATGCCCAGCCCCGCACCGGGGATCGTGACAAATCCGAGGGAAAAGCTTTCCAGCGCCAGCAGATAGGCGCATCCCACCCGGACGACCCACATGGATACGGTGGATACAATCAGGGAATACCACACATCCCCCGCCGCCTTGAAAATGCTGGAGAACACGAATGCCGGCGGACGGATGAGGGAGGTACAGATGGCGTGGAACACCGTCAGCTGCAGTGCGATCCGCGCCCCTTCCTCGGAGAGATCGTACAGGGAGATGATCGGGGACATGCAGATAAACAGGATCAGCGATACCGCCCACATGGCAATGTACGTCCACAGAAGCAGCATGTTCGCGTATTTCTTCGCCTGCTTCTTTTCGCCTGCGCCCACGCATCTGCCGACGACGGTGACGGCGCAGTTTTCAATGGAGGAAGAGGGCATGTACAGATAGCCGGCAAGAGTTCCCGCCACGGAATTCGCCGCGATGGAGGCGGTGCCCATGGAGGAGATAAGTACCTGCATCACCAGCCGCCCGAACTGGAACATGCTGCTTTCAAGCCCATGCGGCACGCCGATCTGCAGGATCTTCCGGATCACGGAGAAATCCGGACGCCAGGAGTACAGTTTTTCAAAATAGACAGCGTTCTTTCTGTTGTGCAGAAGAAAAATGATCACCGCCGCGCCTACGATGCGCGCAATCAGCGTGGCAAGAGCAGCGCCCGCCGTGCCCATGCCGCATCCGAAGATAAAAATCGCGTTGCCTGCGATGTTGATGATGTTCATGACAAACGACAGGATCATGGCGATCACGGTGTTGCCCATCACACGGAAGAGGGAGACGCCGCAGTCATACAGCGCCAGCAATGGGAAGGAGAGCACGATCACGCGCAGATAGTTGTTCGCGCTGTGCAGTACGTCCGCCTCGGCGCTGCCGTACAGCAGGGTGAGAAGCGGCGCGCGGAACAGGCTGACCAGCACCGTGATTGCGAGAGCGATGCCCGCCGCCGCATAGAGCAGCTGCGCCGCGCATTTCCGTGCGAATGCGTGATCCCCGTTGCCCAGCGCATGGGAGACGACCACCGATCCGCCCGCCACAAGGGAGGAGAAGGTGATGATCAGGAGGGTATCCAGTGTACCCACAAGGGACACGCCCGACACAGCCGCTTCACCCGCGCTCGCCACCATAATGGAATCCGCCGTGCTCAGCGTGATGGAGAGAATATTCTGGATGATCGTCGGCAGCATCATTTTCAGAAGGTCGCGTTTGGTAAACATGATAATCCTCTCAGGCAGTGGGAATGTAATAATTATAACACAAAAAAGCGGGAATGTGTGGAATACGGTTGAAAAATACGCTTTTCCGGGGGGAATTTCATTGGGGTAAAAGAGTATATTGAACAATTTATACCAAGTTATACCAAGGATAGAAAACTGTCCTGGGGGCGTCGGGGACGAAGCCCCCGACTGAACCCAATATACGGGGGGGGATGCAAGGGGGGGCGCGGGTCTCCGGTGGAGACCTCAAAATGCAAAGCATTTTGAAGCGCTGACCGAGCCGGCAGGTGAGACCGCTCCTTGCCCGAGGCATTCGCTCCGGAAAAATCCGCACTTGTGCAGAATGTACATGTATTACGTCTTAGTTAATGACATGGATAATTCCCGGGAAAATCTGCTATATATTATAGCGGTCCGCCGCCTCCAAGTCAAGGAAAAGTCCCCCGGCGGAAAAGATTCGCCGATTTTGTGTAAATTGCCCTTTGCATCCTGCGGGATTTTCTGCTATACTAATAAAAGAAATTACAGCAGGAGTGTATTTGAATGACTAAATCGCACATCCGGGATTTTACAAGCGGTAATGTCCCTCGGCAGCTGATCGTCTTTGCGCTGCCTCTGTTCCTCGCCAATCTGCTGCAGGTTGTGTACAACATGGTGGATATGGTCGTGGTGGGACAGTTGCTGGGCAAGGCCGGTATCTCCGCCGTCTCCGTAGGCGGGGACGTCACCCATTTTCTTACCTTCATCGCCATGGGATTTGCCAGCGCCGGACAGGTCCTCATCGCCAAATATATCGGCGCGGATCAAAGAGAGAAGATCGGCCGCTTCGTGGGCACCATGAGCTTCTTTCTCTTCTGCAGCGCAGTTGCCGTGTCGGCGCTGGGACTGATCTTCCGTCATCCCCTTCTGCAGATCATGAATACCCCCGCGGAGGCGTATGAGGGCGCGTTGGCATACTCGGTGATCTCCATGGTGGGACTGGTGTTCATCTACGGATACAATGCGGTCAGCGCCATCCTGCGCGGTATGGGCGATTCCCGCCATCCGTTCATCTTCATCGGCATTTCCGCCGTTCTGAATCTGGTTCTGGACGTGGTTTTCGTCATCGGTCTGGGCATGGGCAGCGGAGGCGCGGCTCTTGCCACCGTGATCAGTCAGACGGTCAGCTTTCTCTGCTGTGTGGGATTTCTCGCCGCGCACAGAGATCAGTTTTCCCTGCACATGTCCTGGCAGGATTTTCTGCATCCGGACAGGGAGATGCTGGCGGATCTGGTGAAGCTGGGAACGCCCATGGCGATCAAATCCGCGTCGATCCAGTTCTCCAAGCTGTTCGTCAATTCGTTCATCAACGGCTACGGCGTGGCGGTTTCCGCCTTTGCGGGCATTGCCAACAAGATTTCCAATATCGCCAACCTGATCTCCATGGCGATGAACACCGCCGGTTCCACCATGGTGGGGCAGAACATTGCCGCCGTGAAATATGACCGCGTCCGGAGCATCCTCCGGAGTCTGGCGGTCATCACGCTGGCGGTGGCGGCTGTGTGCTCCCTTGTAATTTGTCTCTTCCCCGAGGAGATCTTCGGTCTGTTCATGGATGACGCGGACTCGGACGTGCTGGCGATCGTGCCCGGATATATTCCCATCGCCGTTCTGCTGTTCGCGGGAAGCGCACTCCGTGCGGTCATGAATGCCCTGATCAACGGAAGCGGCAATCACCGGATCAATTTCGTCACGGCGATTCTGGACGGAATCGTGCTCCGGGTCGGTCTGTCCCTGTTGTTCGGTCTCGGGCTGGGGCTGGAGCATTACGGCTTCTGGCTGGGCGATGCTCTGGCGGGATTCACGCCGTTCTGGATCGGGCTTGTGTTTTATATGACGGGGCTCTGGAAGAAAGAGAAGGTCCGCAAGTAAGATACGCCGGAGGATTCTGCAGTATAGAATCCTCCGGCGTACATTTTTTGATAAGGCTGCGTTATTTCTGCAGCAGCGGGATATACAGTCCTCCCACAACGGAGCGTGCGCGGAATGCGCGGTATGCCGCGGTGGAGGTATAGTACCAGTCGGTCATGGGTACGCGGTCGGTGGTTTCATTGATCATGTTCGCGATGCTCTCGCAGACGGAGGCAAAATACGCCTCATCGTCCCAGATCACGGTGGACCACATGAGCCAGTCGATCTTCGTGTAGTCGGAACGGCTGTCCAGCGGAACGCCGTAGCGGTTCATCTTCGTCTTATAGAGGGCGATCTCGGCTTTCTTCACCTCGTCGGAGAAGAGATTGTAGACCAACAGGCTGTCCCATACGATGTTGTATTTCAGACTCCAGCCGTCGTCCGCGCCGAAGACCAGACGGGTTCCGCCGTGGCTGGATTTGGCATCCACTTCCCACTTTTTTGCGTATTCCCGGGCGATGTCCATGTAGGATGCGTCGCCCGACAGCTCCGCGTAGGCGGCGATGCCGAGGATGGCTTTCAGGCTCAGGTTGCAGTTGCGTGCCAGATGTCCCGCAAAGTCGTCGGTGCAGAGCTGGTTCTCCGGATCGTAGCCGTATTTCACCAGATAATCCGCCCACAGCTTCATGGTGGCGGTGTGCGCGTCGAAGAGCGTCTGATCGCCGCCGGCGTATTTCTTTACAGCCGCCAGGCAGAGGAGCATGTTGCCTGCCTCCTCCACGGGCATCTGCTTTTCAAAGAGCATTTTGCCCCAGAAGCGGTACTGGGGATTGCCGTTGGGCGCAAAGGGAGAGGCGCCGTAGACCTGACCGTTCGCCAGCGGATACCGTCCCACATCGTGGGGGGTGAAATCATACTGCCACGCATCGGACTCTGCGTAGCGGATGATGGGGCGGAGCATGCCTTTTACCAGCTCGGGATTGTATTTGAGGAACAGCGGGATGGAGGGGTAGGTCACGTCCAGCGTGCCGATGCAGCCGTTGGAATCGTTTTCCTTGGAGAGGAAGAGGATATTGCCCTCGGGATCCGCCACGAGCTTGTGGGCGGCAACTGCCTGCCGGAATGCCAGCGCGGCGATGTTTTTGTAATCCTCGCCCTTTGCACCGGCTTCCGCCATCAGGGATGCGTCAAACGCATCGCACAGGGCACGGATTTCGCCGTACTCTGCCGCAGCCGCGTCGAGCATCTCCTCAAAGCTGCCGAAATATTTCGTGTAATACTCATCCAGCTGCGTGCCGAAATATTCGATGGGCTTGATCTCGTCGTAGCCGATTGTGATCACGCCCTCGTGCTCATTGCGGATTGTCAGAAGGAACGGATTCTCCGCATAGGCGTTGTACATGCCGTTTACGGGCAGGAATTCCAGGCGGGTTCCGTCGGTGAAGCGTCCGACTTTCACATCCTCACCGCCGTGCAGGTGGAGGTAGCCCCAGTCGATGAACACGTTGTCGCCGGACTGCGCCAGGGGATTCTGCACCGTGTTGCCGCAGGCAAGGGAATTTACGGAGCGGCGGAAGGAGACGGACTGATATTTGTTGTCCACGCAGGCGCGTGCGCTGATGCCGAAGAGGAAACGCACCGGTTTGGCGGTTTTCGGCTTCACCTCATAGTGGACGTAGCTGACAGGACGGGCGAGAATGTCGGGGCGGTCGGGAAGCAGAGGCGTGGTGAAGGTGAGCTTTACCAGAGCCGCTTCGTTTTCAAAGGTGTAGATTGTGCTCAGAGGCGTGATCTCCAGATCCGTCTGGTAGACACGGCTGCGCAGTACCTTGCCGTTTTCATCCGCGGCGGCGATGGCGTGGAACGCGTTATCCACGTAGATGCCCGCCAGAATGGGGCAGGGTCTGCCGCACCAGTGCTCCGTGGGGCCGCCGTAGAGCGCATCGTCGCAGGACCAGATGGACAGAAACGGATCCACCGTGATAAGCGGTGCCGCTGCAGGTCTGAATTTTTTCATAGAATTTCTCCTTATGTATTGACATATGTGTGTAAATTGATTATACTGCTGTCATGGTGAAAAAACAATATGCATTCCCGGCATAAAAATGAGGAAAACACGCATGAAAGAAGAAATATACCGCCTGAACCAGAGCAGCGGATCACAGGAGCTGATCCGCTATACCATCTGCGGCACAACGCATCCCAATCCCCATTACCGCATCGATCGCGTCGCCTCCTCCATCGCCTGCATCGAGTACATCGAGGAGGGCTGCGGCACGGTGACGATAGACGGGGAGACCTTTTATCCCGCGGAGGGGGACAGCTATTTTCTGCAGGCGGGACATGAGCACCGCTACTTCTCGGACGCTGAGCGACCGTGGAAAAAGCATTTTCTGAATCTGTCCGGACCGCTTCTGGACAGTATGACGGAGAGCTGCGGTCTGCGGGGTATTTACTATTTCCGCGGGCTGGATCTCCGCGCCGAAATGGCGCAGATCCTGACCCTGGGGCGCGCGGGACAGGGGGACTGCACGGCGGAGATAACCGCCGTCCTCACGGGGATTCTTCTGAAGATGCACGGACATGTCCGCGAGAGCGCGGAGCCGTCCGGCATTGCCCGCGAGATGAAGGATTTTCTGGATACCCAGATCACCTCGCCGTTCCGGCTGGAACTTCTGTGCCGCCGCATCGCGCGCTCCGAATCCCAGACGATCCGGATCTTCCGCCGTGCCTTCGGCGTCACGCCGTACGGTTATGTGCTGGATAAAAAACTGGCATTCGCCCGGCGGCTGCTGGAGGATACCAGTCTGTCCGTCGGCGAGATTGCAGACAAGCTCTGCTTTGCCGATGAGTATTATTTCTCCGGCATTTTCAAGCGGAAAACCGGCATGACGCCCGGTGAATGCCGCCGCAGTGCCTCCCGCCGGAAGGGGGATGGACTCGGTGGGGGAGTTTTCTGAGGCGTGAGCGGTATCCCATCCCCGCCATACGGGAATCTGTCGTGTTTTTTTCAGAATATGACTGTACAGAGGTGCCTTTTGGTGGTATAATGTATATACCTACTTAACCAATTCATATTTGCGAGGTAATTTCCCATGAGAACATATCTTCTGCCGCAGTCCGGAACGGACTACAAAGCCAATCTCCACTGTCACACCACGCTTTCCGACGGAAAACTGTCTCCCGAGGAAATAAAAGCGGCGTACATGGCGCAGGGCTACTCCATCATCGCCTACACGGATCATGACGTGCTGATTCCCCACCACGATCTGGCGCAGGAGGACTTTCTGCCGCTGGTCGGTTTTGAGGTGGAGATCAACGAGAGTGCCGATGCGGATCCCGTAGCCCAGAAGCGCAAGACCTGCCACATGTGCATGATCGCGCTGGAGCCGGACAACGTAATCCAGCCCTGCTGGCACCGCTCCCTCTATCAGTTCGGCAATGCCAAAATCAGCCGTGAACAGGTGAAGTTCGACGATTCAAAACCGGATTACATCCGCCGCTACTCGGCGGAGGGAATCAGCGAGATGATGCACATCATGCGCGATGCCGGATTCTTCGTCACCTATAACCATCCCACCTGGTCCCAGGAGAGCTATCCCCAGTACATCGGCTACGAGGGCATGAACGCCATGGAGATGGTGAACGGCGCGTGCGTCCGCATGGGATTTGAGGAGCACAACGAGCGGGTATACAACGATATTCTCCGCTCCGGCAAGCGGATCTTCTGTACTGCCACGGATGACACCCACAACACGCAGGATCTCTTTATCGGATACACCGTGATCCGTGCACCTGAGCTGGAGTACCGCACGGTCACGTCCGCATTGGAGCGGGGCGATTTCTACTGCTCCGAGGGACCGGTGATCCGGGACCTGTGGTATGAGGACGGCAAGGTGAGCGTCACAACGGAGGGTGCCCGTGAGATCCGCATCACCCGCGGAGTGCGCCGCAGCGGACGTGTTCTGGCAAAGGAGGAGCCGCTGCGTGAGGCAAGCTTCGCGCTGTATCCGGAGGATGAATATTTCTACATCACCGTCGTGGACGAAGCGGGAAAATGCGCGTACACGAATGCGTATTTTGTGGATACGCTGATGAAATAAGGAAGCATTGATTAACAGGCAGCGGTTCCGGGGGTGTCGGGCATATTTGCCAGCGAAATTCTGCCGCAAACCGGTAGGGGCGATTCACGAATCGCCCGCCTGTTCAGTTGATTCTGACTGATATTAACTGAGACTAAAGGAGAAACACATTATGCACATTCGACGCGGACTTCTTATTCATACCGCTGAGCTGAGCGAAAAATGGACGGACCGGGTCTGCAATTCGACCCTTTCCCTCTTCGGGCTTCATCCCGTAGGCGGCGGAAAAGCCAACGAAAGCATGGAGGATCTGATCCGCAATCTCCCCCTGCTGAAACCCCGTCTGGATCGGATCGAGGCTGCCGGCATTGCCGTGGAGCATGAGATGCACGCGCTCCGCTGGATGCTTCCCGCGGATCTGTTTGCGCAGCATCCCGACTGGTTCCGCATGGATGAGAAGGGCGAGCGCGTGGCGGATTACAATCTCTGCTCCTCAAACAAAGATGCGCTGGAATATCTCTCCGAGCGCGCTGCGCTGACGGCAAAGATTCTGCCGGCGTCCAGCCATCGCTACCATTTCTGGATCGATGACGTGCGCACCGCGTTCTGTCATTGCCCGGAGTGCAAAAAATACAGTGTGTCCGATCAGGCGATGGTCATGTACAACGCCATCCTGCGCGGACTGCGCCGCACGGATCCGGAGGCGAAGCAGTGCTATCTCTCCTATCACGCGACGCTGGAAGCGCCCCGCACGGTGGAGCCGGAGACGGGCATCTTCCTGGAATATGCACCGATGGACCGGCAGTTTGACGCGCCGCTGGCAGATTCCTCCGTGGAGAAGAACCGCTCCCAGACGGCAGTGCTGCCCGATCTCTTCGCCTGCTTCGGAAAAGCGGATGCCATGGCGTGCGAATACTGGCTGGACAACTCCATGTACTCCCGCTACACGAAGCCGCCCAAGGCATTCACCCACATGGCGGATGTGACCGACGCGGATCTGGTGTTCTATGACGATTTGGGATTTGACGCCGCAACGACCTTCGCCTGCTATCTCGGTCCCGATTATGAGGAGCTGCACGGCGAGCCGGATATTGGATCGTATGTGAATAAGTAAATCGGATAAATAAGTAAAACGCATCGGGACGGAATGCACACTGTGCTCCGTCCCGATGCGTTTTTCTGCTTTGGGATTGCCGCGGAAAACAAATACGGGAGGCTTGCGCCTCCCGTATCTGTTCATGAAAAGATCTGTCTCTGCAGGAAATTACTTTCTCTTTTTGCTTACGATTGCGCCTGCGCCTGCGGCAGCTGCGGTTACTGCGAGGATAACGGCAGCGTCAAAGGTCTGAGGAGCCTTGGGGGTGGTGGTGGGCTTCTGAGTAGCTACGGGAGCGGTGGTCTCGGGCTCTTTGTAGTCACCCATGTGGTTGCCGTTGCCGCTGAGGTCCTTGGCAGCGGTCATGCCCTTGGAGAGCTGATACCAGATCAGCATATCCTTGTCAGCCTTGATGCCGGCGGCGTCAGCCTTGATCTCGTCAGCGGAACGGACATCGGAATACAGAGCGATCTCGCGGATCTCGCCCTTCCAGAACTGGCCGTTGTCTTTACGGTGGTCACCGCCGATGCAGATCGGAAGTTTTTCCACGCCGGCTTCGAAACAACCGTAGGGAACGGCAGCGGCGTCGGCAGTCTGCACGAATACACCGTTGATGTAGGCGTGTGCCTTGCCGGCAGCCTCATCCTTTACAACGGCGATATGTACCCATTCGCCGGTAGCGATGGCGGTTACGGGAACATCGGTGAATTTGTGACGGACGGACTTGAATGCGTCGGTATTCAGCTCATAGTACAGCTCCAGCTGCTTGCCGGAGTTGATCTGCAGGGAAATGGCATCCTTGCCGTTTGCATCGTAGCTGCTCAGGATCAGACCGGCACGTGCGGTGTAATCCTTGGGAAGACGGATAACGGCTTCGAAGGTCAGAGGAGCTTTTGCCAGATCTTTGTTAATGGGATGGGTCTTGTCTGCGGAGAAGGTCATGCCTTCATCTGCAGCCATTGCGGGAACTGCGAGGCTTACAAGCATGAGCAGGGACATGAGGATAAGTGCGAGTTTTTTCATGATGTTTCTCCTTTTTTGTATTTTTTCTTCAGAGCAATGCTCTGTAAAGAACAGATGTCATCTGCGGCGGTCAGCCGCGGGGATTATTTTTTCTTCTTTCTGATCACGATCACTGCGGCAGCCGCGATAATCACTGCGGCGGCAATGCCGGCGATGACCCACACCGTGCCGGATGCGCCGTCCTCAGAGGGCTCGGGATCGGATACGGGATCGGTATCGGGAGCAGCGGTCGTTTCGGGAGCGGCGGTGGTTGTTTCGGGGGCTGCCGTGGTGACGGCGGCGGTTGTCTCAACCGGCTTGGGCTCCTCGGGGATGAGCACCAGATCAAACTGATTCACCGCTCCGAAATACTCATCGTGGAGGATGGAATAATACTCAACGGAAACCTTTGAGCCGTCCTCGTTGAAGTAGAACATGGCGACCATGCCGATGGAGCCGATATCCTTGTGTCTGTTATCCAGCCCCTGAGGGTCGATGAGCATCTGGGTAACGGTGTTGCCGTGCTTGCCCTTCTGCTGCAGGGTAACGATGTTGTCATAGGGGATGTGACCGGAAAGCACGAGGATGACGTTCTCATACTGAGAAGCCAGCTTATCCCACATGACGTTGGCATCATTAAAGGAGGAATCGTAGGTGGTAGGCGCCCACTTATCCGCGGGATCCAGCGTGGTTTTGTCGCTGTTCATGTAGGCGTGGGTGGTGATGATGGCACGGTGGTCGGAGTATTTCTCCAGAACGCCGCCTGCCCACTCCAGAACATCGTTCTTGGCGCCGAAGTCCAGCATGATGATCAGATATTTCGTCTTGCCGACGGTGAAGGTGCAGTAGGCATTTTCCAGCTGTCCCTCTTTGAACACGCCGGATTCACCCCGGGATTTCAGCTGATTGTAGTAAGCGTCCGTGCCCAGATAGCTGTTCAGGGATGCGGCGTTGTCGTGGTTGCCGCGGACGAGGGTATAGAGAATCTTTCCGTCCATCAGAGAGATGGATTTCTTGGCGGGAGTCCACTGCTCGGTCTTGTTGCCGTCCGTGATGTCACCCAGACCGATGACGCACTCGATCTTCCTTGATTCCTTGTTGTCCAGAATCCACTGATAGTACTTCGTCATGTGCTCCGGATTGTCCCGTGCGATATATTGAGTATCGCCCACTACGGCAAAGGAGTATGCGTAATCGGTTACCGGCTTCTTGTCCTTCAGCCAGCTTACTTTGGACTTGTTGGGACCGAAATCGTATCCGTTGCCGCTGAGGTCCTTGGCTTCGGTGGTGCCGGCGGACAGCTTGTGCCACACCATCAGATTGTCGTTCTCCGCCTTGATGCCGGCATAGTCCGCTTTGATCTCGTCAGCGGTACGGATGTCGGAATAGAGCGCAATCTCGCGGATCTCCCCCTTGAAGTACTGACTGTTGCCGCTGCGGTGGTCGCCGCCGATGCAGAGGGCAGGCGTATCCATCCCGGAGGTAAAGTAGCCGTACTCGCCCGTTGCGGCGTCGGCAGTCTGTACGAACTCACCGTTGATGTAGGCGTGCGCCTTGCCGGCGGCATCGTCCTTGATTACGGCAATATGTACCCACTCACCGGTAGCAACGGCGGAGACGGGGATCTGCGTGAACTTGTGACGGATGGATTTGAACGCTGTGGTGTTCAATTCATAGTACAGCTCCAGCTGCTTGCCGGAGTTGAACTGCAGGGTGATACCGGTCTTGGAGTTGCCGGCGTAGTTGGAGATGATCATACCGGCGCGGTCCGTATAGCCCTTGGGAAGGCGGATGACTGCCTCAAAGGTCAGCGGAGCCTTTTCCAGATTCTTGGAGAGGGAATAGAGCTTGCCGGCAGTGAATGTCATGCCTGCATCGCTGTCTGCCGCCAGAGGTGTCAGCGGCAGCGCAGAAAGCAGCATGAGCACAGCCAGAAGCCATGCGAGTTTTTTCATACTGTAAGATCCTTTCTGAAATTCGGTTACCGGAGTGTTCGGGGATACCGCCTGTTTCCGTAACCGCAAATGCCTGGGTGTGTTTACTCATCCGTGCGGGAGAAGAATTCGTTGATTGTGTTGATATATCCCTGGAACTGACCCTTGACGGATTCGTAGTGGGAAGTCAGGTTGATGTTGGAGCTGCCCTGACGCCACATATCGTCATGTACGGTCTGCAGACGGTAGGTCTTGTCGGAGTTGGCAAACAGATAACCTGCGGAGAGCATACGGTTGTTGAAGACGAGGTCCATCATTTCCACGGAATCCTTGTCGGATGCGTAGCGGTTCTTCATAACCGTTTCCATGTAAGCGGGCTGTACGCGGCGGTAGCCCTCGGCGCTCATCGCCTCGATGATCATACCGGTACGGTCCATGTTTTTATTGGTGATCGGCACGCTGATGGGGTTATCCACGGTGCCGCTGATGTATTCCTTCTGATTCTCATCCAGCTTGGGCATGGGCAGAACGCCGTATTCCACATCGGAATCCATGCAGGCGTCCACGATCTGACCGAGACCGCGGAAGGCGAAGAGGACGTTGCCGCCGGCGAACATTTTGAGGGCGTCTCCGCTTGCGGAGAAATATGCGCCCTTGGAGCCGCCGTTGAACCAGGAGTTGGATTTTTCCACGATGTTCACGGTGCGTTCGTTATAGAAATCGTCCTTGATCAGACCCTTGTCATCGCGTCCGTATACGTCCACGCCGAAGCATTCCAGGAAGCAGTATGCCGTACCGGTGATGGCGATGCCGTAGCGGTCGGCGGTGGAACGTGCTCCGTTGTTATCCACGTCGCTGTAGACGTCCTTGGTCATGTTGATGAGATCATCGAAATACCAGGTGCCGGCGCGTACGTCGTCATAGGGGAAAGTGATGCCCAGATTCTTCATCAGACCCTTGTTGAACATCAGGCAGCGGACTGCGTAGATATTGTAGTAGGACATGGAGTTGGAGATGTTGTACATCTTGCCGTTGATGGTCAGCGCGTTCGTTGTGAAGCGGGGCCACCAGGGTTTCTCGAAATCCACGTGTTCCAGATCGTAGACATTGCGGAAAACGCCCTGCAGTGCTGCCTGACCGGAGCGCAGGTCGTGGAGCGTCAGGATATCCACGTTGTCATCGCCGGCGCGGGCGCTGGCAAGAATCTCGTTGTAGGAGGAGTAGTTGGTGCCGGAGTAGGGGATGTGTTTGAAGGTGATGCCGAAACGCTCCGCCACTGCGTTGTTTGCCTCATAGATGGTGTCATTGAGCACTTCGCCCGTCTGCTCGGTGCGGATCAGGTATTTGATCCACTGCAGATCTGCGGAGATCGCGCCGATACGGAAGGCATATCCGTCATAGGATACATCATCGGGCAGATTGTCCGCCAGAGGATCGGCGGTGGTTTCGGGTTCGGCAGTGGTGGTTTCCGCCGGTGCAGTGGTGTCGGCGGTAGTGTCGGTTGTGTCATCGGTCGGTGCAGAATTGCTGCAGGCGGCAGATGCCAGAATGCCCGCCAGGGACAACGCAGCCAGAATGAGAGACAGTGTACGTTTCATATGGATTCTCCTTTGAATAAAGTAACAGATTTAAAGGTGTAAAGCACCGCAGAGCGGCGCAATTTTCCTACATAATATGTTACCACATCCATATTGACAATACATGACATTTCGTGTATAATATGCGACAGAAAGTGATGTCCGCGCGGGGAGGGATTCTTATGAGAATTCAGGCAAATAACATGATCGAGAGCAATATATTCCAGTACAATTATCAGATCCGCCGCTTCAATCTCAGCCAGCATCTGCACCGCTTTCCCGAGCTGCTTTATGTGATGGACGGAAGCGTACGTCTGCGGCTGGGGGATGAGTATTATATGCTCAGCGCAGGGGATTTTATCTTCATCCATCCCATGCAGATCCACGAATATTATACCTTTGCCTCATGCAACTGCGTGGTCAGCGCGTTTCCCACCAGTCTGGCGGGCGGCGTGCTTCCTCCGGCGGATAAAGTGGGGGAGACACCGGTGTTCCGCTGCAGCCCCAGCGTGGAACAGTATTTCCGTGCCACCTTCGTGGACGGGGAGATCGACGGCATCGGCATGCGGGATGACGGCAGAATCCCCTTCAGCGTGGACAGGCATTATGTGGATTACAGCGATCCCGCGGTGCGGTGCCGGCTGCAGTCCTGCCTCATGGCGGTCATCGGGGAATACCTGCGCACGGTGCCGATGATCAATTGTTCCCGGGACGAGAACGTGATGGTAAAGCTGTTCAGCTATCTGCACGATCACTATCTGGAGGATATCTCGCTGAGCTCTGCCGCCGCCGCGCTGGGCTACAGCGCGAATTATCTGTCCCACAGCATACGGAAAACGAGCAGCATGAATTTTCCGATGGCGCTTGCCAGTTTCCGTCTGGAGCATGCCAAAGAGCTTATGCAGACCACGGACGAATCCAATCTGAACATTGCGCTGGCAAGCGGATTCGGCTCCGAGCGCAGTTTCCAGCGGATATTCGACCGGTTCTACGGATGCACGCCCACGGAATACCGGCGGAGGTTTTCTCCCTCTGAAAACAGAACGGGGAAAAGGTGACCGACGGGGAACCGACGCGGAAAATCCCAACAATATTGTAGCATAAATACAGGAGACCCGGTTTGCAAAACACGCGGGATATTGCGCTTTTTGTGTGCAATTCGTTCGTTTTTGCAGCGGGGTCTCCTGCTTTATTCAGAGGACGGAATATTTGAGCGTATTGTAGATGCTCATGAGAATGATCACCGCCATCAGCGCGATGAAGAGTTTGTCAACGGTCTTTCCGTCGATCTTTTTGTTCACGGCGCGTCCGATCATGCCGCCGGCGATACCGCCGGTGATCATGAGAAGAAGCATGGACCATGCGAAAGCGGGCACGCTTCCGCTGATCAGGGTGGTGATCAGATTGAGCACCTGACTGAACAGAATGATGTACAGACTGTTTGCGGCGGCGATCTTCGTTTCCATGCTGAAGAAGAAGAAGAGCACCACCAGATTGATCGGTCCGCCGCCGATGCCGAGGAAGCTGGACATAATGCCCAGCCCGCCGCCGATAAGCAGGCATACGGCTTTATTCGTAACGCGGAGGGTGTGGATTCTCTCCTTGTTCAGGGTATAGATCAGCGTTCCCACGGTGATCAGCGCCAGACAGAGCGCCTGAGGAGCGCCGACGGTGTCGGGATCATCGAACAGGGATTTCACCAGGGAGAAAATGCGGTTGCCGGCTATGCCGCCGATGGCGGCACCCACGGACAGCGGCGTACTGACTTTCAGATCCACCTCACCGCCGCCGGCGCGGAGGGATCGGATCACGGAATAGCAGCTCATGGAGCACACCGTGCAGCAGGAAAGAAAACTGGCGGCTGCCACGTCTGCGATGGAGAAAAGATCCAGCACGGGCTTGATGATCACGCCGCCGCCGATGCCGCAGATGGCACCGATCACGGAGGCGAAGAGGCTGATCAGAAAGGCGAAAAGCGATGGCAGGTAGGTCATGGTTGGTTTTCCTCTATATTTTTGTTGGTGGTGGCTGACGGGCAGCTTTTTCCCGTTATGCGAAGCGAAATTGCACGTTCCCCAAGGGGGCTCCGGTCTCGCCTGCCGAAATATCATTTCCGGGAGGGATTGCGGTCCTCGCAGGGGACGCCGGTCTGGCACAGTCCGCAGCCGTAACGGGGGAGGAACGGACGGCTGGATTCGCTGACCCATTTCCGGCACGCGCTGTGATCCTTCCCCGTTTCGGGGGTGATGGCGTGTCCGGCGCATCGGCGGGCGCACTCGCCGCAGCGGATGCAGTAATCATAGATACCCGTATAATCCCGGGTGTCGGGGGTGAGCGGTGCGTCGATAATGACGGAGGTGAAGCGTCCCGCGGTGCCTTTTTCGGTGATGAGGCTCTTATGCAGACCGAATGTGCCCAGACCGCACACATACGCCGCGTGGCGTTCCGACCAGTTGCTGGTGTACATCTCTTCGGTGGATTCGTATCCGGCGATGGATTTGCTGCCCTGCGCATTGGCGAAGCGGGCGTCAGTCATGGGCGTGCACGCCGCGATGCCCCGGGCTGTCAGCGCTTCCCGCAGGGAATCGATGAATCCGCGCAGGAAAATCTGTCCCTCGATGCGTCCGTGGAGCCACGGATCGGAGGGACGGTCCGCGTACATCCGGTTGGAATGGCGCACTTCTTTTGAGAAGGGGAAGAACAGGGCTACGACGGTCTTTGCCCCCGGCAGCCATTCTTCGGGGGTCTTGAACCAGGGACCGATGATTCCCGGTTTCTTATATTCCGCGAACAGCGCGTCATCCGCCGCGCCGATGCCGCAGAGCGGCTCATCGAAGATTTTCATGCCCGCAAGCTCCGGGCGGATTGCGTCCTCCGGACGGACGAAGTTGGCTTTATCCGCGCTGTACAGCGCACGGATCAGTTCTGTGAGTTCGTTTCTGTTCATGGTATTTCCTCCGTATGATCGGTTTTGGCGGGGGATGATTCCCCTTATTCTATAGTAGGCACATTAACGTGCAGCTTTTTCCTGTTGCATAAAGCGTAACTACACGTTTTCTCAGGGGGGCTCTGCCCCCCTTTTTCCCCCGTTTTTGGGTTACGGTCGGGGGCACAGCCCCCGACACCCCTGGGTCAGCTTCCTGCTTTTCGGGTCGGGGATTATCTCCCTTTTCTATATTGTAGCACCAATCCGGCGCAGGTGCAAGTTTTTTTCTCTTTTATCTTGACATCCTGTGTGAAGACAGGTATAATCAACTCATACCGGGGGAGCCGGAAAAAAGAAAAAACAACCGGGAGGAGAACTTGTCATGACATATACAATTCGCCGCATCTGTCTGCCAGACGGCGCGCCCGAGCAGGCGAAATACGCCGCAGAGGAGCTGCGGTATTACCTCGCGCTGATGTGCGCACGTCCCTTCCCTGTGGAGAACTGTGCCGCAGAGGGGTCTGTGATCCTTGATCAGACCGCCGGGGGCGTGCTGGGCGAGGAGGGCTTCCGCCTGATCCCCGAGGAGGGAGCGATCCGTATTCAGGGTGGTGTGCGCGGTATCATCTACGGCGCATACGAATTGCTGGAAATGCTGGGCTGCCGATTTTTTACCCCCGAGTGCGAGAAGGTGCCCGTGGTGAGCG
The DNA here is from genome assembly GCA_015063645.1 of Oscillospiraceae bacterium. Taxonomy (GTDB): domain Bacteria; phylum Bacillota; class Clostridia; order Oscillospirales; family CAG-272; genus SIG701. The sequence continues at coordinate 8,782 of SVTS01000013.1, read as the reverse complement.
GGATTTCCCTTACGCTGGACAAAACTGTCGAGCAGATTCCGCGTCTGGAATACAGAGAGCACAGCTACACGGATCTGCGCCGCTCCCCGCGCTTTGCCGTGAAGAGCCGCGTTAATGGCTCCCGCCACATGATTCCGGAGAAGATGGGCGGACATCTGCCCTACGCCTGGTTTGTGCATACTTTCCAGCGGCTGGTTCCGCCGTCCGTCTACGGAAAGGAGCATCCGGAATATTACGCCATGCGTGCCGACGGAACGCGTCCCCAGCTGTATGAGCGCTTCCAGCTCTGCCTGAGCAATCCGGAGGTGCTGGAGATCGCCGTGGAGAGCGTGAGACGGGGACTGCGGGAGAATCCCCGGGCGAAGATCATCTCCGTCTCCCAGAACGATTATCCCCGGGGATGCCAGTGCGAAAAATGCCTTGCCATCGACCGGGAGGAGGGATCCCCTGCGGGAACGCTGCTCCGCTTTGTCAATGCCGTCGCCGAGCGGCTGGAGGGTGAATTCCCTGACGTGATCTTTGATACGCTTGCCTATCAGTACACCCGTCCCGCGCCGAAGATCACCCGTCCCCGCCGCAACGTCTGCGTGCGGCTCTGCTCCATTGAGGCGTGCTTCGCCCATCCTTTTGAAAGCTGTGACGACGAATCCCGCCGGGTGACTCGTCCTGACGGAACAAAATCCACCTTTATACACGATCTGAGGGAGTGGGGCGAGGTCAGCGGACGGAATTACATCTGGGACTACACCACCTGCTTCGCCCATTATCCCGCGCCCCATCCCAACTGGCACGTTCTGCAGCCCAATATGAAGGCATTCGTGCGCAATAATGTCCGCGGCGTGTTTGAGCAGGGCAACGGCGCCCAGGGCGGCGGCGTGGATCTGAACGAACTGCGCTGTTATCTGATTACCAAACTGCTGTGGGATGCGGACACGGACGTGCAGCGGCATATGGAGGAATTCACGGATTACTACTACGGCGCCGCCGGCGTGTATATCAGAGAGTATATCGAAACGCTCTGCGGCAAAGCCGAGCGGGACAATATCCACGTGGGCTTCAACGATATGCCCACCTCTCCTCTCTTCCATGAGGATATGCTGGATATCTACGACGGAATTCTGGAAAAAGCGGAGCAGGCAGTGGCGGACGATCCCCTCTGCCGCCGCCGTGTGCAGAAAGCCCGGCTCTCGATCCGCTGGGTTCGCCTCAAGCGGGCGGGCATGTTCCGCCATGAGCACGATGCGGAGGCGATCAACGCCTTCTACACGGACTGGCGCTCCTTCGGTCTGACCCGCATCGATGAATGGGTGTCCCATCAGTCCACTCTGCGCGCTCTGCTGGATGACAAATGGCGTGCTACGGAATATCTGGAACACTGGTCGGACGAGGGCCCCGAAATTCTCTGATAAAAGGATCACTGTATGAACAACACCATGAATCTGAATGGAAAATGGCACTTTGACTGGCTTTCCGATCAGCCGTATACCTCGGAGGCGGAGCCGCTGATCTCCCCGCAGTCAGACAGCGCCGTGGATGTGCCCGTCCCGGGATACTGGGAGGATATGGCGGATCTGTTCCGCACCACGGCACTGCACACGAAACTGCGTTACAATCCCCTGTACACGCTTCAGCGCTATCCCCAGGCGGGCTATGTGCCCGATATGGCTCTGCCCAATCCCGTGGGGTGCTTTGTGTACCGGAAAACCGCCGTGCTGGATGAGGCTCCCGCCTGCAAAACGGAGCTGCGTATCGGCGGCGCGCAGAATGCCGTCTCCGCCTGGATCAACGGCGTATATCTGGGACGGCACGAGGGATATTCCGCGCCTTTCGCCTTCTCCGTGCCCTCCGGCGTGCTGATCGCCGGGGAAAACCGCATCACGCTGGCGGTGTCCAATAACCGTCTGGCGGGATATAACGGTCATCCCGTCTCCGGACTGACCTCCCGTGCGGCAAACGAATGCACCGGCGGCATCTGGGGCGATGCGGCACTGTGTTTCTGCCCGGACGGTCTGCGGGATCTGTGGATCACCACGGCGCAGGACTGCGCATCCTTTACGGTGCACACCGACGGCGCGGCGGATGCGGTAATCAGCGTCCGCATTCTGGATGGGGACATCTGCGTCCGGACGGCGGAGATTCCCGCCGGGCAGGAGTATTGCGTGATCGGCGCGGAGGGGCTTGCGCTGTGGTCGCCGGATGCGCCGAAGCTGTACACCGCCGTAATCGAAACGAAAAATCAGACGCTGTCCTGCCGCTTCGGCATCCGCCGCCTCACCGCAGACGGTATCCGCCTGCACCTGAACGGCGAGCCGTATTTCTTCCGCGGAAGCTGCGAACACTGCTATCAGCCCGTGACGGTGCATCCCACCCGGGAGAAGAATTACTACCGCTCCGTGATCCGCACGCTGAAGGAGCTGGGCTTCAACTCCATCCGCTTCCACACATGGGTTCCCCCGGAGGAATACATGGAAGCGGCGGACGAGCTCGGCATGCTGATGGAGATAGAATCGCCCAACAATACCTCCCTTGCGGAGTGGCGGGAGATTGTGCGCTTCTGCCGCCGTCACGCGGCGGTGAATCTGTACTCCACCGGAAACGAACTGCAGATCGACGCGGATTACGAAAAGCATCTGGAAGCGTGCGCCGCACTGGTGCACGGCGAAACGGATTCGCTTTTCTCCCCCATGTCCGCCATGCGCGGCATCGAATACTGCATCAGGGATGACGAATTCGCAGACGAGCCGTTCAAATACAATCCCCGCCGGCTGGGCGACGTGGGCAGATTCTGCGATGTGTACAACAGCTATTCTCTGGGGCTGACCAGTTATTCCTCCGCTTCCGGCACAAAGGAAGTGATCGACCGCCGCAACGCGGTCTACGGAAAACCCCTGCTCACCCACGAGATCTGCATCCACGGCACCTACATCGATCTCTCCCTTGAGGAACGCTACAAAGGTACCCGGATCGGGGATACGGAGTTCATGTCCTCCGTCAGGAAGCATCTCACGGACAAGGGACTTGCCGACCGGGCGAATCTTTATTACCGCAACTCCGCCCAGTGGCAGAGGATTCTGCGCAAGCACTGCTTTGAGACGGTGCGCCGATGCGAGACCTTTGCGGGCTACGATTTCCTCGGCGATATCGATACCCACTGGCACACCTTCGGCTACTGCGTGGGCATGATGAACGAATTCTACGAGCTGAAGCCCGGTGAGAGCGCGGAGAACGTCCGCCGCTACAACGGCGATACGGTTCTGCTGGCAGATCTGCCGCGATGCGTGAACTACACCGCAGGAGCTGAGGCGGAGATTCCCGTACTGGTATCCCATTACGGAAAGCCGATCCGGGACGCGCTTCTGCAGATCCGCCTGAGCGGCGGCGGCAGGGTGCTTTACCGGCAGGAGATCCGCACCGGTGAGATCCCCCGCGGGGCAATCAGCGAGCTGCAGCGCATCCGATTCACCATGCCGATGTGTGCAAAACCCATGGCGCTGACTCTGCATGTTTCCCTCTCCGGGGATGACACGGACTGCGACAACATGTGGGATCTGTATGTGTTCCCGGAAGCGGATGCAGCCGAAGCGGACGAAAATACCGTGGTTCTCAGCGACTGCACCGGCAGTGATCTGCTCCGCCTGATGCGCGAAGGCAAGAACGTGGTGCTCCTTGGCACAGGACCTTTTGCGGCGTATGACGTGTCCTTCCAGCTGTCCATCGCGGGACGGACTACGGGTCATCTGGCGACGGTGGTGGCGGATCATCCGCTGATGGCGGATTTTCCCCACGACGGATACTGCGGACGGCAGTTTGAGACGATGATGAACGGAAGCAAATCCGCGGTGTTTGATCTGATGGAGATGCCGCACCGACCGATTGTGGATATTGCGTCCTCCTACAAGAACGCCCACAGAGAAGCGATGCTGGCTGAATACCGGATCGGAGCGGGAAAGCTGCTGCTCTGCACGCTTCGTCTGACGGATGCGGATCCGGCGGCGCGATGGCTGAAGGCGCGGATGATCGCGTATGCGGGAAGCGATGATTTTGCGCCTGCCCGGAATCTCAGCGAGGAACAGCTCGCCCTGCTCTGCAAAGCCTCGCCTGTGCAGGCGGCGCAGAACGAGAATGAGGCGATGAACAAGAATGATATAACGATGTGAGGGTTGCTTACATATTCTGCTGTGCACCCTCTCATCCCCCAATCTCCTTGGCTTTCGCCGAATATATAACTTTCCCTTATAAATTCGCGCCGGAAGATTTTGCGTTGCAAAATCTTCCGGCGCAAAAGTTTTTATGTGGAGGACGGTCTTTTGCCGCGAGGCAAGGATGCTGGGGGAGATGGCACGCTTAACGTACAGCGTACAAGTTTACGCGTTAAGTGCACGAACTCGCCCCCTCCTTCATTGACACCGCCGCCGATCTGTGCTATAATACCCTCATCCGAACACTCTTTTTTGTCGCGGACTTGCGCCGCGCGGTATTGTGCATCTATGAAAACAATCAATATTATGCTGAAACCGGCATCGTCCCTCTGCAATATGCGGTGCCGATACTGTTTTTACGCCGACGTGTCCGCCATGCGCGATGTCCACTCCTTCGGCATCATGTCCGATGAGACTCTCATCGCGATTCTGACGAACGTCAGAGGCGAGACAGAGGCTGGCGACAGCGTGCAGTTCACCTTTCAGGGCGGTGAGCCGACGCTGGCGGGACTGCCTTTCTTCCGCCGCTTCGTATCCCTGACCTCCGACTGGAAGGATGTGCGCGTCTCCTACGCCCTGCAGACCAACGGTCTGCTTCTGGATGACGGCTGGTGCGCCTTTCTGGCGGAGCACCGTTTTCTCGTGGGGCTTTCGCTGGATCTTCTGCCTCATGCCCATGACGCGGTGCGCGTCGATGAGCGGGGCGCGGGTACCTATGAGCGCATCTGCGCCGGTATGGCGTGCATGAAAAAGTACGGTGTGGAGTTCAACGTCCTTTGTACCCTGACAGATGAGGCGGCGCGCCATCCGAAGCAGGTCTGGGAGCAGATCGTCCGCCTGGGGATCGACTTTACTCAGTTCACCCCCTGCCTCGGCAATCTGGAGGGGGATACGCCCTACGCCCTGTCACCCCGGCTTTTTGCATCTTTTTATACGGAACTGTTCGCGTACTGGTACGCCGATTTCCAGCGGGGGAAGCACCGCAGTATCAAATTCTTTGATGACGTGGTGAATCTGCTGGTGCTGGGCGTGCCCACTTCCTGCGGCATGAACGGCGCCTGCCATCCGCAGCTTGTGGTGGAGGCGGACGGAAGCGTCTATCCCTGCGATTTCTACTGTCTGGACGAATATAAACTGGGCAATATCACCGTACAGCCCCTGTCGGAGCTGATGCAGTCCCCGGCGCTGAGCGCCTTCCTGCACCGTCCTCACCGGATGCCGGATCTCTGCAAAAAATGCCGCTACCGGCAATTCTGCGGAGGAAACTGCAAGCGGATGCAGGGGGAGATCTGCTGCTCCGGCGCGGATGATTTCTGCGGATATCAGCATTTTCTGGATAAATGGGGCGGCGTGCTGAGCCGCCTTGCCGGGCAGGTGCGGCGTTCCCTTGCCGCACGGGGAAAACAGTAATTCATCCTGTGAAAAGGAGAAAATATATGGCAGACAAACAGAACAGACGGAATATTGTGCTCATCATGTGCGATCAGCTTCGTCCTGATTTTCTCGGCGCGTACGGTGCGGATTTCATCCCCACGCCCCATATCGATGCGCTGGCGGCGGACGGCACCGTTTTTGACAACGCCATCACCGCATCCACCGTGTGCGCCCCGGCGCGCATGTCATTTTTGACCGGCGAATTCGTATCGGGGCACGATGCCTGGACGAACACCATGCTTCCTCGGGACGGCGTGGAATTTCTGCCCGAGAGAATGAACGCGGCGGGCTACATGACCGCGGCGGTGGGCGATTATGACCATGCACCGCTGGAGGAGCCCTACGGCTATCAGTACCGGAAGCTGGAAACCGGCGGCGGTCCCACCTGCGACTACACGAGAGAACTGAAAAAACGGCATCCTGACGTGCCGGGCAAATATCCCCACACCCCGGACAGCCGCTTCCTCTATCCCGAGGAGGATTTCTATGACCGCTGGAGTGCCGACTGCGCGGTGGAATTTATCGAAAGCTACACGAAAACGGGCAAAGCCCCCGACGGCACCGCACCTGCTGATGCGGGTGCGCCGTTTTTCCTCTACTGCGGATTCCTCTCTCCCCACGGTCCGCTGATCCCGCCGGCGGAGGTTGCCGGTACGGTGGATCCCGCGAAGATTCCCGAGGTGATCGTCTCCGAGCGTCCCGACGAAGATATTCCGGCGGTGGAACGCTACCGCCGCCGTTTCCTCAATCCTCCCCAGGCGTTCACGGATTCTCCCGCCATTGCCGAGCAGCGCCGCAGAAGCCGCGTGCTGTATGCGGAGATGATCGTGGAGATTGACCGCCTGGTGGGCAGAGTGGTAAAATCCCTGAAGGACAACGGCATCTACGAGAACACGACGATCATCTTCACCTCCGATCACGGCAGTGTGGAGAATGACTACAACGTGCTGACCAAGGGTCCCTGGCCCTATAAGCCCCAGCTCTTTATCCCCATGATCATCGCGGGTGATCCGCGGCTGAAGAAGGGCAGTCACTGCGACGCCCTCTGCGGCAATCTGGATATCGGTGCCACCGCTTTGGATATCGCCGGGGACGACCGGGCGTTCGGCGTATCCCGCTCCATGCTCGGTCTGGCGGATGGTTCGGTGCCGGAGCGCGAGATCAACATGAGCGAATTCTGCGACAGCTGCAAGACGCTGGTGGATAAGCGCTACACCTTCACCTATTATCCCTTCACCGGGGTCACCTGCCTCTTTGACCGTGAGGAAGATCCCCGCGAGCTGGTGAATCTGGGCGGACGCCCGGAGTACCGGGATCTGGAGCGGAAATTCCTGATGCACGTGGTGGATTTCATGGTGCTCGCCAAGGGCGTGCGCATCGAAGCGCACGATCTGAATCCGGAGGTGACGGAGGGTATCGCGAAGAAGCATCCGAAATTCCTCGACAATTTTGACATTGCATTTCCGCTGGCAAGCATGCGGGAAGTGGAGCGTCTGAAGGAAGCGGGGCTTTCCTGGGATTACAACGAATTCTGCAGGGAAAGAGAAGTCAAGGCTCACTACGGAACGTATTTTGAGAGAAAGAAATAAAACGAATGCCGATTGGCAGGCAGCCGGAAAACGGAAGTTGTCCCGGGGGTGTCGGGGGCGAAGCCCCCGACTACAACTAAACAAGTGGGGGTTCCAAAGGGGGCGAAGCCCCCTTGAGGGAATGTGCAGTTACGCGTTACGCAGCAGGAGAAAAGCTGTACGTTAATCAGTATTTACTTTATAACATTTTCAGGAGAGCATCAGCCTTTTGCGCGGGCGGAAACGCGCCCGATGCAGTACACGGCTCCCATAACCAAAACTTCGGAGGAATACTATGCAGTACAGAAAACTGGGCAGAACCGGCATGACGGTCAGCGAAATATCCCTGGGATGCGAGCATCTGCAGGGCAAGGAGTATACGCTCGTCAAAAGCGTGATCGATGCCGCGCTGGACGCGGGGATCAACTTTCTTGACGTATTCATGAGCGAGCCGAACGTGCGCTCGGATATCGGAAAAGCCCTTCTCGGACGGCGGGAAAAAGTGGTCATTCAGGGGCATATCGGCTCATGCTGGCTGGATGGACAGTACACAGTCAGCCGGGATATCACGCAGTGCGTTGCCGCTTTTGAAGATCTGCTCAGCCGTCTGCAGACGGATTACATCGATATCGGCATGCTCCATTTTGTGGATAAGGAAACGGATTGGGATGCGCTCTCTCAGAGCGAGATGATGCGGTACGCCCTTTCCCTGAAGGAAAAAGGCGTGATCCGTGCTATCGGCATGAGCTCCCACAATCCTGTTACCGCCAAAAAAGCGGTGGAGAGCGGGTACATTGACGTGCTCATGTTCTCCCTGAATCCCGCCTATGATCTGGTTCCGAAGGATCAGGACATGACGGAGGTATTCGCGGAGGTGCTGGAGGGCAAGAAGCAGAATTACACCGGCATGACGCTGGAGCCGGCACGGGCGGAGCTGTACCGCGCCTGCGAGGCGCAGGGCACTGCCATCACGGTGATGAAATCTCTGGCGATGGGCACGCTGCTCAGCGCGGAGCGGTCTCCTCTGGGCATTGCGCTGACGGAAGCACAGTGTATCAGCTACGCGCTGGACCGTCCTGCCGTCGCGGCGGTGATGGTGGGCATGCAGCGGATCAGCGATGTGGAGAGCGCCGCGGCGTATTATGATCTCACAAAAGAAGAGCGGGATCACAGCGAGGTGCTGGCATCTCTGGGCATGTTCCGCGCGGACGGACGGTGCATGTACTGCAATCACTGTCTGCCCTGTCCCGCACGGATCGACATCGCAGCGGTGAATAAGTATCTGGATCTGGTGGAGCTGGACGGAAAGGCGGCGGACAGCGTCCGTCAGCACTACGGCGCGCTGGAACATACGGCGGAGGCATGTCTGCAGTGCGGCGCATGCGAGGAACGCTGTCCCTTTGACGTGGATGTGATCGCAAGGATGAAGCGCGCCGCGGAGGTTTTCGCGGGGTAAGGGGGATTTGCTGCTGTGCAGCTTTTTCCGCGGCTTACGCCGCGGCTCGGGGGGAGGGGAAAGGACCATCTCAATCGGCGAAGTTCCTTTCCCCTCCCCCCGAACCCCCTACCCCAATCTCCTTG
>SVTS01000012.1 GCA_015063645.1 Oscillospiraceae bacterium | reverse complement strand
TGTTGTTCTCATCGTTGCCGGTAACGGCATCCCTGATAAAGGAATCGAGAAGCCGCATGATAGCGTTGACCTCTCCTGCGGGGCGTTTCCAGTTTTCCGTGGAAAATGCATACACGGTCACTGTATCAATGCCGATGTCGCCGCACAGACGAACGACTTTTTTGAAGGTTTCCGCTCCGGATTTATGTCCTGCTTCACGGGGAAGCCCGCGTTTGGTTGCCCAACGGCCGTTGCCGTCCATGATGAAAGCAATATGGGACAGCCCCGACGCCTGCACAAGCGCCGCGGCTTCCTGTTTCAGCTGCGTTTCGTTATTCATATGCATATACATGGAATCATCTGCAGACAAAAGCCGCCCCTGAGCAACCCGCATATGCGAATTGCCCAGGGGCGATTCTTCCCTGCGGAGACGGATAATCCGTCAGATTTCCATAATTTCCTTATCTTTCTTAGCGGTGACTTCGTCTACCTGCTTGATGTACTTATCAGTCAGATCCTGCACGGACTTTTCGGAAGCCTTCTGCTCGTCTTCGTTCATTTCGGAAGCCTTCTTCATTTCCTTGCACTTATCATTCGCCTCGCGGCGGATGTTACGGAGGGCAACCTTTGCATCCTCACCCATCTTGGAAACCTGCTTCTTCAGTTCCTTACGGCGTTCCTCAGTCAGCTGAGGGAAGAGGAGGCGGATCACCTTACCGTCATTGGAAGGGGTGATACCGATATCGGAAGCAAGCAGAGCCTTCTCGATCGGCTTATTCAGGGAAGCATCCCAGGGAGTGATGGTCAGCGTTCTCGCATCGGATACACTTACGTTTGCCACACTGTTGATGGGCGTAGGCGTTCCGTAATAGTCCACATTCACGCGGGAAAGTACGGATGCGTTTGCGCGTCCCACACGGACGGAGCCGAGGTTATCTTCATAAACCTCGATGGTTTTCTTCATTTTTGCTTCATAAGGCTTGGTGTCCAGTTTCATTTCTGGGATCCTCCTTTAACTATAGTTCCGAGCTTTTCGCCCATAATAACTTTGGTAATGTTCGCCGGATCGTCCAGACCGAAGATATGGATCGGCATCTGGTTTTCCATAGCGAACGCGGTAGCGGTAATATCGATTGCGGTGAGGTGATTGTTCAGGATATACATATAATCGATCTCACGGAGGGGCTTCGCACTGGGATCTTTGCGGGGATCAGCGGTGTAGATCGCGTCGATATTCTTCGCCATCAGCGTTACGTCCGCACTGATTTCCGCTGCACGGAGAACAGCCGCGGTATCCGTGGAGAAGAACGGAGCGCCGGAACCGCCGGCAAGGATGACAACGCTTCCCTTTTCCAGATACTCCACAGCTTTATCCCGCAGGTACGGTTCTGTGAAAGTCTCCATCATCACGGGGGTCATGACATGTGCATCAAGACCGGCACGCAGAAGGGCGTCCTTCATACCGATGGAATTGATCACGGTTGCCAGCATACCCATGTGATCCGCGCGAGTACGGTTTACGTCTGTGCCTCTGGCTCCGCGCCAGATATTGCCTGCGCCGATGACAACAGCAACCTGCACACCTGCTTTTACGCAAGCAGCAATCTGTGCGACAACGGTGTCAATGTAATCGAAATCGAGAATAGTTTCTGCTTCCTGCTTCAATGCCTCACCGGACAGTTTCAAAAGGACACGTTTGTACGCGGGTGTTTGCATGGCGATCTCCTTATATGTAATTTATCGGCGGCAGAACACGAACTGCACTGTATATTATTCTACCACCTATATTTTACTCCGAAAATAACGATTTGTAAATATATTTACAAAAAAATCCCGTCGGCATTCTTTTATGCCGACGGGACTGAAGCATCAGTTCTTCATCAGGCTTGCAATTTCGTCAGCGAAATTGTCTTCCTTCTTCTCAAGGCCCTCGCCTCTCTCATAGATGGAGAAGCCAGCGAGCTTGATGGAGCCGCCGAATTCCTTAGCGGTAGCTGCAACGTACTGAGCAACGGAGAGATTGTCATCCTTAACGTAGGACTGCTCAGCGAGGCAGGTCTTCTCATAGAACTTGTTCATCTTACCGATGATCATCTTCTCGAGGATGGAATCAGGCTTGTTTGCATTCTTGGGATCGTTCTTCATCAGAGTGAGCTGGATCTGCTTCTCAGCTTCCAGATCAGCTGCGGGAACAGATTCCTTATCCAGATACAGAACAGGCATAGCGGCAACCTGGAGAGCGATGTTCTTAGCGAACTCAGCAAAACCGGGATTAGCTACGCAAACATCATCAGCCTCAAACTTGATGATAACGCCGGTGGTACCCTTACCGTGGATATAGGTGCTTACAACACCGTCAACGATGAGGAAGCGGCGGATGTTCATGTTCTCACCGATGGTGAAGATCATATCCTTCAGCTTGCCTTCTACGTCGAAATCGGAATCCGGGTAAGGCAGAGCCTTCAGAGCATCCAGATCAGCAGGACGCTTTTCGATGATAACCTTCAGCAGACCGCGAACGAAGTCCTGGAACTTCTCGTTCTTGGCAACGAAGTCGGTCTCAGCGTTAACTTCGATCATTGCTGCGGACTTGCCGTCCTCAGAAACCATGATATCAACAACGCCCTCGGAAGCGATACGGGTTGCCTTCTTAGCGGCAACAGCCAGACCCTTCTCGCGGAGAACCTTTACTGCCTCATCAAAATCGCCGTTGGAAGCGGTGAGTGCCTTCTTGCACTCCATCATGCCGCAGCCGGTCTGCGCACGCAGATCAGCTACCATTTTTGCGGTAATAGCTGCCATTTCTATTTCCTCCGTATTATATATTAATTACTTATCAGCCTCAGCGTCCTCAGCCTCTTCAGCTTCGGTAGCCTGTGCTTCAGCTTCCGTCAGCTGCTCGCCCTGCTTACCCTCGAGGACAGCGTCAGCGAGAACGGAAGAAATCAGACGGATAGCGCGGATAGCGTCATCATTGCCGGGGATGATGTAGTCAGCATCATCGGGATCGCAGTTAGTATCAACGATAGCGATAACCGGGATACCGAGCTTCTTAGCTTCGAGAACAGCGTTGTGCTCCTTGCGGGGGTCAACGATGAACACAGCAGAGGGCAGACCGTTCATGTTCTTGATACCGCCGAGGTTCTTCTCGAGGTTGAACATTTCCTTCTGCAGCTGAGCAACTTCCTTCTTGGGAAGCATATCGAAAGTACCGTCTTCCTGCATCTTCTCAAGAGAATTGAGACGGCTGATGCTCTGACGGATGGTCTTATAGTTGGTCAGCATACCGCCGAGCCAACGAACGTTAACAAAATACATACCGCAGCGCTCTGCTTCCTCACGGATAGCATCGGCAGCCTGCTTCTTGGTACCGACAAAGAGGATGGAGCCACCCTCGGAAGCGAGGTCGCGAACATACATGTAAGCCTCTTCGAACTTCTTGATGGTCTTCTGCAGGTCGATGATGTAGATGCCGTTGCGCTCGGTGAAGATGTACTCAGCCATCTTCGGGTTCCAACGTCTGGTGTGATGTCCGAAATGGACGCCTGCTTCCAGCAGCTGCTTGATAGATACAATTGCCATGGTTTTATTCTCCTTCGGTTTATTCCACCACGCAGGATCGGATGAAGCCGCAAATCCGCAAACTTTATCTTTGCGGGGCGGCACCGTCACCCGATATGGGTGCGTGTGTGTGCTATGCGCGTATCTTCGCACATGCCTTGATATTATACCATATTTTATCTGCAATTGCAACACTGCACCCGATATTCACAAAATATTTACAATTAAATATGCACAAATTCGGGGATGACCAATTGGTCATCCCCGATGTCGGATTGCTTATTTATGCTTTGCGAACAGAGATGCGGGAGTAACAACGCCAGCCTCGGGAGCGGAGTTCGTCATCTTAAGGATGAGATCGTTGTTGTTCAACTCGATCTTCAGGTCAAGCAGCTGCTCATCAAACTCAGCAGCGGTCATAGCAGCAACTCTTGCAGCGTAGCTCTTGCTCAGCTCAGACAGTGCCTTGAAATCGGCAGCGGTCTCTTCGGTATAGTAATCTGCATGAGAGAAGCCGAGGAAGGGGCTGACGAGAGAATCCAGATTCTGCTGCTTGCAGGAATCCCAGTAAGTCATCGGAACGCCTGCTGCCGGATAAGTCATGTAAACGTTACCGGTATCGCGGAGGTTCATCTGATATGCCTTGCTGATAACCTTGATTACGTCCTCGTCCCTCTCATCGATCTGCCAGTGAACGTCTTCAACACCGTACTGCAGGATAGTGCGCAGTTCGGGATCGGTATTCAGCATGGTGATGATTTCCATGGAACGTGCTACGCTCTTGGTGTATGCGCTTACAGCGAACATGGAACCGTAGATATCATCCGTGGTTGCCATGGGTTTCTCGTGGACGTAAACGTAGTAATCCTCTTCATACTGAGCAGGAAGAGCAGCGTCGCCGCTGACAACAGCAACACCGAATTCCTTAACCTTGGAAGCGTCGGTAGCAATGCAGCCGGCTTCTTTCAGGTGCTTCATCATGGAAATGGTATCGGTATACTCACCGATGCTGTATGTATGCTGCAGACCAACGGTGGTATCAGCCGTGATCTCATTGGGAACGCGGGATGCGAGCAGGGACCAGTCGCCGTCCTTTTCGCTCCAGTAATGCATACCGGAAGTCTCTGCTTCAGCCAGCATAGGAGTTACGGTGGTGAAATTCTTGACATCAAGGATGAAATCCTTGCATGCGGTCAGGGTGGTCAGTTCTTCCGGATCCCAGTAGAGCTTCTCAACCAGAGCCTTATTAACCAGCAGGTACTTATACTCGCCGATTACATGGTTGTTGGGGATAGCATAAGTAGAACCGATCTTTGCCTTGGAAAGGAAAGTGGGATAAATGTACTGCTTGAGGATCTTGGAGGTACCGTTCAGTTCGCTGTCAAGTGCGGACAGAGCTGCTCTCTCGATATACGCCTTGTAGTTATCCAGACCGCGTACAAGGAAGATATCCATCTGGGTTTCTTCAACCTCAGGATACTTGAGAACGGTCATACCGATATCGTTGACGTAGGTCTCCTCTTCTGAAGCGGTGGTTTCTTCTGCAGCGGTGGTTTCCTCAACGGCGGTGGTGATACCCTGTGCAGCCAGTTCCTTGGCTTCCTGTCTCTTTCTCTCAGCCTCAGCTGCCTCGAAAGCGATCTTCTCTTCAATTTCGGTAATACGGGCATCAATTGCCTCATCGTACTTGTTCTCCGGAATTGCATGGAGCTCGATCGCGGTTTCAAACTTAGCCTTGGTGATCTTGTTTATAGCTTCCTGAACAGCGAGGATAGCATCCTCGGTGGTGTTCTTACCGGTGGGAATCCAAAGGGTAAGGGTAACGGTAGTCAGTGCGGTTTCATCGGTGGTGCCGCCCTCAACGGTTTCGTCCTCATCAGACGAACAGCCGACAAAAGCGAAGCAGGACAACGCCATTGCAAGCGCAAGGAACAGGCACATGAACTTTCTTTTCATAGGAATCCTCCAAAAATTTCATCGCGCGGGCAAAAATATGCCCGGATAGTCTGCGTTTATTTTACACTATTTTTGTCGGCGTGTCAAGGTGTTTTTCGCCGGGAGTCACTTACCCGCAGCCATACGCGCCGCATCAATTCACGATTCATTCACAAAACTTGTAATTGTTCAACAAAGAACGCTATTCCATTTTTGTCAGGTATGCCACTCATTTTTGTCATCTGACACAAACAGACACATTCAATAATGGGCATTTGTGACAAAATTGAAGAGAATTTTCCTCAATCCAGATAATCGCGCAGACGCTTGGAGCGGCTGGGATGGCGCAGCTTACGGAGTGCTTTTGCCTCGATCTGACGGATACGTTCACGGGTGATGTTGAACTCTTTGCCGACTTCCTCCAGCGTACGGGTGCGGCCGTCATCAAGACCGAAACGCAGTTTGAGGACATGTTCCTCACGGGGGGTCAGCGTGTGCAGCACTTCGCACAGCTGCTCGCGGAGCAGAGCGTAGGATGCAGCGTCAGCCGGCGCGGGCGAATCGTCATCGGGAATGAAGTCACCCAGGTGGCTGTCCTCCTCCTCACCGATCGGCGTTTCGAGGGAAACGGGATCCTGCGCGATTTTCATGATTTCCCGCACCTTTTCGGGGCTCATGCCGATTACATCGGCAATTTCCTCGGCGGAAGCTTCGTGACCTCTCTCCTGCAGGAGCTGACGGGAAACACGGGAAACTTTATGGATCGTTTCGACCATGTGCACGGGAATACGGATCGTTCTCGCCTGATCGGCGATGGCACGGGTGATTGCCTGACGGATCCACCATGTGGCGTAGGTAGAGAATTTGTATCCCTTGGTATAGTCGAATTTCTCCACAGCCTTCATCAGACCGAGGTTGCCCTCCTGAATCAGATCCAGGAAGAACATGCCCTTGCCCACATAGCGCTTGGCGATACTGACAACCAGACGGAGGTTGGCTTCCACCAGTTCCATCTTTGCAGCCTCATCGCCCTCGGACATCCGCTGTGCCAGAAGCAGCTCGCGGTCCGCATCCAGCAGCGGCACCTTGCCGATTTCCTTCAGGTACATACGCACAGGGTCATCGATGGCAAGACCTTCCTGCGCCAGCACCTTCTCCATATCCTCGGCGCTTTCCAGCTGATCCAGTTCCACATCCAGATCCTCAAACTCGGCGGGATTGATGTAGCTGGTCACCTCAATACCGTTGCTCTCCAGTGTATCATAGAGTTTTTCCAGCTGGTCGATGTCGTAGTCGGCAAAGTCAATTGCCTCAAGAATATCGTTATTGGTCAGGGATCCTTTCGACTTTCCTCTCTCGATCAGATCCTGCATATCCACTTTCTTTTCGCTATCCATGTTTGCTTCCCTTCTTTTATGTAGTTCCGCCGGAGTGAGGCGGGGTGGCGCCGTCCGAAAGCTCGCCGCGTTTCTTTTTGATAAAGTATTGGAAATCGTCGGCGTTTTCGTTTTGTATTTTATCATTCTCCGCCCGCAGGGCGGTCAGAACCTCATCATAGGCATCGCTGCCGTTGTTCGTCAGCATCTGCCGTGCGCTCAGCATCCTGTGAGCGCGGGACACTTCATCCTGCGTGAAATTTTCATTCAGCAGACCTATATTGAAGCCGCCGGCATCCTCCGCGTCCCGGACCGCACAGAAGATCCTGCGTCCCAGTTCCGTCGGAAAATCCCCCTCGCAGACAGGCGCGCCTCCCACGGCGCGTTTCAGATAATCCTGCCGCAGAAGCAGAAGCCCGAGCAGTGCCTCTTCCAGCCGTGCCGCTTTGGGCCGTCTTGCAAAATCCGGATTCACCCGGTCGGAGAGACCCATTCCCTCGCGCACCAGTTCCGCGGGACGGGCTTTTTTCGCCTGACGCTGCCGCCTGTTTATGATGGCTTCCACATCGTTTTTTATACTCTTCGGATCAATGGAAAATGCTTTCGCCGCGCGGGCTATGTAAACGTCCCGTTCCACATGGGAATAGACCGATGCGATCTCCATGCAGATTTCCGATGCGGCTTTGATCTTCTCCGCCGGGTCGCCGATGTCATGTGCCGCAAGGATATTCTCCATTTTATATTCAAAACGCGGGCGGCTTTCGTTCAGAAGTTCTCTGAAGCGGGCTGCGCCGAAGGTTTTGATATATTCGTCCGGGTCCTTGGCGCCGTTCATGCGCAGGACTTTTGCGTCAATCCCCGCTTCCGCCAGCAGGCGCAGCGCTTTATCTGCCGCTTTCTGCCCTGCGGCATCGCTGTCATAGGAGATGACCACGTTGTTTGTATATTTCTTCATGATCCGGGCGTGATTGGGCGTAATGGCTGTTCCAAGCGTTGCCACCGCATTCTCAAATCCTGCGGCATGCAGCATGATAACGTCCATGTATCCCTCGCACAGAATCAGGCACTCGGATGCATTTGCCTTGGCGTAATTCAAAGCAAACAGATGATTGCTCTTTTTGAACGCCGGGGTATCGGAGGAGTTCAGATATTTCGGCGGCGTAAATCCGTTTTTGTCCGGTTTTGCCTCGCCGATAATCCGTCCGCCGAATGCGACGATATTGCCTGCCGCATCGATGATCGGCACCATCAGTCTGCCCCGGAACAGATCGTACGGATAGCCCTTGCGGCTGATGCCGCAGCAGTATCCCGCCGTCATCTCCTCATCGGTAAAGCCGTTCTGTTTCAGATGATCGTGCAGGGAGTAGCCTCCGTCCGGCGCATAACCCAGACCGAACCGCCGCACGACAGAGGATGGCAGCTGCCGCTTTTCGATATATTCCCTGCCCGGCTGTCCCATAACCGGATCATTCAGCACCGAGCGGAAATACCGCGCCGCGCATACATTCATTTCCAGGATCCGTTTGCGTCCGACGCCCTGTTCCTCACGTGCATCGTCATCCGGCAGGGTGATCCCCGCCCGCTTCGCCAGAAAATCCAGCGCTGAGCGGTAATCCAGATTCTCGATGCGCATGATAAAGCTGATCACATCCCCGCCGGCTCCGCACCCGAAGCAGAAGAAATGGGGATCTCCGCCGGTAAAGACGGTAAAAGACGGAGAGCGCTCGCTGTGGAAGGGACAAAGTCCGTTCATATTGGCGCCCGCCCGCTTCAGCGGGACGTAGGAGGAAATCACATCCACGATGTCCGAGCGGTATTTCAGATCTTCTATAACGCTGTGGGGAATCATGGCTGCATCTCCTTTCCGTTTGATTTCAGACGCCCGTCGGCGTGCGCCACACGCTCGGGATAAACAGATCTTTATACATATCAATGGCGTAGCGGTCCGTCATGCTGGCAATAAAATCGCAGACACACCGTTCCACCGGTTCATTTTCCATATTTCTCCGGTACAGTACCGGCATTTTTCCCGGATAGCGGACAAAATATTCAAAGAGACGCGCCAGCATCTCCATTCCTTTGACTTCTTCCGACTTGGCTACCGGGTTATAATATACGTTGTCAAAGAGGAATTTCCGCAGAGCCGCCGTGGCTTCTCCCACTTCCGGCGTCATGGCAATTCTGTCGCTGTCGGTGCTACCCTCGATCACGGCTGTGACCATGCGGTTGATGCGGGTGCTGTGCCCCTCGCCCAGCACGTCAAGAATGTCTCCGGGAATATCGGACATACTGAGAATGCCTGCCCGGCAGGCATCGTCGATATCGTGATTGATATAGGCAATGCGGTCGGCAAACTTGACGATAACGCCCTCCAGCGTGGAGGCAAGATCATCTCCGGTATGATTGAGAATTCCGTCCCTTACTTCCCAGGTGAGATTCAGTCCGGCACCGTCGTTTTCCAGTTTTTCCACCACGCGGAGACTCTGACGGTAATGGGTGAAATCGGGGGAGTAGCACTGCTGCATTACCGTCTCCCCGGCATGCCCGAAGGGAGTGTGTCCCAGATCGTGTCCGAGAGCTGCCGCCTCGCACAGATCCTCATTGAGCATCAGCGCACGGGCGATGATCCGCGCGATCTGCGTGACCTCCAGCGTGTGGGTCATTCTGGTGCGGTAGTGTTCATCCACAGGAAAGAGGAATACCTGCGTCTTATGCACCATGCGGCGGAATGCCTTGGAGTGCAGAATCCGATCCCGGTCCCGCTGGAAATCCGTCCGGTTGGGACAAGGTTCACAGGGATGCTCCCTGCCGCGGGTATTCTCCGTAAGAAAAGCGCGGGGGGACAGTGTCAGCCGTTCCCGCTCGCAGAAGATCTGACTTACCGTTCGTTCCATACGCGCTCCGAATTATCCAGAATAGAAAGTATACTTATAATATACGCAAAAACGAGCACTTTTACTTTTTTTCGGGAAATGTATTTCCCGCTCCGCGCAAAGAAAAGGAGAGAGGCGCCCTCAACGTCCCTCTCCAGGGTGTCACACAGGCATTTCCGCCGCCCGTTCTTCGTGCGCGGTGATCTGTGCCGAGGCGCGTCCGTTTGTCAGCTCGGACACAGCGGCGATCAGTGCAGGCGCACGGCTGTTTTCAATACCGGCTGTTACGGTTACATCGGAGAGGAACTCCGTACTGTCTTCCGTTGCGCCGTATTTGGGCAGCTGCACTGTCAGCTTCTGATAATCGGAATAACTGCACCGGATGGTCAGAACAGCAAAATCCGTCATGGTGACAATGCCTGCGGTATCGATCGCCAGCTTGGCGGCAGCCGAATAGGCACGCACAAGTCCGCCGGCACCCAGCAGGATACCGCCGAAATAACGGGTGACGACCACGCACAGATCGGTTGCACCGGACATCTTCAGCACATTCAGCACCGGGACACCGGCCGTTCCCTGCGGTTCTCCGTCATCGCTGTAGCGGGCAACCGCACCGCCGTTCAGGATGTAGGCATACACGTTGTGCGTCGCATCGTGATATTCCCGGCGCATCTCCTCAATCAGCGCGCGGGCTTCTTCCTCGCTTGTTACGGGAGCGGCTGTGCCGATGAACACGGATTTCCGCTCCGTCATCTCTGCGGATGCACGGCGCGCAAGCGTTCTGCGGTCCGTATTTTCACGCATCGTCCTCATCCTCCCCGTCACGCCGCGGCAGCGGATCCATCAGATACGCGGCAAATCTGCCCCGGAGTTTGGCATCCACCGTAGCGGTGACCACCGTGCCCTCGGGCACATATTCCACTTCCACACCGTGCGCACCGGCGTACAGCTGGCTTACCGCGCCTCCGTCGGAATGCGGGATCAGAAAGCGCAGGCGCATCCGCCCCTCTGCGGCGATCTTCTCCAGCTTTTCGCAGAATTCGTCCAGCCCTTCCCCGCTTTTCGCGGAGATGAACACGGCTTCGCACCCGTCCTCAAGCGCGGCGCGCTTCATCTCGGACAGTCTTTCATCCTCCGCAAGGAGATCGCATTTATTGAACACCAGCAGTGCCGGCTTTCCGGCTGCGCCAAGTTCATCCAGCAGATTGCGCGTCACCTGCAGCTGGGCGGCAAAATCACCGTCGGACGCGTCGCACACATGAATGATCACATCCGCCAGCGCCGCTTCTTCCAGCGTGGAGCGGAATGCTTTGATCAGATGATGAGGAAGATTGCGGATAAAGCCCACCGTATCGGTCAGCAGCAGCTTCATACCGGAAGGCAATGTATACTGTCTCGTCGTGGGATCCAGCGTAGCAAACAGTTTATCCTGCGCCAGAATTCCGGCACCGGTCAGTGTATTGAGCAGGGTGGATTTTCCCGCGTTGGTATAACCGACGATGGCACAGCGCACAAGACCGGAGCGATCCCGGGCGGCACGCATGGTGGCACGGGCGGATTCCACTTTCCCCAGTTCTTCCTCCAGCGCATGGATCTTTGCCCTCACGCGCCGGCGGTCGATCTCCAGTTTGGATTCTCCGGGACCGCGGGTACCGATGCCGCCGCCG
This sequence comes from Oscillospiraceae bacterium, assembly GCA_015063645.1. Lineage (GTDB taxonomy): Bacteria > Bacillota > Clostridia > Oscillospirales > CAG-272 > SIG701. The sequence continues at coordinate 36,412 of SVTS01000012.1, read as the reverse complement.
AGACGGGACATATCCACACCCTTGCCCGCAAGACGCGGCGCCGTATAACGAAGCTGTGCCAACTCCACCTGCAGACGTCCCTCGGAGGTAACCGCATGGGCGGCGAAGATATCCAGAATCAGCATGCTGCGGTCCAGCACTTCCACTTCCGCATCAATGCCCTCTTCGATCTCCCTCAGCTGCATCGGAGAAAGTTCGCAGTCGAACACCACAAGGGAGGCATCCACCGCTTCACAGAGTGCGGACAGCTCGCGCATTTTACCGCTGCCGATGCATGTGGCGCCGTCGGGCTTGTCCCGCATCTGGGTGATAGTACCGACGAGCTCGGCGCCGGCTGTATCCAGAAGCCGCGCCAGCTCCGCCAGAGAAGCCTCACACTCCGCTTCCCCGCCCTGCGGAAAAATGGCACATGCCACCGCACGGGGCAGCGCAGCTTCTCCGTCCCGCAAAAGAATATTTTTCGTCATACAAACCTCCAACAATGACGAAAGGTCGGGTACGCGCACGGGCAAAACAGCCCGTCCGGCGTATCCGACCTTTTCGCATAGCAGATATTACTTGTTGCCAGTCTGAGCAAGACGCTTCTTGAACTTGTCAACACGTCCGCCGGCATCCACAAACTTCTGCTTACCCGTGAAAAACGGATGGCACTTAGAGCAAATGTCAACGCGCAGCTCGCCGTTTGCATCGCCCTTGGTCGAGCGCGTAACGACACTTTCGCCGCATGCGCAGCGGATCGTTACCTCTTTGTACTCGGGATGAATTCCACTCTTCATTGTTGCACCTCTCTCTGTAGATATTCATATTGTATGGATTATACCACATTTCCTGCGATAAATCAAGACCTTTTTTATAATTTTTTCAAATTTTTGTTTCAATTTTCTCCCGCAGTCGACGGATTATTTTCTTTTCCAGGCGTGAAATATAGGATTGGGAGATGCCCAGCATATCCGCCACGTCCTTCTGTGTGTGTTCCTTTCCGTCCCGCAGACCGTAGCGCAGTTCAATGATTACCCGCTCCCGCTCATCCAGTTCCGCCACCGCTTCGCGGATGGTACGTTCCTCTTCATTTTTCTCCAGTCCCTGCCCCACCGTATCCTCCTCCGTGCCGATCACATCGGAGAGAAGCAGTTCATTCCCGTCCCAGTCGATATTGAGAGGCTCGTCAATGGACACCTCCCCGCGCAGCACGGAAGTCTTGCGGATATACATGAGGATCTCGTTTTCGATGCAGCGGGATGCGTATGTTGCCAGTTTGATATTTTTCTCAGCCCGGTAGGTGCGGATCGCTTTGATCAGACCGATGGTTCCGATGGAGATCAGATCCTCGATCCCCACGCCGGTATTCTCGAATTTTCTCGCGATATATACCACCAGCCGCAGATTATGCTCAATCAGCATGGAGACAGCCGCTTCGTCCTCCCCCAGACGGGCGATCGTCACGGCTTCTTCCTCCGCTGAAAGAGGCGGCGGAAGCACATCCGCTCCGTTTACATAAAAACAGCCGTTTTCATCGGCATTCATACATGCAAGCATCAGCCGACCGATCCAGGCACGCACACCGGATACGGCGGCAAGCAGAGATTTACTGATTATCATACCGTCCTCCACAGAGAATCTTTCCATATAATATATTTACAAAAGTGATGCAGGAAGGAGTGCATCGCATCCGGCATAGTTGTCCGTATCATGGTCAATGCAGATGACCGCACGGCGGCTTATGCATTTTCCTCCCCGGCGGATCTGCACGGCGGGGCACAGGAATCCGTACAGCAGCTTCGTCTCACCGCCGCATCGCCGCGGAACCACACGAACACCGCCCCGCATCGACGCATCCGTCTGCGGAACGCCCCGGAATCTGCTGTCGGTTTCATCCCCCGCGAAGCGGCGGGCTTCCTCCGCACAGATCAGGATCACGGGCAGTGCACTGATGGGATCTCTGAGCAGATTCCCGCTGTCGATCAGCGCACGGCATTCGCAGATATTCTCTCCGTAAGGAACGGATATTTCCGCAAATCCGCGCCCGATCCGTCCGCGCAGAAGTCTGCCAAACCCAAGCAGTGCCGCTGCACCGGCAAAAAACAGATCCGCCGCGCCTCCACCGGGCAAGGTTCCGCCGAACAGTCCGCTGAACAGCGTCATGAATCCCCCCAGCAGAGCGCCGCATCCCCAGACCGCCGCAGCGGTCCGAAGAAATCCGCGCAGGCTTTCTCCCTTACCAAAGGCGATCAGCGTCATCAGCGCGGAGATCAGCAGTGCTCCGGCTGCACCGGCGATGCCGCCGATCTGCTGTGCGGTGACAGCCACGGCATACACAGCGCCGATCGCCGCCGCCGCGCTCATCCGCCCTACCGAACGTCGAAGAGAAAGAAAAGCGCCTGCGGCATACAGCGAAAGAAAATCCATACTGAAATTGATCAGAAACAATACATCCGCATACAGTACCGTTTCCGCCGCACTCACCCCCTCGTTTTTTTCCCGCGGATTCATTATAGCACATGTCCCGCCGGGAAAGCTGTCGCATTCCGCCAGGCGGAAAAAGAGATTCCGGGGGACAGAATCGGGCGAAGGAGAAAGGATTGGCGTATTCCCCGTATTCCCTGTCATGCCCTGCCGATGGGAAATGCATAAAATGCAGAAATATTGCACAAAAATACGTACTTTTGCGGCAAAAATGTATTTTCATACTTGACATATAATAAATATATGAGTATAATGAGAACGTACGCGTTATCTCACTATTATTTTTCATCAAAAGGAGAATATCATGAAAAAGAGAATTCTTTCCGCACTTCTGGCCGCTGCCATGATTCTCGGCGGCGCACTGGCTCTCACCGCCTGCGGCGGCGACAGCAACAAGCTCATTATGGCTACCAACGCTTCTTTCCCGCCCTATGAGTACAAGGACGGCGAAAACTTCGCAGGCATCGACATCGAGATCGCCGGCAAGATCGCAGAGAAGCTGGGCAAGACCCTGGAGATCAAGGACGTTGAGTTCGGCTCCATCATCGGCGGCGTTCAGACCGGTAAGTTCGACATGGGCATGGCCGGCATGACCGTTACCGAGGAGAGACTCCAGAGCGTAAACTTCACCTCTTCCTATGCAACCGGTATTCAGTCCGTTATCGTTGCTGACAAGTCTTCCTACAAGTCCATCGACGATTTCTTCAACCTCGACAAGGACGGCAACTGGGTTTCCGTTAAGGACGGCGTCAAGATCGGCGTTCAGCAGGATACCACCGGTGACATCTATGCATCCGATACCGTTGAAAACTGGGGCTTCGGCGAAAACAACGTAATCCGCTACAAGACCGGCAACGAAGCAGTTCTCGCACTGACCTCCGGAAAGATTACCGCCGTTATCATCGACAATGAGCCTGCCAAGTCCTATGTGGCTTCCACCGCAGGTCTGAGAATCCTGGACGGCGCTTACACCGAAGAGCAGTACGCAATCTGCATCGCCAAGGAAAACACCGCTCTGCTTGAGCAGGTTAACAAGGCTCTCGAGGAGCTGATCGCCGACGGTACCGTTAAGGCTATCATCGACAAGTACATCCCCGCCAACTGATCCGCTGATTCAAATAACGGGCTGGCGCAAGTCATGCGGCAGCCCGTTTTTTGCAGAATTGATAAAAACATAAGGTTAGGAAATCCAAATGGCTGAATGGTTCAATGAACTCGCGGCCGAGTTCAAGCTAAACTTTATCGACGGCGATCGATGGAAATGGCTGGTACAGGGTCTGGGCAACACGCTGCTCATCACCTTCTTCGCCACCCTGATCGGTATTATCATCGGCATCCTTGTAGCCGCTGTCCGTTCCACATACGACAAAAACAGTGAATCCTTCGCTGCACGCGGCGGCTTCAGCTGGCTGCTCATGCGGCTGGTAAACGGCATCTGCAATCTCTATCTGACGGTGATCCGCGGTACACCTATGGTTGTACAGCTTCTCATCATGTACTTCGTTATTTTTGCCTCTTCCACCAATGACCGTCTTGTGGCATGTATCGCATTCGGCGTCAACTCCGGTGCGTATGTGGCGGAAATCTTCCGCGGCGGTATTATGTCCATCGACAACGGACAGTTTGAAGCGGGACGTGCTCTCGGCTTCAACTATGTGCAGACCATGATCTTCATCATCACTCCCCAGATGTTCAAAGCCGTTCTGCCCACGCTGTGCAACGAGTTCATCGTACTCCTCAAGGAGACGTCCGTTGCGGGCTATGTAGGCATGATGGACCTGACAAAAGCGGGCGATCTGATCCGCGGACGGACGTTCTCGGCATTCATGCCGCTGTTCGCCGTAGCGCTGATCTATCTGGTTATGGTTGTTATCCTGACAAAATGTGTCGGAATTCTGGAAAAGAGGCTGCGTAAAAATGAGCGATAATGTACTCATCCGCGTACGTGATCTGAAAAAGTATTACAACGGAGATGCAATCAAGGCGCTGGACGGAATCACCACGGATATTGTTCACGGTGAGGTTGTCGTTGTGATCGGTCCCTCCGGATCGGGTAAATCCACGTTTCTCCGTTCGCTGAATCTGCTGGAGCTTCCCACGTCGGGCTCCATCGAATTCGACGGCGCGGAGATCACCGATCCCAAAACGGACATCAATCTGCACCGTCAGAAGATGGGCATGGTGTTCCAGCACTTCAATCTGTTCCCCCATATGACCGTGCTGCGCAATATGACGCTGGCACCGATCAAACTGCTGAAAAAGCCGGAAGCGGAAGCACAGGAAAAAGCACGGGAGCTGCTCCGCCGCGTCGGTCTGGCAGACCGTGCGGAAGCGTATCCGTCCCAGTTGTCCGGCGGTCAGAAGCAGCGCATTGCAATCGTCCGTGCGCTCTGCATGGATCCGGAAGTGATGCTCTTTGACGAACCCACCTCCGCCCTGGATCCCGAGATGGTCGGCGAGGTATTGGAAGTTATGAAGGAGCTGGCGCAGATGGGCATGACAATGGTCGTGGTCACCCATGAGATGGGCTTTGCCCGCGAAGTTGCCTCCCGCGTCATCTTCATGGACGGCGGACAGATCCTGGAGGAAGGCACACCGGAGGAGGTCTTCGACCATCCCAAGTGTGACCGTCTGAAAACATTCCTCAGCAAGGTACTATAATTGACAAAGAAGGCTGCAGCGATTGCTGCAGCCTTCTGATTTCCGCCCCCTGCATTTGCAGTTCTCTTTTCCGACTAAGAGAGAAGTATCTCATATCGTTCAAATGTGCGCCCATTCTCCACAAATTCATCCAGCAAATATCCTCCGTTATTCAGAATGATTTGTTTGGCGGATATGTTTTCTTTGCTGTCAGGACATATGTGTACTTTCCAAATATTTTTCTTGCGGCACTCATTCAAGGCAAGTGCCAACATAGCTGTACCATACCCTTTCCCTCTGCACCACGGAACGATGCCCGCATGCAGATGCCCATGTTTTGTGTCCTCATGGTTTATCACAATGCTTCCAATAATTTGTCTTTGCTCATTCAGCATAAAATACAGAGTACAGGGAACATGAGTCGATAACATAGATCCTGTTGTACGATCATCCTCACAATATGCAAGCCATTTTGTATAAGGATTGCTGCCTCTCCGCAGCAGTTCAGGCTGAATGTTCTCACCCAACTGTTCCCAGCGATCTATAATACTCTCATATTCCCTCTGATGTGCTGCATTCGGAATTTCCAGAACCAAAGAGTACATGCTCGCACCTCCTGTCATTTAATAGAAAAAGACACCAATCATGATACATAGAATATCAAAACTGGTGTCCTCATATGGGGTGAATGATGGGAATCGAACCCACGACAGCCAGAGCCACAATCTGGTGCTCTGCCAACTGAGCTACATCCACCATATGGCGTACCTTGGGGGATTCGAACCCTCGACCTACTGCTTAGAAGGCAGTTGCTCTATCCGACTGAGCTAAAGGTACAAAAGAAGCTCTCTACCCTCAAAGTGAAGAAGAGAAATGGAGCGGGTGATGGGAATCGAACCCACATAACCAGCTTGGAAGGCTGGAATTCTACCACTGAACTACACCCGCAGATGCTCTTTGAACATCGGCTTGAATATTATACCACGCAGGCAGCATATTGTCAAGAGTATTTTTGAAGTTTTTTCGAAAAATTTGAGCACCGCGGCAAAAAGCGGACGCGGTGCTCAAAAATCATTATTTGCGGGGTGTTTTCAGCGTTGCCCGAAGCGACTCGGGCAGGGACAGCGTTTTTCCGGCAGATATCCGGGCATCCATCAGCTCGACAAGAAACTCGCCGTCCTCTTTTGTGAACAGCGGTACCATCTGCACGCCGAGGGAGGCATACATGCCGCTGAGGGGACCGTTGATGGAGCAGCCGTTTCCGTTGATATCCCCCTCACGGACGTGATCCTGCGCCACAAGCGCGCCCTGAGAGCGCGTGCAAACGTGACCGGAATCTGCGGCATAATAGGCAAAACTGCCGTCCGCGCAGGCGGTTGTACGGATTTTTCTGCCCGTCACGCGGATCAGTTCAGCGGCATTTTCCCGGAACGAAGCGCGCAGGGAGGCTGCTTTTTCCGCATCTCCGCCCATTTCCATACATTTCAGGATACTGCTGATCGCCGACCAGGGATTATAGAACTCACACGCAAAGGTGATTTTTTCATCGGACAAAACCGCTTTCATCGCGCTGTCCAGCGCCTTGTCCGCGTTGGGCAATACCGCGCCGAAGCCGGGATAGCAGGCAGCCAGCTTCATCAGACCGTTGACGGAAGAATAATTGATCTGCGGCTCCCAGAGTCCGTTGTCGGAGCGCTGATGCCGGTTTGCCCAGGCGACCGTTGCCGCACAGAATTCCGGTCCTGCGCCCTGAATCTGTCCGGCAAGAGAATTGATCAGATTGCCGACGGAATAGGATTTTTCACTCAGCGGTTTGGATTCCAGATAAGCATCCCAGGCTTCCACGCTCTGCAGATACTCCGGCAGGGACGTCGTTCCGCTGTCCGCTTTGCGCGCCGTGGGAAGCGGATATCTGTATTCCCGTCCCGTAAGGGCGATCAGCTGCTTCGCCCAGCCCAGATCACGTCCGCGGCGGGTCACGGTGATGTCTTTGCCCCACTGGGGATGGTAGAAATAGCCGTCTTCATCCTGCAGATTCCAGGCGAAATCCGCCATCTGCCGACGGATGCGTTCCGGGAATTTCATACAGCAATGCCCGGTGAGAAAGCGCATCGCCTGCGCGGTGGATTCAAGATCAGGCAGGAGTCCCTCCGTATCTCTGGCGGAGTTGGAAAAGTAAAATCCGCCGATTTCCGGCTCCCACAGTCCGGCATACCAGATCAGCATATCCGTCGTGAACAGTTTATAGACTTCATTGAGTTCCTGCGCCGCCTCCTCACCGACAGCGGGAATCAGCGCGGCAAAGCGCGCTTCCCTCTCCGCACGGCGGATTTTCTCCAGATGGGCGATACGTTTTTGTGTCAGAATATCATTTCGTATGTACATAGCAGCAAATCTCCTTTATCCCGCGCGCATCGGCTGCATACGGGGAGAAATAATGCCCCGTCGGAATATCCGACGGGGCATGCGGAATCAGTGATACTCCGGCAGCCAGCCGCCGCGGGTATGCTCTTCGATCAGATCATCGCACATGGCAACGATATCGTCAATGGACAATTCACTTGCGCAGTGAGGATCCAGCATAGCCGCCTGATAGATATGCTCTTTCTTCTTCGTAACAGCGGCTTCGATGGTAAGCAGCTGTACGTTGATGTTGGTCATGTTCATGGCAGCCAGCTGAATGGGCAGAGCGGGCTGTGCGCAGGGCTGAACTCCTGCACGGTTGACCAGGCACGCCACTTCCACGCACGCCTCAGCGGGCAGGTTGGGGATCAGGGAGTGATTCGTATTGAGCACATTGCCGCCGATCTTGTAGGCATTGTCGGTGACCATGGCTTCCATGATGTAGGAGGCATATTCAAGAGAACGGGTGTGGGTCACATTATCCGTCACGTAAAGCTTACGTTCGTCATTCCATCTGGCGATCGTGTTGATGCAGCGGCGGGGATACTCATCCAGCGGGATGCGGTAGCGTTCGATCAGCTCCGGATACTTATCCTTGATGAAGAACATATTGTACTCCGCATTGTGCTCGCTGGATTCGGTGCAGTAGTAGCCGAAGCGACGGATGTATTCAAGACGCACAAGATCCCTGAAACCGTCGGGCGGATTGTCCAGAATCTCGCAGGCACGGCGGCGGATCTCCGGATAGAGATCGGTTCCGTCACCGTTGATCACCTCAAGCAGCCATCCCATATGGTTGATACCGGCGATGCGCTCCTTGACGGGTTCCTGATACTCTATACCCAGATTTCTCAGCAGCGGGCGGGTGCAGGTCTGCACGCTGTGGCACAGACCGACGGTTTTGATGCCGGTATAGCGCTGCATATAGCCTGCCAGCATTGCCATGGGATTGGTGTAGTTGAGGAACCATGCGTCGGGACAGACTTCCTCCATATCCCGTGCAAAATCACTCAGCACGGGGATGGTGCGCAGTGCGCGGAAGATACCGCCGATACCGGTGGTGTCAGCAATGGTCTGACGGAGACCGTACTTCTTCGGAATCTCAAAATCCGTTACGGTGCAGGGCTCATAGAGACCGACCTGGATGGCATCCACTACGAAGTCGGCGCCGCGGAGAGCATCCTTGCGGTTTTCCACCCCCAGATGCTTGGTGACACGGGCACGTCCCTCATTGATATTGCGGTTCAGCGCAGTGATCATAATATAGGATTCTTCCAGACGGACGGGATCGATATCGTACAGTGCGATCTCGGATTCCCGCAGAGCGGGCGTAAGCATAACGTCGCCCAGTACGTTCTTGGCGAACACGGCACTGCCCGCGCCCATAAAAGTGATTTTGCTCATATGTAATTCTCCTTTCGAATTTGCCGCAGAGACCACGGCATGATAGCAATATTATAGCAAATAAACCGCCGCTGTCAAGACATTCGAATCAAATTTCTGTTCATTTTTTTGCTCTGGGGAAAGAATTTACAGATTGTTTATTGTATTTTGACACGTTTTGGAATATGATATGATATACTGTTTTCATCAAGATATTTTATTTACAGCCCCTCTGACGTAAAGGATTTCTGATGTTCGGATATATACGCCCGCTGGTCGGCGAAATGAAGGTGCGCGAGAATGAGATGTTCCGCGCTGTATACTGCGGGCTGTGCCGTTCCATGGGGAAGCACACCGGATGTGCCTCCCGCATGACGCTCAGCTACGATTTCGTATTTCTTGCCATATTCCGTGCCGCGCTGACGGATACGGCATTCATCCCCGAAGCGCACCGATGCGCCGTGCATCCGCTGAAAAAGCGCGCCATGGTACAGGACAATGACGTGCTCCGCTACTGTGCCCGCGCGGCGGCTCTGCTCACCCACGCCAAACTGCAGGATGATCTGCAGGACGAGCACGGAGTTCGTCGCCTGGCGGCGCATACGCTGCGTCCCGCAGCCTCCGGCATGCGCCGGCGTGTACGGGATCTGGATGCACTGGAAAGCTGCATCACAGAGCATCTCTGCCGTCTCAGCGAACTGGAGCATGCGCAGTCCGATTCCATTGACGAAACTGCCGCCTGCTTCGGTGCCCTCCTCGGCGACATATGCGCATGGGAGCTGGACGGTCTGTCTGCCCGTATTGCAGGAGAAGCCGGTGAGGCGGTGGGGCGCTTCATCTACATCACCGATGCGGCGGATGATGCGCCGGACGATGCGGCAAAGGGGCGGTACAATCCCATTCTGCGCCGTTACGGCGAGGACATTTTCGAGCTTCGTCCCGTGTATGACCGCACGGAATCCGCTTCTCCCGCAGGCGAAAAACTGCGGCTGAAAACAGACATCGCCGAAAGCATATATACCGCGGCACTGTGTTCCCTCACCCGGCTGGAAGGTGCTGTATCCCTGATGGATTTCACACACACACAGCCGGAAACGGAAGGAATTCTGAAAAACATTGCGTTTCTCGGCATGCCTGCCGAATTGCGCCGCGTTCTGGCACTCACCCCGCGAAAGGATGCCCCAGGGGGCGAAAGGACATAAATGAAAGATCCCTATACCGTTTTGGGCGTCTCACGGGACGCCACGGACGAAGAAATCAAAAAAGCCTACCGTGCTCTGGCGCGGAAATATCATCCGGACAACTATGTCGGCAGTAATCTGGCGGATGTGGCTGAGGAGAAAATGAAAGAGGTCAACGAGGCCTACGATGCCGTGCAGAAAATGCGTGCATCCGGCTATAGCGGAAGTACCTCCTCATCCGGTTCCTACGGCGGCGGTTACTCCTACAATGCACAGAGCGGCTTCACCAATTTTGCTCATGTGCGCCAGCTGATCAACGAGGGTCGTTTTTCCGACGCGGAAATCATTCTGGATGCCGCACCGCAGGCGGATCGCGGAGCGGAGTGGAGTTTCCTCAAGGGCTGTGTGCTGATGCAGCGGGGCTATTATTTTGACGCACAGAAGTATATCGAAACCGCCTGCTATCTGGATCCGTCCAACATGGAATACCGGCAGGCAAAACAGCAGATGCGCGGAAGTGCCGCTTCCTACGGAAGTCCGTATCAGACCAGCTCATACGGCACGAACTGCTCCGGCTGCGATATCTGCTCTTCCCTTCTGTGCGCGGACTGCCTGTGCGAATGCTGCGGCGGCGATCTGATCCGCTGCTGCTGAGGAGGGGGATACATGAAACGGAAATTTACGGTTGACCGTGCTCTGCGCACCAGACAGCTGGTCTGCTGTGCGATTCTCAGCGCACTGAGCGTTGTTCTGCTTCTGATCGGCGGTGTCAGCGGAATTCTGGATCTGACTGCGCTGGTGATCGCGGGGCTGTGTGTGGCATTTGCCGTTATTGAGATTGATTACCGCTGGGCGTGGCTTGTATGGGCGGTCACAGCCGTTTTGTCCCTGATCGTCCTGCCCACCAAGGAAATTGCCGTTATGTATCTGCTGGGCGGCATGTATCCCATCGCAAAATCCTCTTTTGAACAGTTTTATCCGCTGTTCAGCTGGATTTTCAAGCTGTCCATGTTCAATTCCCTGTTTCTGCTCTTTATCCTGATCGCGCAGAATGTGCTGGGACTGAGCGGAATGGGATACGAATTCAACGCCGTCACAATTCTGATCGGCAATGGGGTATTTCTTCTGTACGATTTTGCGCTGACGGTTTTTATTACATTTTATCTTGTCCGCCTGCGCCGCAGAATCCACCTGCCCAAACTGAAATAACTTTATCGGGAGAAGTGACATCCGACGATGCCTGCTCTCCCGATTTTTTTGCGGGAAAATTTCTCTTTCCGTTGACAAACACCCCCAAAAAGGGGTATAATATAAATATCTATGGGTACTCTCCCGGAGATACCCGCAAAAGGAGCATATCTCCCACCGGAGATGACTGATACAATGCTGAGAAGTATGACTGCCTTCGGGCGTGCACGCGGTCTGAACGCGGCAGGCACCAAGGATATCACTGCGGAAATCAAGAGCGTAAACAGCCGTTTCCTCGACTGCACCGTACGCCTTCCCCGCGTCTATTCCTTCCTTGAGGAAAAAATCAAAGCCTATCTGTCAGAGCGCGGCATCGTCCGCGGCAAGATCGAGGTATATATCGGTGTCGATGTCCTGGCACAGGACGGCACGGAGATCACGCTCGACCGGGCGCTGACCGCCTCCTATCTGGATGCGCTCCGTGCTCTGCGTGACGAATTCGGTCTCACCGATGATATTTCCGTCATGAGCGTCGCCGCAAACCGGGATCTCTTCCTCGTTAAGAAGGCGGAGGATGATCTGGAAAAAGACTGGGAAGATGTCCGTACCGTTCTCGGTCAGGCGATCGACACTTTCCTTGCCGCCCGTGAGCGCGAGGGTGAAAATCTCCGCCGCGATATTCTCACCAAAGCGGAAAAAATCATGGCGTGTACCGCCAGGGTAAAAGAACTGTCCGAGGGCGACATCTCCGGCTACCGCGACAAGCTGGATGCCCGCATCCATCAGCTGCTGGGAGACTACGGTGTGCAGGTGGATGAGCAGCGGATCCTGACGGAAGTGGCAATTTTCGCCGACCGCGCCGCTATCGACGAGGAAATCGTGCGTCTCGGCTCCCACTTCACCGCTCTTGAGGAGATTCTCTCCAGTCCCGAACCTGCCGGAAGACGGCTGGATTTCCTGATGCAGGAAATGAACCGGGAGACCAACACCATCGGCTCCAAGGCGAACAATTCCGACATCGCCCATCTGGTGGTGGAGATGAAGAACGAGCTGGAAAAGATCCGCGAACAGATCCAGAACATCGAATAAGCTATGAAATTCATCAACGTAGGTTTTTCCAATCTTGTTTCCGCCGAACGCATCGTTGCCATTGCCGCCCCCGATTCCGCGCCGCTGAAACGGCTGATCACGGAAGCCCGAGAGGAAGCGCGTGCCATCGACTGCACCTGCGGCAAGAAAAATAAATCCGTGATCATCACGGATTCGGACCATATTATACTCTCCGCGCTGCCGCCTGAAACCCTTTCCGCCCGCCTGGAAGGACGGGATGCGGGTGACAGCGAGGATGCATCGGAGGCTGCTGTATGAGTGCAAAAGAAAAAGGCATGCTGATCGTGATCTCCGGTCCCGCCGGAAGCGGCAAGGGAACGGTAGTCAAGCTGCTGCGGGAGATGATCCCTGAGCTCGGTTTTTCCGTATCCGCCACGACCCGCGCACCGCGTCCTGGTGAGGAGGACGGAGTCCAGTATTATTTCATGAGCCGGGACGATTTTGAAGAAGCCCTGACCCGGGGCGAAATTCTGGAACACACCGTTTACTGCGGCAATTACTACGGCACACCCAAAGCGGAAGCAGAGCGTGTGCTGAACGCCGGTCAGGATCTGATTCTGGAAATCGAGACGGACGGCGCCATGCAGATCAAACGGCTCTATCCGGAAGCGGTCACCGTCATGCTGATTCCCCCGGATGCCGACACGCTGGAAGCCCGCCTCAGAGGACGCGGCACCGAGACTGACGATGTGATCCGTACCCGCCTGAACCGTGCAAGAGAAGAAATCGCTCTCAGCGGAAAGTATGATTACATTGTTGTCAATGAAGACAACGGCGCCGACAGATGTGCCGCCGATATCGCGGGCATTCTGAAAGCCGAGCATCACCGTCCCTGCCGTATGCATGGGGTAACGGATAATTTTTTCAACTGAACCAACCTTGAGTGCCCCTGCCGGGGAGAAAGAGAGATATTATGATTATTCCTTCTATTGACGATCTGTCCAAAAACGGGCAGTACAACCGCTACACTCTGGTCATCGCGGCATCCAAATGCGCACGCGTTCTGACTGATGAATACGTCAAGCAGCGCGAATATGCCGAGCGTCTGATCGCCAACAAGGAGACCGACAAGAGCCTGATCTCCATGATCAAGCGGGAGTACCGCGACGAGAAGGCTGTTAAGAGCGCCATCAACCGTCTGTACGAGGGTGAATTTGAAATCACCGAAGGCAGCGCATCCGAGGAAGCAGCTGAAGAAGCCGTTCCCGCGGCAGAGGAGACCGAAGAAAAGTCCGCCGAAGCAACAGAAACAGAAACAGAAGCATAAGACACGCACATGCCTGCCGCAAGTCCGGCAGGTATTGCTGTTTTCATACCACGCCCGAAGAGGGATCATTATGCGGAAGAAAGGGGAATCGGAGTCATGAGCGAGCTGTTTGCCGAAGTGCATATTCTGGATGCGCCGTTCCATGCGGACCGGGCATATACCTATTATGTACCGCCGGAGCTGCGTGCGGAAATCGCCGTAGGTATGCTGGCAGGCGTCCCGTACGGTGCCGCCAATCGCCGTGTTCCGGCTCTGATCTCCGCGCTGAGGGACACATCCCCCACGGACAACACTAAACCTGTTCTCGCACTCCTCGGAGACGGTATGCGCCTCAGCGAGGAAATGCTGGCGCTGTGCTCCTTCATGAAGGATTACACGCTCTGCTCTATCGGCGATGCGGTACGCGCCATAGTACCTGCCGCCGCCATTGCCCGTACAGTGGAATACTACCGCGCCGTTCCCGAAGCGGAGGATCCGGACAAGCTGGCAAAACTGGGAGAGCGGACTACGCTGATCTATTCCTTCATCCGTGCGCGGGAACGCGCATCCGCATCCCGCCTGCGTGCGGAGTTCGGTACGGAAGCTGCCGAATTATGTGCAGCGCTGCTCCGCGCCGGATTTATCAAACGGGAAACGGAAGTCAGCGAAAGCCGCAATGTGCGCCGCCGGCGGTATCTTTCCCTCTCGGCAGAACTGCAGGCGCCGGAGTCCCTTGAAACCGCGATCAAAAAACAGCGTTCTCAGGCACAGGCGGAAATCCTGCGCCACCTGGGACGGCTGGGCGAAACACTGGATGCAGATCTTTCCGCCGTCACGGGAACATCTTCCGCTCCGATTTCGTCTTTAATAAAGAAAGGTCTGATCACTGAACGCTGGGAGGACGATTACCGGAATCCGTTCGCGGAAAAAGTCATGCCGCCCGATGTGGGCGAAAGTCCGCTGTCCGCAGAGCAGGCCGGTGCGCTGGATACCCTGCGGGGATTATACGAAACAGGCGAAGCAAAAGCCGCTCTGCTCCACGGAGTCACCGGCAGCGGAAAAACCCGCGTTATTCTCGCCATGATCGACCGTGTGCGCCAGGACGGCCGGGGCGTGATCGTTCTGGTGCCGGAAATTGCACTGACGCCGCAGATGGTCGGCATCTTCCTCGCCCGGTACGGCGAGGATGTGGCAGTGATTCACTCCTCCCTCTCTGCCGGCGAGCGGTACGACGCATGGCGCCGTATCCGTGCGGGGGATGCCCATATTGTGATCGGCACCCGCTCCGCCGTATTTGCCCCGCTTGAAAATGTGGGCATGATCGTTATTGACGAAGAACAGGAACACACGTACAAATCCGATGCGGATCCCAAATATTCCGCCCACGATATTGCCCGGTTCCGGGCAGGACGGCACAACGCACTGATGCTGCTCGCATCCGCTACGCCGTCTCTGAACAGCTATTACAAGGCGCTGAGCGGTCATTACACGCTGGTGGAACTAAACAGCCGCTACGGTACAGCGGAACTGCCGCAGGTGATCGTCACCGATATGCGCGGTGAGCCGGGCGGCGGCGTTCTCTCGCCCATGGGATCACTGCTGAAACAGCATCTGACAGAAAACACTGCCGCAGGCAGACAGTCCATCGTATTTCTGAACCGACGCGGCTACAACAGCGTTATGCTCTGCCGCAGCTGCGGTCAGCCTGTCAGCTGCCCCAACTGCTCCGTATCCCTGACATATCACGTGTTCAAGGCACCGAAAGTCAACCCGTCCATGGGAGATTACCAGCGAAGCCGCGCGGAAGACGGCATACTCAGCTGTCATTACTGCGGCTTCCGGACACAGGTCCCATCAAAATGCCCCGAATGTCAGAGCGAACACTTCCATTTCCGCGGCTACGGCACACAGCTGATGGAGGAAGAGTTATCACGGCTTGAACCCGCGCCGCGGGTGATCCGCATGGATATGGATACGACTCAGTCGAAATTCTCCCATGAAGAGCTGCTGTCCCAGTTCCGCGCAGGAGAAGCCGATGTGCTCCTCGGCACGCAGATGGTCACAAAGGGACATGATTTCCCGGCTGTGACGCTGGTCGGTGTTGTAAATGCAGATGCATCCCTGTACATGGACGATTTCCGCGCGTCCGAGCGCACTTTCGCCATGCTGACGCAGGTGATCGGCCGTGCCGGCAGAGGGGACAAGCCGGGCACCGCCATAATTCAGACATTCAATCCCACAAGTGACATCATCGCGCTGGCGGCGCGGCAGGACTACAAGGAATTCTACCGCCGTGAGATCCGCATCCGCAAACAGCTGGTCTTCCCGCCATTCTGTGACATCGCGGTGATCACTCTGTCCACCCGCAACGAGTCCCTGCTGGCATCCGCATCTGTCAGACTGCAGCAATGGCTGAAATCCGCGCTCGAGGACAAATACAAAGATCTGAAAGTAATTATTTACGGTCCCTTTGAGGCACCGGTATACAAAGTGCAGGGCATTTACCGCAACCGCATTGTGATCAAATGCCGGCTGAACCGCGCTTCCCGGGCATTTCTCGCCGATCTGCTCACGGAATTCGGACGGAATGTCAGCCGCTCGCTGACCGTTTCCGCGGATCTGAATCCCAGCACACTCTGAGATATTTTCACATAAACACACGAAAGGCTGCATAATTATGGCTATTTTGAATATTGTAAAAGAAGGAGATCCCGCTCTCCGTAAAACCTGCCGTCCCGTGGAGGAGATCACCCCCCGCACGCTCCGTCTGCTGGACGATATGATCCAGACGATGCGCAAAGCGGACGGATGCGGTCTTGCCGCACCGCAGGTAGGTGTGCTCCGCCGCATCGCCGTGGTGGAAGTGGAAGACGGCGAGGTATTTGAATTCATCAATCCCGAAATCATTGAACGGGAAGGACAGCAGAACGAAATGGAAGGCTGCCTGTCCCTGCCGGAGCAGTGGGGCATCACCGACCGTCCCATGCGCGTGACCGTGCGCGCCATGAACCGGCTGGGTGAGATTTACACCGTATCGGGCGAAGGGCTGAAAGCCCGGGCATTCTGCCATGAAATCGACCATCTGGACGGCATTCTCTTCAAGGATAAAGCGATCCACATGCTGACCCCGGAGGAGATCGAAGAGGTTACCGGCTGAGTATCACCCTGACTTGAGAGGTACTGTATGAGAATTGTATTTATGGGAACGCCGGATTTTGCGCGTTCCATTCTGGAGCATCTGATCACATCCGGTGAGAATATCATCGCCGCCGTCACCCAGCCGGACAAGCCGTTTGGACGCAAGAAAACGATGGCACCGCCGCCCGTCAAGGAATATGCCCTTGCTCACGGGATCCCCGTTTATCAGCCGGAAAAACTGAAGGACGGCTCCTTTGCCGGGACACTTGCACAGCTGGATCCGGAGCTGATCATCGTCGTTGCCTACGGCAGAATCCTGCCGAATTATATCCTTGATTACCCGAAGCACGGGTGCATCAACATCCATGCGTCGATTCTTCCCCGCTGGCGCGGCGCCGCGCCGATCCAGCGCGCCATCATGGCAGGTGACACACTCAGCGGCGTGACAGTCCAGTACATGGCGGAAGGCATTGACACGGGAAATGTGATCGGAAAGGTTGAGACACCGATCCCGGAGGAAATGGATTACGGCATGCTGCACGATCAGCTGGCAAAAGACGGCTGTCAGGCAATCACGCAGGTGCTTGCCGATATCCGCGGCGGCACCGTTGTCCGCGAGGTACAAAACGATTCTCTCGCCACCTACGCCGCCAAGATCGAAAATCCCGACTGCATTCTGCATTTTGCCGCATCCGCGGCAGAGGTGCATAACCGCATCCGCGGTCTTTCCCCCGTTCCCCTTGCCATCACCATGATGCCCGACGGACGGAAGCTGAAAATCGCCGCCGCAATCCGGACGGAGGAGACTTCCTCCGCCGCACCCGGTACGGTAATCGCCATGGACAAAAAAGGCATCCGCATTGCCTGCGGTGACGGTGTGATCTGCGTGACGGAAGTCCAGCCCGAAGGCAAAAAGCGCATGCGCGCCGCTGACTTCATCAACGGACGCGCCATCGCGGTGGGCGATATTCTCACTGAACCTGCATTATGAAAAACGAAACCAATCCCCGTGCCGCCGCCGCCGCGTCCCTGCTCTCCTGGGAGAAAAACGGACGCTTTGCCAATCTGGAAGTAAACGCCTCCCTGAACGCATCCGCATTGAGCGATGCGGACAGGGGACTGTATACGGCACTGGTTTACGGTGTTATCGAGCGTGCCATTACGCTGGATTATATTATAGGTACACTCTCCGCCCGTCCGGCGGAACAGATCGACCGGGAAACACGCTGTGCACTCCGTCTCGGGCTGTATCAGCTGACGTTCATGGATCGGATTCCGCCTCATGCGGCTGTATCTGAATCGGTGAACACCGCGCCCGCCCGCAGCCGCGGCTTTGTCAATGCGCTTCTGCGCACCTATCAGCGCGGAGGATGCCGGTATGCACTGCCGGAGGGAGAGTTGCTCTCCCGCATGGAGATCGAATATTCCGCGCCGAAGGAGCTCTGTGCATTCTTTGTGGAACGCTACGGTGAGGAGACGGCAAAAGCACTGCTGTCCAGTGCCAATCAGAGTCCGCCGGTAACGCTGCGTCCCAATCCGCTCCGTACAACTGCCGAGGAAATTCTGACCCGTCACGCCGCTGACGGCGCACGGGTATGTACGCTTTCTCCCGATATGATTGAAATAGACGGTGCGGCAGGCGTATCGGACGGTATTGCAGAGGGGCTGTATTTTGTACAGGATCCCGCATCCAGACTCTGCGTCCGGGCATTGGACGCACATCCCGGTGAAACGGTGATCGACACCTGTGCCGCACCCGGCGGCAAGAGTATTTCCACCGCGCTGGACATGAACAACAGCGGACGGCTGATATCCTTTGATCTGCACGAGAACAAGCTGTCCCTGATCCGCCGCACAGCCGGATCACTGGGCATCACGATTCTGGAAACGGCGGCGCGGGATGCCAGAGAACCGGATCCTGCGCTGATCGGCAAAGCGGATCGGGTACTGTGCGACGCTCCCTGCTCCGGACTGGGTGTTATCCGCAAGAAACCGGATATCCGCTACAAATCGCTGGAAAGCGTTGCCGCTCTTCCGGCGATCCAGTACGATATTCTCTGCGGTGCGGCGCAGTATGTGCGTCCCGGCGGTGTGCTTGTATACTCCACCTGCACGCTGAATCCGGATGAAAACGAACACATTGTCCGCCGTTTTCTGGAAAATCACGGTGATTTTTCGCCCGTGGATTTTGATCTGGGTCCTGCCGGCGTATCCGAGAACGGCATGCGCACATTCTTCCCCCATCTGGACGGATGTGACGGATTCTTTATTGCAAAAATGATAAGGAAAACGACATGACTGAGCAAACAATCAAGCCCGACATTCTCTCGATGTCCCTCGACGAGTTGAAAGCATTCGTGCGTTCCCTCGGAGAGAAGGATTTCCGTGCGGCTCAGCTGTACGGATGGATGCAGAAAGGCGCCGCCATCGAAGAGATGACGAATCTCCCTGCCGCATTCCGCGCAAAGATCGCCGAAGCGGCTGAATACCGTCTGCCCAAGATCGCAGAAAAATACGTATCGAAGAAAGACGGAACCATCAAGTACCTTTTCTCCCTGATCGACGGAGAATGCGTGGAAAGCGTATTCATGCGCTATGAGCACGGCAATACGCTCTGCGTATCCTCCCAGGCGGGATGCCGCATGGGATGCAAATTCTGCGCCTCCACCCTCCGCGGGAAAGTGCGGGATCTGACCGCCTCCGAAATTCTCGGTCAGGTGCTCGCCGCACAGCGGGACACCGGCGAGCGCATCGGCGGTGTCGTTATGATGGGCATCGGCGAACCGCTGGACAATTATGACAATTCCGTTCGTTTTCTGCGGCTCGTCAGCTGTCCGGAGGGACTGAACATCGGACTGCGGCATATTTCCCTCTCCACATGCGGTCTTGTTCCCGGAATCCGCCGTCTGGCGGAGGAGAATCTGCCCATTACCCTGTCCATCTCCCTGCACGCCTCGGATGATGCGACCCGCGGTGCTCTGATGCCGGTGAACAACGCCTATCCGATAAAAGAATTACTGGCGGCATGCCGGGATTACTTCGCAACAACCGGTCGGCGCGTGTCCTTTGAATACACGCTGATCGGCGGCAAAAACGATTCACTCCCGCAGGCTCGTGCGCTGGCAAAACTCCTGAAGGAAGGCATGCACGCTACCTGTCATGTGAATCTGATCATGCTGAATGAAGTGGCAGAGACCGGACTTTCCACCGTAGCACGCAAGAATGCAGAAGCATTCCGTGATGAACTCTGCCGGCTGGGCGTAAACGCAACGATCCGCCGCCGGCTGGGCAGCGATATCGATGCCTCCTGCGGACAGCTGCGGCTGAGACACACGGAAAAAGCCGATGAAAAAGTAAATTAAATATTACAATTCTGTTTCTTAACAAAACCACACTTTACTTATGGTGCAGAATATGGTACAATACCATATATAACGCAGCCAAGGGGTGACTATAAGCAATGCAATACAGCGGAAAAACAGACGTTGGCATGAAGCGCAGCGTCAATCAGGACAATTTTTCAATAAAAGAATACGCCCCCGGCATTCTTCTGGCTGTTGTCTGTGACGGCATGGGCGGCGCCCGCGGCGGATTTGAGGCAAGCTCCACCGCCACGGAGTCTTTTGTCGCGTGCATGGATTCCTTTGTGGAATCCCACATCACCGAACAGCACACCATTGAATGCACCGATTCCCAGATTCACCGGGCACTGCGCCGTGCGGCGTTCACCTCCAACAAGGCTGTCTTCCAGCGTTCGGAGGAGGACGCTTCCCTGCGCGGCATGGGCACAACGCTCGTGTGTGTACTGGTAGTCGGCAGTACGGTCTACACCGCCAATGTAGGCGACAGCCGCATGTATATCGTACGCGCGGGAGAAATTGAACAGATCACCCACGATCACTCCTATGTACAGTACCTCGTGGATATCGGCAGACTCAGTGCCGAGGAAGCACGCTCCGCCCAGAACCGCAACATCATCACCCGCGCGGTGGGTACCGAATCCAGCGTGGATGCAGATGTATTCGTCACGGAAGTGGACAGCGGGGATGAACCGGCATACGTTCTTCTCTGCTCCGACGGTCTGACCAATCACATCGGCGAGGAGGAACTGGCGGAAATTATCTCCTCCGGAGAAGAAATCAACGCAAAAACGGATACCCTCGTACAGCGCGCCAACAAATACGGCGGATCGGACAACATCACGGCTGTAGTCATCCAGCTCTGAAACGCCGCACCTAAAGGAAACCGGAATACGGATGGATGGATTTGAAAGATACGTCGGTCTTGTCTTTGACAACCGATACAAAATCGAAAAAATAATCGGCATCGGCGGCATGGCGGTGGTATATAAGGCCATCGACCTGCTCATGCGCCGCGTTGTCGCGGTAAAAATGCTCAAGGATGAAATTGCCGCAGATGAACAGAGCGTGCGCCGTTTTATCAATGAATCGAAAGCCGTTGCCATGCTCTCGCACCCCAACATCGTCAATATCTACGATGTCTCCGTGCGGGATAACGTAAAATATATCGTCATGGAATACGTGGAGGGCATCACCCTCAAAAATTACATGACGCACAAGGGAATTCTTTCCCTGAGAGAGATCATCAGCTACTCGGAGCAGATTCTCAACGCACTGGATCACGCCCACACCAAGGGAATCGTTCACCGCGATATCAAGCCCCACAACATCATGCTGCTGAAAAACGGCCGCATCAAGGTGATGGACTTCGGCATCGCCAAGCTGCCCAACGCCGAAACCGTTACCATGACGGACAAGGCAATCGGCACTGTGTATTATATCAGCCCCGAGCAGGCAAGCGGCATGCGCATCGACTCCCGCAGCGACCTGTATTCGCTGGGCGTACTGATGTATGAGATGAGCTGCGGACGCCTGCCCTTCAATGCGGACAGCCCCGTATCTGTGGCACTGATGCAGGTCAATGACAACGCCGTTCCGCCCCGCAAGCTGAATCCGCGGCTTCCCGTAGGTCTGGAACAGATTATCCAGAAAGCCATGGAGAAGGATCCCGAGGAGCGCTATCAGAGCGCCGCTCTGATGCTCCGGCATATCACCCGGCTGAAAGAGAATCCCCATGTAATCTTCAAGGAAGTGCAGAAAAGTCTGCGCAAGAAAGAAAAGAAGAAAAAACCGCACCGCGCCAGCCACGCCATGCTCCCCATCATTCTGGGTGTGGCATTCGCGTTCCTGCTCGTATGCGGCATCACCGGCTATTATATTCTGAACATGCTGTTCTTCAGCGAGGACACGTCCAAGGCGGAAACCATTACCGTCCAGACGTTCACCGGTAAATATTACACGGATGAACTGGAAGAATGGTTCAGCAAATCGGAATACTACACCCTGCAGACCGAATTCCGCAATGACCCGCTCTATGAAGAGGGGATGATCATCGATCAGACTCCCTCCGGCGGTGATCGCCGCAAGGTAGTCGCCGGTGAGCAGAAATGTCCGGTCACGCTGATCATCAGCAAAGGCGCAGAGACCGTTGTTGTTCCGGATGTACTCCTCTATGACTACAGAGAAGCAGAAATGCTGCTGGAAGATCTGGATCTGATCGTCTCCACGAAAAAGGTATACAGCGAAAACTTTGCTGTAGGCACGGTCATCTCCATGGAGCCGGAACCGGGCACCACGCTGAAGCTGAACGATAAAGTAACGATCTATGTCAGCCAGGGTACAGCCGTTGGTTCCATTGTTGTTCCCGATTTCACCGGGCTGACCGAATCGCAGGCACTGCGCAAAATAATCCAGACCGGTCTCCGTGTAGGTACGGTTACCTATGAAGCCAATGAGAAGCCGGCAGGTACGGTTATTGACCAGAGTCTCAAGCCCACAGTGTCGGTAGTCCATGCCAACACAAAAATTGACTTCATCGTCAGCGGCGGTCCCGACTGGAAAGATCCCAACGCACCGGTCGTGGATCCCTCGCAGCCCCCGGTTGATCCGAACAACCCGGATAAGCCCGGAACGGTGGTGGATCCCAATGATCCCTACGCCGGATGGGAGCCGGAGGACGGATTCAGCGACGAAAAGCCGGCGGATACCACTTCTTCCGATGCAAAAAAGGATGCAGTGAATCAGGCCATCAAGGATTTTGTCTTGGACATGATCAACAATCAGGGACGGACTTGATATGACGGATACAAAACAGAAAGGCATACTGATTCGCGGTGTGGGCGGGCTTTACGGAGTCCGCCCCCTGCCGCTTTCTCCCGGTGCATCCATCTGCCTGTGCCGGGCAAGAGGCGTTTTCCGCCATGAGAACATCACCCCTCTGCCGGGGGATACGGTACTCTTTTCCCGGGACAGCGATGCGCCTCTCACCGCAGACAATCGCGATGCGGAGTATGTCATCGACGAAATTCTTCCCCGCCGCAATACGCTGGTACGTCCGCCCCTCGCCAATCTGACGCATCTGTTTCTGATGATTCCGGCGGCGAGTCCAGCTCCGGACACCGTAACGGCGGACAAGCTGATCGCCATCGCGGAAGTGAGCGGAATTGAGCCGGTCATCGTTATCTCCAAGGAGGATCTGGATCCGGAAAAGGCGGAAGAACTGCGAAAAATCTACGCAGACGCGGGATTTGCCTCCCTCACCGTCTCCGCGGATGATGCGGACAGCATCGCAAGACTGCGGGATTATATCATGGAAATCGCCGCGAAAAACGAGTCCATGATCGCTGCCTTTGCCGGCGCATCCGGTGCGGGAAAATCCACTATGATGAGTCATCTTTTCCCGGATTTATCGCTGAAAACGGGCGAAGTCAGCCGCCGCGCAGAACGCGGCAAGCAGACGACACGTCATTCCGAGCTGTATGCATTTGAAGCCGGCGGGCACGTCTGTCTGATTGCGGATACGCCCGGATTTTCCATGCTGGATTTCACACGGTACAATTATTTTGATCCGGCAGAGCTTCCCGGTGCTTTCCGGGAATTCCGTCCCTATCTGGGACAGTGCCGCTACACAAAATGCACGCACACCAAAGAAGAGGGCTGTGCTGTGCTTGACGCCATTGCCCGCGGCGAAATCCCGGCAGGCAGACAGGAAAGTTACTGTGTGATCTTCAACGATTTCAAAAAGAAGCCGGACTGGAAACGCCGGCAGGAAGAAAGGGGCGGCAAACGTGGATAAATCCCCCATCACCGCGGTGATATTCACCGGCGGACATTGTGACACTGCCCTGCTTTCCGAGGATGATATACGGGGAGATATCCTGATTGCGGCAGATGCCGGACGGCTTACGGCGGAAAAATGCGGCGCAAAGCCCGATCTGATCGCAGGAGATTTCGATTCCTCCGACATTCCTGCCGATTCCGGCGCGGAAATCATCCGTGTACCTGCGGAAAAGGATGTAACCGATACGATGCTGGCGTGCGATCTCGCCATACAGCGGGGAGCCGAACGTCTGCATATCATCGGCGGAACCGGCGGGCGGATCGATCACGAATTATCGAACATATTTCTGCTGGAAAATCTGCATCTGCGCGGTATCCGGACGACGCTGTGCGACGGCGGCAACCGTATCCGTCTGATTCATAATGAATCGCTGGAATTACCCCGGAGCGGCTTCCGGTATTTTTCCCTTCTGGCGCTGGACGATGCCGTGGTCAGTCTTGCAGGATGCAAATACCCGCTGACGGAAGCACCGCTGAGACGCGCCCTGCCCTACGCGGTCAGCAACGAAATTTCCGGTGATGCGGCACAGATCACGGTGTGCGGAGGTGCGGTTCTTCTGATTGAAAGCCGCTGACGGACGCACCCTTACAGCGTTTTTTCATATACTGTAATGAACACATTGCAGGAGGAACGCCATGAAGATCGTTGTTGTCAAGTCGCCCAAAGCCCTGATCCCCTTTCTCCGCCGTCTTTTTCATATCGGAGAAAAATAATTCATTCCACATAAAAAAACAAGTACAGCGGAATCTGTTCGTACAGTTCCGCTGTACTTGTTTTTTCGCATTCTCCGGAGATATCAGAACGTCCCCCCGATATTCTCCTCGAATCCCATCATTCTCTGTGCCAAGGCGAGTGCATCGGGATCCGCTTCGCCGCTGAGCGCATATACCGTGCCGCGCATGCGGCCGGCGCCGTTCTGTGCGGCTGAGCGCAAAATCTGTGCCAGTTCATCCTGTTCTGTAACGCTCATCGTCTCCATAATCATACCGCCGCGCACGGCAAGGCGGCTTGTCAGCGGAAAAGACGGGCACGGCATCTGCTTATCCTGCATCATCTTCTCCGCCTTATGGCTCAGGGCACAGTACATCTCCATCTGTGCCGTTGTCTTCCGCATCAGTGCCGGATCGGTCACTTTGGGCAGGATGCCGTGGATTGCCTCACAGCCGCTGCGTGCACCGATGTAAATTTCGCCAAGCAGTTCCTCTGTCGGATTTTTCATCTGGATCACCCCCGTTTTTCAGTATGGCAATCCGGATGAAAAATATGCGGCAGGCAGAAGGAAATTCATTTGTGCTCGGAGCGCAGTCTGTTTTTGTCCAACTTCTTTCCGACCAAATACAGGCAGAGAATATATTGACCGGTAAAGAACAGTACGGCAAGTACGTAACAGATCACGCGCGAAGTGGGAATTCTGTAGAATATAATCGATTGCACGAGAATCCAGATAAAGGGATTATTATCAATAATATTGAACGGAAGAAGTAGTAGCAGGGAGTAAGCGTAATAGATGATCAGATCGAATTTGCCAATATCCTTTATAAACTGCAGAATTGTATTATAGGAAAATGTGTTGCCTTCCGTTAAATTTCGAATATAGTTTTTGTATTGGGAATTTTTGCGAAAAAGAAAATAATATAGGGGAATGATGTACAGAATTGCGTACAGAAGATACCAGAAATCGTATGAGAAAAAATACGCCAGACTGCCAGGTTCTTTTTCTGTCATAAACAGTTGGCGAGCAAATGTAAACACGGGTAACATCACAAGTGCATATATAGCAAGGATGAGCAATCCCCATGCTGAATAGGAAACCACTCTTTTCAAAACATCACGCGGCGTGAATCTTTCCAATGCAAAATGCTTGTGCTCCATAAAAGTCTCCTTATAGTTGTAAAAATTAACACATTTTCTTCATACAATTAGTAGGTATATTTCGTCAAAATTTTCTCCAAGTGTTATCACTTTCTATTGGAATGCAACCTCGTCTTGTCCCACTTTATCACTGCAAACCAAAAACAGACATAATATTGAGCAGTGAAGAATAACACAGCCATAATATAGCTGATTATACGCGGGACGGGCAGCAGGAAGAAATACGCCTGCTGAATGGATATGAGTATAGCAGGATTACTGAAAACATCCGAAAAAGGAAGAAAGAGGAGAAGAGAATACCCCGCAAAAACAATGATATCGTATTTCCCCCTGGATAGAGTAAACTCTTTGAAAATCGTTTTCCAGCGGAATTCATCTTCGGTGATGTGCAACAGATAGGTTCTGTATTCGTTGTTTTTCAGAAAATACACGAAATATAACGGCAATCCGTATGCAAGAGTATATCCGATAAACCAAAAATGTGACGGAAGGGCATCGGAAATGGTGGCATCGCCCCAAAATGTCCCGCGTATAAATGTGTATAGAAAAAGCATAAATACCGTATAAACTGCAAGCACGATCAAACCGCACAACGCAAAGTACCCGATTCGCCAAAGAACATCCCTAAATGTGAATGATTCGTTTTTTTTATTGTTCATATTGAATATGATCCTTTCGGAAAAGTCAAATGTAAAATATCCGAAAAAATGCAAGCAAATGTACCGCCGAGGCGACAGTCGTGAATTGTGCGGTATTGTCTTAAGTAAACAAATCAGTATTCGATCTGCTCTTTCGACCAGCCGCTGTCCGCGTAGGAATTCCCCTCGAAGCTGACCCGGCGCATAAGCGCGGCAATTTCCATCCGGTCACTGCTGTTCGGTGACCAGGGGAATGTGGACGCGCCGTATTTATGCGCGCAGAACAGAATTCCGCTCATCTGGGACTGCAGTGTATGCCATGTAGTCAGCATCAGACCAAACAGATTGCCCTCGCGCACCGTATCAATATGTGCGGCAATATTGGCAGGGGTCAGCCACGGCGCACCGATAATATCAAATCCCGTTTTGTTCAGATCCAGTGACGAGGCGACCTGCCCTTCTTTCACATTGTACTGCCAGTCAATGATCACCGATGAGGGATGAATCGTACGGAATATTTCCGCCATCTCCACCGGACGACCGCTTCCGTAACAGTTCGTATACTTGCCGCGTTCCACAAACACATCCCGCCAGATCATGGGACGGCGTCCCTCGGCGGCAACCTCACAGGTCAGATCACGCAGAAAAGCCGGCATCAGTGCCCGGAGTTCCGGGGATTTGAAGATATAATATGCCTCATCACAGCCGATGAGCATATATTCGCAGTCCCCGAAAATCTCATACAGTTCTGCGCGCACATTCCGAAGAAGATCGCGTACTTTTTCCTGACGGATATCCCACGCCCATCCGTCGGGAGTAAAATACTCCTGCAGGCGGGGATTCTGATCCAGCACCACATGCTTTCCATAGCATGCCCGCGCACCGCTGGCGTGCCCCAGCTGATTGAACATGGGGATTGGCTCCATGCCCAGCGCACGGATCTCCGCCACCAGTTCTCCGGCTTCCTCCTGCGTGAAGGATTTCTCCCACGCCAGCTCTTTCATGCATCTGAACTGCAGAGTTCCCCAGAATTCCAGAGCCACATGGGTAAACTGGCACAGCCCGGCCAGTCGGATGCATTTTTTCATAAAATACAGATCATTTTCAGGAAAGATGCAGAAATGAATCATGCGCCGTCCGATAGTATACTCGCTCGTCCAGCTGCCGCACGGCAGGGTGAATGCCTCTTCCCCTTCCGTCAGTGAAGTATAAGTAACACGCATGAGCAGCGTGAAATATCCGCGCATCAGTCCGCCCATATCCGCGCCGATCACTGCGGCACCTTTTTCGCTGACGGATACGGCAAATTCCTTCCCCTCCGGCAGTGCCGGGATTGGCTCATCACCGACAACAACAGTCAGCGGGCTTCCCTCCGTCACGTCCAGACTGCCGCATCCGAAGCAGAACTGCTTCCACAGCACCTGCATCATGGATACGTCACAGCAGATATCTGCTGCCGCGGTCATTCTGCTTCCGAAAACAAAGTATTCCATTACGCTCTCCTTATTCCACATAATTCGTGGATTTTTTGCGCTGGCGGATCAGGCGATACGTACCGGATTTTGCCTCTTTTTCACCGTATCCGTCAGAGAATTTCCAGGCGCGTTCCATGCGGATTTCGCCGCGGCATCCCTCCGGGATCTTCACAGTCAGCAGGATATCCTCACCGTCGCGCACCCAGGATGATTCGATTCTGCCGGCAGGGGCATCGTGCCATGCGGATGCACTGTTCAGCTCATCCACAAAACGGGGCATGATCCGGATCACGGAGGGATCGGTATCGTTCGGATTGATCACGATTCCCGCCAGATACTCCATCATCCAGCCGCTGATATCACCCCAGAAATGATGATTCAGGGATGCGGGAGCTGCCCAATCGGGACGGAAATTCTCAAAGAGTGCCGTCGCACCTCTGGCGATCCAGTGTGCATAGGAAGGATAGCGCTCATCCGTGATCATCTTATACGCCAGATCGGTACGTCCGAAAAGGGAAAGCACACGGAAAATCACTCTGCCGCCCAGAACGCCCACATCCATCAGTCCGTCATTTGCCTCGATTAGCTCAAGCAGAACACGGAACGCCTCGGGCTTCTCCGCTTCATCAAATACATTATAGAAAATCGCCATCGCCTGGGAGGACTGGCAATTGCCCAGCGCAGTCATGGTGGAGAGATCGATCAGATGCTCTCTTGCGGCGGCACGGAATTCGCTGTATACGGTTTCAGCAAAAGCCTTCTGTGCTTCCATGCCGACCGCGCCGAAGCAGACAGCCGCCTTATGGCAGATATCCATGCACATAATCGTATCGGTCAGCTTCAAAGGAGCTGTGGGAGCACCTTTGTGTGCGCTCTGGCACCAGTCTCCCAGACCGATATGGATCAGTCCGTCCGCATCGCGGCGGGTAGTGATATAGTGAATGTACCGCATCAGCATCACAGCGTTCTCACGGATGATCTCCGTATCCCCCCTATAGCGCCAGACAAAATAGGGCAGATATGCGGCGATACAGTCCCACGCGGGACCGTTGCCCCAGGCAAATCCCCAGCCTGAGGTGGGAATGATGCCCGGCAGAGCGCCGTCCTCCCGCTGGGATTTGCGGATATTATGCAGCCACTCTCTGTAGGAATTTTCGGGTGTGAAATTCAGAAGAAGCTGTTCGGCGGACAGAGCTGCATCCGCTGTCCAGCCGTTTTTCTCCCGGTGCGGGCAATCCGTGGGGAAATAATAGAAATTCGCCAGATCCGCCACGCGTGTTGCCTTTTGAAGTTTATTCAGCACCTCGTCTGAACAGCTGAAATCCCCGGCAGATCGGATATCGGAGGACATAACCGCATACTCCAGCAGATCTACTGTCGCCTGCGCTTCCTTCAGTCCCAGCACCAGACAGTACCGGAAGCCGTGATAGGTAAAGGAGGGCATCCAGATCTCCTCTTCACCGCCGCGGCAGATGTAGATATCCCGGTGGTTCAGTGCCCGGGGAAGAAAAGACATACCGCGCAGATCCAGATTGCCGTCTCCGTCCAGTGCCTCGCCGAACTGGAGCACGATTTTCTGTCCGGCTTCTCCGCGGATTTTCAGACGGCACATTCCGGCATAATTCACGCCGAAATCGTACAGCCAGCCATCCGTCTCCCCCTCAACACCTTCGGGAACGACGTCCTGCAGTTTATTGTGCACCGCCGGCAGTTTGCCGATGGATGCACGGCGGATCTCCGCCGGTTTCAGCCATTCGCGGATCACGATCGGTTCTGCCGAGGTAATGCGGCACTCTCCGCGGGGTGTTTCTGCCGGGATAGCCGGTGTCCATCCGCTGTCATCGAATTCCGGCAGATTCCAGCCGGGGATCTCCCGGCGGGCATCGTAAAATTCGCCCACACGCAGATCATCGTAATAAATCGGCGAAGGTGCACAGCGGAATTCCTCATCCGCTTCAAAAGCGAATACTTCCCCGTCCGCGTATTTTCCTTCAAAGGACAGTGCCAGCTTAGGCGCACTGCGCCAGCGGGCCGTTTCAAAATCCCAGACTGCTCCGCCGGGGCAGTTGAGCATACCGTTGCCCAGCATGAAGGCGATGGTGTTTTTGCCCTGTTTCAGCTTGCCGCCCAGATCGTAGCTGTCATAATACAGAATATCATCCGGTGCGGAGATATACGGCGCCAGATACCCCTTGGTGATTCGCTCACCGTTCAGGAAAAGCTCATAGAATCCCAGCCCGCAGATCGTCAGGGATGCGCTGCCCACATCCTTCTCCACCGTAAAAGAGCGGCGGAAATACGGTGCGGGCACCATTTCCGTAAGCGTGGAAAATGCCTTACCGGCAGCGATGAATTTCAGTGAAAACATAGTATATCTCCTTTTTTCAGCGTACAGGGAATTCCTTCCCTACGCACATAAGTCTTTATTCCTCTCCAAGCAGATCCCAGGCAATCCGGTACGCAAGCTGATAAAACAATACGGATGCCGCTTCGCTCAGCTGGGACGGCGGTTTGATTTCCATATTGAAAGTCCCTTTGTAGGGAGATTCTTTCAGGATCTGTGCTATTTCTGTCCACTTGATTTTCTGTCCCACCGTACAGGGGATCGTATGCAGATCCATCCCCGGCACTGTCGCATGAGCATGCAGTGCGGTCAGGTACGGTGCCGTTTTGCGCAGCATGGCAGAGGGATCCTGTCCGCGGATCACCGCGTGTCCCGTATCCAGGCAGATACCTACGTAGGGACTGCGGAAACATTCCGCATAATACAGCATATCCTCCGCGGCAGAATGATGCGCTTCGCCGTATGCCGCACCGTAAATATTCTCAAGAGACAAGATAACGCCGTTTTTCTCCAGCATCGGCAGCATCCGTTCAATCAATCTTACATTGACCTCACGGCTTTTTACCGCGTCATCGGTGAAATACGGATGCATTACCGTTGTGGGGCATCCCATCTGCGCTGTCAGGGTGATCTCTTTTTCATACAGCGGCATAAAATATGCCTCGTATTCCGCATATTCGTCCATGCGCGGACGGTGGGAAGGCAGATAGGTCATATGTGTCTGGCATACGCGCATACCGACCGCACGAATCTTTTCGTACTTGTTCAGTACCTCCTGCGTGTACTCCGCTGTGAGTATCCTGTCCCTCTCATCATAAGAAAGAAAGGATTCATCCGTTCCGCAGTACCCGATCTCCGCTGTGATCGGAAGGAACTTTTCGCTTATTTTCGCCGAAATCTGCATAATATCACCTTTTTTTCATTGATTTCACAAAAGTATTATAGCATACTGCAGGAGAAAAAACAAGTAAAAGCAAAGAAATACATGTATACATACATGCTGACAATCTGAAAAATGACTTGCAAATAAAGAATTTGTGTGCTATAATCAGAAATCATACTTTCCATCTGTTCAGGAGAACAACTATGACACATATTCTTCTTGAAGGCTATAATTTAAGTGAACCGTGGCTGTTTGACACACTGCGTGCGTATATAAAGCCCCATCACAAAGTGGCGGTAATTCCCTTTGCTTTCCGGGACAGCCGCGTCAGGTGCGCGGAAGATTGGGATTTGCTTTACGGCAAAGAAAACGGAAAATATTACGGCGGCATCACCGCCGGGTTTCTATCTTATGGTATTTCCGAGGATAATATCACGTTTGTGCAGTATTATCGGGACACGCCGGAATCTGCAAAAGAAATCATCCGCAAGGCGGACATTGTGTATTTTCCCGGCGGTCTTCCCGACCGGATGATGGAGCGAATCAGAGAATTTGCCTTGGAGGAAGTTCTGCTGCAACACACCGGCATCATCATGGGCTACAGTGCAGGTGCTGTTCTGCAGCTTGCTGAATACCATCTGTCCCCCGATGAAGATTACCCCACATTCGGGTATTACCGGGGACTGCCCTATCTCCGCGATTTTTATCTGGAGGTTCATTACACAGGATCAGAGGAACAAAAGGAATCCATCCGCCGGGTTCTGTCAGAACGAAAAAAAACGGTGTATGCGACCCAATGTATGGAAGGAGCTATTCTGGTGGATAACGGAAAAGTAAAACTGCTCGGGAATGTGCATATATTTGAGGCAAAAAACAAGGACAGGGGATGATCCCCTGTCCTTAATTTTCCGTCTCTTCCCGCTGATGACGCATGATCTCCGCATAGCGAAGCATTTGTTTGCGGGACGATACGCCGAGCTTTCCCAGAATATTGTGATTATGGTATTTCAGTGTACTTTCCTTGACACCGGTCAGCGCAAGGATTTCCTTTGCGGTCTTTCCCGCAAGATAGTATTCAAAAACATTCCGTTCCGCTTCCGTCAGCGTCTCCAGTCCCGCCAGGAAATACTGATAATCTGCCGGATCAATCTCCGTTTTGCGTGAATAGGCCAGCCGCTCAAGCTCCGTCTGTATACGGCTCAGCTCGCTCTGCGCGCTGCTGTATTCCGCTTCGATCCTGTTGAATTCGCTCAATGCCGTTTCATACTCCGCCTGCAGGCGGATTTTTTCATTTTCTGCTTCCTGATGCTTCTGCGTAAGAGCATTCACCGTCTCGCCGTGCGCTTTATCCTGTCGGTCCAGATACTCGATCAGATCCAGAATTTCAGGAATATCCGAACTTGCCTTATCCCGTTTATCGGATTTGATCTCTTCCAGTGCGGAAAGCAGCGGAGACAGGAACCGTTTGCTGCAATACCGGCAGAAACTTACCGTGAAAAACAGCAGCAGAACAAGCAGAACAACATTCTGCGCCGTACTTGCCAGAAATGCGCGGTCATAATCCGACCGCGGAACCATAACGGCAATAAGATATTCCCCCGAATCGGCAGAAAGGGAAAGTTTTTTGGTTATTCCCCGGTAGGTATATGTATCTGACTGAAAATCGGTCAGTCCGCCGTCCCGCCGGATAATCGCATAATCATCCGTAAGTGCATGAAAATATCCGTTTGATCCGCCGCAGCTGAGCGATTCTGAGGTAATCAGGATATTTTCGTGATACGCTGTCAGAAGACAGCTGAGATGTGCAAGCTTTGACGGCTGCGCATGATAGGTCATAAAATAGCTGGCACTGATTTCGTATCCGCATATGCCATAAAAACTTCCGTCTGCGCCAAGCATGGGAACCGTCAGTAAAAGTACGTTTTCCGAGGTTCCCGGCAGGACGAACAGCTCCGTAATCCGATATGCCCTCTCAAGCGGCAGCGCTGCATCTGCCCGTATCTCCGCGTAATCGGGAAACAGATCGGTGCGGAATTCAAGCCGCCATTTCCGGTGCGGCATGATCCCGTGTGCTTTGGCGATATCGGTAAATCCGCGGTACATCAGAACATCAGGATCGGAGGGCGTATAACCGTTGATCTGCAGATACAGACCGGTTCTGGAAAAAGCCGCATCGGGAAGCGCCGTATTGACGGTAGCGTTCAGCATGACAAACGCGCCGGAACAGTCCGTCTCAAATAGTTTACTCTGAAGCGGTTCTATCATTGCCGCCTGCACAGCCGCGGCATCCTCTACGGAATCGTTCAGAGAAGGAAGGGATACCCCCTTCCGATGCAGATACGCTTCAAGAATATCCGTCATTTTCTCGGACAGGGTGATTGCCGAGGCGGCGAGATGATCGAAATGAGCAGAAACATCCTTCTCGAACACCTCCATCTGAATATCCAGAGCCTCATAAAAAGTATCTTCCGTACTTGTCGTACGACCGAACACGACAAGTCCTGCAGTCAGTATCAGAAGCAGCAGCAGTGCCAGAAACAGCATATACACAAACAGTTTGCTTCTCAGTGACCACTCGGAATACTTTCTGACGGAAGAAATGCCGGAATTCCGTACGGTGGAAATCTTACGCATGATTCCACCCCATTTCAGTCAATGCTGCAGAAAAATGCCCAGAGCTCCTCTGTCAGCTTGTCCGTGCTTTCCCCTTTTTCCGCCCGTGCAGCCAGCCCGGGACACATTTCACGAATACCCTTGTACAGTGCATTTGTCTTATCGTAAAATCCCGCAAAATCCGGACGGACAACGGGAATGTATTCTTCATGCATCACTTTAATAGCGGAGTAAAGCGCTTCATAAGCCGCATCGGTGAACTCGTAGGATTTGATTTTATCAAACGCACCGTTTGTCACCGGCATGTAGCCCGTGCTGACAACAAAATCAAGATTCCGCTCACTTTCCGTGAACCATTTGGCAAATTCATATGCGGCTTCCGCTTTCTGCTCAGTCGTTCTGAAAGCACACAGACCTACGCCGGTCTGAGGCATGTATTCCTTTTTGCCGCCTGATTTCGGCAGAGGGAGTACCTGCAGCTCCATCGGTTCGGATGTGTTGTCAGGATAGGTGACAGTATCATTATAATATCCTACAGCTGCCGAAGATCCGATCCCGGAGAGAACCTCGCCGGTCATAACCTGCGTATTGGCATACAGATCGGATACGACGATATGCCCCTTTGCCAGTGCCTGCGCAAACATGGAGAAGGATTCTCTGAGTGCGCTGTCACTCTCATCGTACCACCCGTTTTCCGTGTATTCCAACTCTCCGTACCGGGACAGAAGATCAAGCTCCATATGGCGGATCAGATAGTCCAGTGCACAGAAAGGACGCCCCCCCGACCATGCATAATATTTTTCGGCAGCTGCAAAGAACCCCTCCCAGTCGGACAGGCTGTCCAGGGTCACGCCCGTATCTTTTGAGAAACGGGCAAACTGCGATCCGTTGATGAAGAGCGCATAGGTGGATTTAGAGACGGGAAACACAATCAGCTTTTCGTCAATCATGCCGCTGTCGATGAATGCGGGGACATACGCTTTCAGTTCTTTTCCGGAGAAATACTCATTCCAGTCCAGCAGATTGTCGATACCGAGCGACGGCGCATTCTGCGTATGGCAGGAAAAGAGATCGGGCAGCTCCGGCGTTCCCGGCTTGCCTGCCTGTGCATCCGTCAGCTGTGCCAGAATTTTAGACGTTCCGGTTACATTTGTAACCTGCACCCGGATTCCTTTTTCACGTCCGACCGTTTCATTGAATTCTTCAATCAGCAGATTCATGGGAGCATCTGCCTGCTCCCCGTAAACGTGCCAGATGGTCAGAGTGAGTGGATCGTCCGGATCAAGCAGTGAATTGTCGGAACAGCCGCAAAGCCCGCCCAGTATGAGAGGCAGCAGAAAAATTCCCGTTAAGATGCATGCAAGTGATTTTCTCATGATTTGTTCCTCCGCTTTTCGGAAATTCATCGAAAAAACTGAAATATTTTTGTTTTTTCCCCACCTTTTGCCCATTTGGGTGGGGGACAAAAATCCGAAAATCTGTAAAATAATACTTGCAAGGAATATAAGAGGGTATAAATCTTGCCTTCAGTCCAAAGAAGACAGGGGTACCTTATAGCGGATCACTCCGCTGAGTCTCCGGGCACGCGCCAACGGATCCGGAGACCGCCCCGTCC
Source organism: Oscillospiraceae bacterium (assembly GCA_015063645.1). Lineage (GTDB taxonomy): Bacteria > Bacillota > Clostridia > Oscillospirales > CAG-272 > SIG701. The sequence goes on along the minus strand of SVTS01000012.1, from coordinate 1,020 downwards.
ATTATGAATATAGTATAGCATAAAATATCGATTCAGTCAACGATTCATCAGTGCTGTTTTCAGGAAATATATGCAAGAGACCGGCAGCACACAAAAGGAGGAAAGATTTTTGTATGCAAAAGAAGAAAACTGCAGCGTATAAAATCGTTACCGATTCAGGAGGCAACCGATACAGGTTCTACTGCGATCTGACGGGGGCACTGCTATGCACTACAAAGCCGTACCGCGCAGAATCTCCCGAGATAGAACTTGAGACAGCATGGGACACAGAGGGAAAAGCGTGTTTCAGTTTATGCCACAGGTGTGGGAAATGGGTCATGGATGCCATGTTCAACGCAGATGCGCTGGAATGTGTCGCCTGTGCTCCATGGGAGAACACACCGGAATACTGCAAATTCTGCGGAACAAAAGTATCCGTCTCCGATGTGTTATGTCCGCGATGCGGTAAACAGCTCATTTACGGAGGACGCTTCAATGATTGACTACACCAAAAGTGATAAATACCTGCGGCTTGCATCCTTCGGTATGGGGCCGTATGTCATGAAAAAGCTGAAAGTCTGCAAAAACTGCGGACAAATCACGGGAGCATGGCGTTTTTTCTGCCCGTCCTGCAAAAGGTTTTTGTCTGTCGGAACATTATTTGACACCTACAAAAGAATGCACTTCCACTGTCCGTACTGTAAAATCATGCTTACCGCAGATACACAGTACTGTCCACACTGCGGCAGAAAAGTCAGCTTTCATTCAAGCGAACAAATGACTGAAAAATAAGGAGATATACTCAATGAAAAAGCGCACACATTTCAAGAGAATATTTGCTGCAATGCTCTGCATGATTATGATACTCAGCGTGCTGCCGATATCGGCATTTGCGGCAAAGGAAAGGTTCAAAACCTGCAACTATATCGGAATCCGTAACTGTGCGATTCCCGTTGCAGGTGAAAAGCCGGACCATAGCGTAGACGCGAACGAGCCTGGAAAGTACGAGATCAAGACGGTGAACTGGTACAAGAACTCGGT
>SVTS01000125.1 GCA_015063645.1 Oscillospiraceae bacterium | reverse complement strand
TGCTTTCATATCAGGCGCACGGAAGGATGCGGTTCCGACCACGAACACATTGGCACCGACTGAGGCGCACTTTGCCGCATTTTCCGCATTGATACCGCCGTCCACCTGGATGTCGATCTCCTTGCCGAGTTTATTCGCTTCACGGCGGATCTCCGCAATTTTCGGGAGCATATCCGCCATGAACTTCTGACCGCCGAATCCAGGTTCCACCGTCATCACCAGCACCATATCCACGTACGGAAGGAGCGGGAAAACGGACTCTGCCGGAATTTTCGGGCGGAGGGATACAGCGGGCTTCATACCGCAGGAACGGATTTTGGTAAAGATACCGATCAACTCTGCGTCAGAAAGACCGATATCGTTATGAACCGTAACCACGGAAGCGCCGGTATCTCGGATCACTTCAATATAATTCTGCGGTGCAGACGTCATCATATGTACATCCAGCGGAACATCCGTCACCGTATGGATCTTACCGATGATATCAAATCCGAAGCTGATATTCGGCACAAACATGCCGTCCATAACATCACAGTGAAGCCAGTCGGCGCCTGCATCGGCGGCACGCTTCACCTCATCGGCAAGATGCAGAAAATCACACGCGAGCAGTGAGGGGGAAGTCAGAATTTTCATAATAAAATTTCTCCTATTCAGTCTGCAATTTTTGTGCCGCTGGAGAGCTGTCTGAGCAAAAATCACGCAGGCAGTTCCGATCGCGGCAATGGCATGACAGCCGCCTTCGTGTCAAAATTCGGCGGATGCCATATGATATAGTGAGCGAAAGCTCGAGAAAAACAAGAGGAATGAAGCGGCGTCCGGACATCAAAAAAAGCAGGACGTGTGCTGACAAACGCCGCAGATGCCGATTCAGATACAGAAAATGCTCCGCCTCGGCGGAGCATTTTCCGCATCCGCCTATTCTTTCAGCAAACAGACCGCATGTGCTGCCAGACCCAGTTTTTCACCGGTAAAGCCCATGCGCTCTTCCGTTGTCGCTTTCACATTTACGCGGGAAACATCCACTCCGCATGCCGCAGCGATGTTGGCTCGCATCTGCTGGATATGCTTCGCCATTTTAGGCGTTTGCGCAACAATTGTGCAGTCGATATATTCCGGTGCAAATCCGGCAGCCGCCACTTTCTCTGCGGCATCCTTCAGCAGAAGCATACTGTCTATCCCATCATAGGCATCCGCCGTATCCGGGTACTGCGCGCCGATATCGGGCATTCCAGCCGCACCAAAAAGCGCATCAATAACGGCATGCGCCAAAGTATCCCCGTCCGAATGGGCATCCAGCGTCACATCACAGGGGATTTTTACTCCGCCAATCACAAAAGGACGGCTTCCGCCGAAGCGATGCGCGTCATAACCGTGTCCGATTCTCATCAGGATTCCTCCCCGTTTCTGTATCTGAGTATTGCTTCCGCCACATGGACATCCACCGGTGTGGTCAGCTTGATATTCTCACTGCCGCAGTCCACCGGCGTGACTTTGAAGCCAAGACGTTCCACGAGAGAGCTGTCATCCGTCCCACGGAAATGATCTTTATCCGCCGTATATACCGCCGCGCGGTACATATTGGCGAGGAAAACCTGCGGGGTCTTCGCCAGCCAGACCGTTTCCCGGTCGATCGTTTCCTCTACCGATCCGCCTGCGGAAACACGCTTGACTGTATCGGTGGATTTCTGTGCGGCAATGGCTGCGCCGCTTCCGTAAGCAGCTTTCACCGTCGCTCCGATAATCTCCGGGGTGATCAGGCAGCGGGCGCCGTCGTGAATAGCGATGAATTCCGCTTCATCCGATATGGCGTCCAGTCCCCGTTTTGCCGACGCCTGTCTGTCATCTCCGCCGACGATGATGGATTTTATCTTTTTGAAGCCGTATTCATCTCTGTATTCTTCACAGCGGCGGATATCTTCCGCTCTTGTGACAACCACGATCTCCGTTATATAATCACTCGCCTCGAAAGCGCGCAGTGTGTGAACCAATGCCGGGACGGAACAAACCGGGCAGAACTGCTTGCGTCCTTTTTCGTTGCCGAAACGGCTGCCGATCCCTGCCGCAAGGATCACTGCAGATGTGAAACATCGCTTGCTTTCCTTATCGGAAAATGCGCGCAGAACATCCGTCAGTTTCTGAAGTGCATTACTCATAGTTACCCCGCCTGTTCATCATTATCTTTATATATTATATCATATTTGTCCCGCAAAAGAAACATCTTCCCGTGAAATTTTCGTAAAATCCATCACATTTGTTGCGCGGCAGCGGAAAATGTGGTATCATATAGTTAAATGAAAACACAATCCGGAGGTCAGAATGAAGCATCTGCTTGACTATTTCTATGAAATCAGCGCAATTCCCCGCGCATCTTATAATGAGGAAAAGATCGCCGCTTATCTGATGGAGTTCGCTAAAGAACATCAGCTGGACGCATACACGGATGCGTCGCACAATGTTCTGATCCGCAAACCTGCATCAGCCGGGTATGAAAATGCACCGACAATTGTTCTGCAGGGACACACGGACATGGTCTGTGAGAAAAATGCGGACTCCGCCCACAATTTTGACACCGACGGTATCCGCATCATCAGGGAAGGCGACCGTCTGCGTGCGGACGGAACCACACTGGGCGCTGATGACGGCTTCGCCGTTGCATCCATGATGGCAATCCTTGCCGACAGCACGCTCCCCCATCCGGCACTGGAATGTCTGTTCACCACGGCAGAAGAAGTAGGCATGGACGGCATGCGTGCCTTTGATAAATCCCTGCTTCGCGGGCGCATGATGATCAATCTGGATTCCTGCGAAGAGTCATTTGCCACGGCTGCCTGTGCCGGCGGTGTACGAAGCGATTTCCGACGCAGCTGTACGGCAGAAACTGCCCGGGGAAAGGCGATTCGGGTATTTGTCACCGGTCTCTGCGGCGGTCATTCCGGTGAGGATATCAACCGGGGACGCGGCAATGCGCTGAAGCTCTGCGCACGCATTCTCTCGAAAGCCGGTGATTTCCGCCTCATCCGCCTGGACGGCGGAGACAAGGACAACGCCATTCCCCGTGAATGCGAGGCATGGATTCTGCCCGAGGATGCCGCCCTTGCAAAATCCCTTATTGCCGAGGAAGCGAACCGTATTGCCCGGGAACTTTCACCGGCGGACAGTGCGTTCCGCTGCGAAATCACCCTTGAAGATTACGCCGGATCCGTTCTTTCCCGGGATGATTCCAAAGCTGTTCTGGCGCTTCTGCGCGTACTTCCCTGCGGACCTCTGTCCATGAGCACAGGAATTCCCGATCTTGTGGAATCTTCCTCCAACACGGCTGTTATTCACGCATCCGGTGAGGAAGCGAAAATCACCGTCTCCTCCCGTTCCTCCGTGGAATCCAAGCTGGATGACATCTGCGATCTGCTGGAATCATGTGCCGTGCTGTGCGGATTCAGCTGTGAGCATTACAGCCGCTATCCCGGATGGGATTTTCGCCGCGATTCCCGGATGCAGGAAATATATCTGGCATCCGCCCGCGCTGTTTTGGGGCACGAGGGAAAAATCATCGGCATTCATGCGGGGCTTGAATGCGGTCTGCTCAGCCGTGAAATTCCGGAGATGGACATGATCTCCATCGGTCCCGACATGTTTGACATCCACACGCCCTCTGAGCAGCTGTCTGTCTCCTCTGCAGAGCGGATGTATCAGCTTGTCTGCCACATGCTGGCATCTCTGAAATTGTAATCCGCCTCAGGATGCCGCCGCTGAATTTCATTCTGTACTTTGAAAAGGAAAAGGATCCGTGAAAAAATTACTGAAAAAACGTCTGCTCTGGATCATTACACTCTGCCTCGGAATCTTCCCTCTCATCCTCCCGTTCATTCTCGGGCTGTACCGGATGACGATTGAATCGTGGACGCTGATGGATTTTGTGATTCTGTATTCCTATCTGTTCTGGTGGACGTATCTGATCGGTCTTGCACTTATCATTCTGTCCGCTGTCATGCTGATCCTGCTGCGCAAAAAGAATCGCTGAATACTTTCTTCTGTGACTTGGTCACTTGACAAAACTCCATCTGCTGTGTATAATATAGGTATCCTGACATAAGGATCGTATATCCGAGTGAAAGGTGCCGAAATAATACATACACGGGATATCTGTCCGTATTTTTTGCCGCACCTTCACCGGTGCGGCATTTTATTTTTCGGAGGCATTATGGAAACACGGGTTGCCGTTATGGGCATTATTGTAGAAAATCCCGATTCGGTAGAACAGCTCAATTCCCTGCTCCATGATTACAGTGCTTTTATCATCGGGCGCATGGGCATTCCCTACCGGGAAAAGCACATCAGTATTGTCAGCATCGCCATTGATGCGCCGCAGGACACCATTGCCGCCCTCTCGGGCAAAATCGGCAAGCTGTCCGGCATCAGTGTCAAAACCGCGTATTCCAATGTAATTACCCATGAATAAACGCACAGAAGAACTTCTGCGCATGCTGGCTGACCGTCATTCGCTGAGCGAAGAGGAATATCTCTTTCTGATTGAAAACCGTGATGCGGAAGCACAGGCGCTCGCCGCTTCCCTTGCGGTGGAGATCCGCCGGCGGATTTACGGCAATCACGTCTACATCCGCGGACTGATTGAGGTCAGCAACATCTGCAGAAACAACTGCTACTACTGCGGCATCCGCGCAGGAAATCCGCACTGTGAACGCTATCGGCTGTCCGAGGAAGAGATTCTCCTCTGCTGCCGCGAGGGATACGCTCTCGGTCTGCGCACGTTTGTGATGCAGGGCGGTGAGGACGGATGGTTCACAGATGAGCGGCTATGTGCACTGATCAGGCAGATCAAGGCAGAGTTTCCCGACTGCGCGGTAACGCTTTCACTTGGCGAACGCTCGCGCGAGAGTTATCAGCGTCTGTACGATGCAGGGGCTGACCGGTATCTGCTCCGGCATGAGACGGCAGATGCCGCGCACTACGGCATGCTTCATCCGGCGGAAATGTCCCACAATAACCGTATGCGCTGTCTTACCGATCTGAAAGAGATCGGATATCAGGTCGGATGCGGATTTATGGTCGGTTCCCCCTATCAGACAAGCGAACATCTGGCGCGGGATCTGAAATTTATCGAAGAGTTCAAGCCGCACATGTGCGGTATCGGTCCGTTTATTCCGCACAGGGACACGGATTTTGCCGACAGACCAGCGGGCAGTGTGGAGCTCACCTGCTATCTGCTTTCCCTTGTACGTATGATCTGTCCCTCCGTTCTGCTGCCTGCCACCACGGCACTGGGAACGCTGGAAGCGCGGGGACGCGAGAAAGGCATTCTCTCCGGCGCCAACGTGGTCATGCCCAATCTATCTCCCGAATCCGTACGCGCCAAGTATGCGCTGTATGACGGAAAAATCTCAAACGGTGCGGAATCGGCGCAGAATCTCCGGGATCTTGCCGACCGCATGGATGCAATAGGTTATAAGGCTGTAAGTACCCGCGGGGACGCGGCAGGCTTCAGCCGGTAATATACAATTCAATATTTTATCTGACGGGAAAGGACACCTGACCCGGGAGAAAGGAACAACTATGTCAAACTACAATCCCAAATCGCTGAAGGCAGAAGAATTCATCTCCGACGAGGAGATCCGCGAAACCCTGGCTTATGCCGAAGCCAACAAGCACAACGAAGCGCTGATCGATGAAATTCTGGAAAAAGCACGTCCCCGCCGGGAAAACGGACTTCTGGAATGCAAGGGACTCAGCCACAGAGAAGCATCCGTGCTTCTTGCGTGCGATATTCCGGAAAAGAATGAGCAGATTCTCCAGCTGGCACGGGAGATCAAGCTGGCGTTCTACGGCAACCGCATCGTCATGTTTGCGCCGCTGTATCTTTCCAATTACTGCGTTAACGGTTGTGTCTACTGTCCGTATCACGCCAAGAACAAGCATATCTGCCGCAAGAAACTGACGCAGGAGGAAGTCCGTGCCGAGGTCATTGCGCTGCAGGACATGGGTCACAAGCGTCTTGCCATCGAATCCGGCGAGGATCCTGTGAACAATCCCATCGAATATATTTTGGAATGCATCAATACGATTTACAGTGTTCATCACAAAAACGGTGACATCCGCCGGGTGAACGTCAACATTGCCGCCACCACGGTGGAAAATTACCGTAAGCTGAAAGAGGCGGGTATCGGTACATACATCCTCTTCCAGGAAACGTATCACAAGGAAAGTTATCTCCAGCTGCATCCCACAGGACCGAAGCACAATTATGCCTATCACACCGAAGCGATGGACCGCGCCATGGAGGGCGGTATCGACGACGTCGGGCTGGGTGTACTGTTCGGGTTGGAGCTGTACAAATATGAATTCGCCGGTCTTCTGATGCATGCTGAGCATCTGGAAGCTGTACACGGCGTCGGTCCTCACACGATCAGCGTCCCCCGTCTGAAGAGAGCAGACGATATTGATCCCGACACGTTTGACAACGGTATTTCCGATGATATCTTCGAAAAGATCATCGCCTGCATCCGCATTGCGGTTCCATATACCGGCATGATCATTTCCACCCGTGAGACGCAGGCTGTACGCGAGCGCGCACTGCAGGTGGGCATTTCCCAGATCAGCGGCGCATCCCGCACATCCGTCGGCGGATACACGGAAGAGGAACGTCCCCACGATTCCGAGCAGTTTGACGTATCCGATCAGCGGACGCTGGATGAAGTTGTCCGCTGGCTGATGGAACAGGGACACATTCCGTCCTTCTGCACTGCCTGCTATCGCGAGGGACGCACGGGTGACCGATTCATGAGTCTGTGCAAA
>SVTS01000124.1 GCA_015063645.1 Oscillospiraceae bacterium | reverse complement strand
AGAAAACCGAATACGGAAATACATAAAAACTTTCGGGGTGTTTGCGAATATATTGATCACCTCGTGGAACAATCCCTCAGTCAGCTTCGCTGACAGCTCCCTTTACACAAGGGAGCCTTTTTTTGTTCACCTATAACTTGTCAAATTTCCTGACAAGCACTGCTTTTGTGGACACAAATGCATAATACGACATATCCCTTTCGAGATATGCCGTATTTTTAAAACTGTCCTTTAGAGTACAGCCCATAGTTTCGCTGTTTTATTTTACAGAACCGTATTGATCTGCGCAGCATAATATGCATCCGAGTGGATTTTCACCAGATACTCGTGATTGCCCGCCGGATCACGCCGGAATGAATTCTCACCTGTGACAGGATCTACGTGCACCCAGCCGCGGACGCTGGTGTATCCTGCCGCTTCCGCCGATCCGCACAGAGCCGCACAGGCTGTCATGGGATCCCAGGACGAGCGTCCTCCCGGATGTCCGTGATCCGCCATTGCCTGCGCCAGCGCATCCTCCGCGGGCAGATTATCTCCTGTGATCACCGACGCGCCCACTTCCCAGCCGAGGAATGTAATCGGTGATGTCCATTTTTCACAGACGACCGATCCCCCGCGGGCACAGCGCGCATTTACATTCAGATTATGCTCGGAGCCGCGTTCTTCGTTTACGAAGTTCCCCGCCATCTGCCACAGCCTCGTGACCTTGCGGCGGATCAGCTCCTGTCCGTCAAGGGGGGAGATACTGTCCGGCGCACTTTCCGCCAATGCCGCCAGGCACTGCGGATAGCCGACTTCGACAACAGTTACCTCTCCATCGCTTTCCGCCAGAAGGCGGCGAAGCATGGGGACGGGCTCTTCGCAGTCCGCATCGGAATATTTCTGCCCGCAACTTTCCGCCAGACGTTTCTGATAGCGGTGTACGCCGCCGTAATCAGTGGCGTTCCGATCCAGTGCCACAGGAATACCGTGCAGTCCCTCATAATCCAGAAATCCCAGAAGGGACGCCGCGGCGTATTCGCTCCATTCGTTGATGACAACGCCCAGAAGCTGCGCTTCTCCGCGGCGCACTGCGGATGTGATGACACGCAGAGCCACCACATCGTCGCAGTCCGTTCCCCAGTCAGTACTGAAAATGATTTTCTTCATGCAGAAACTCACTTATTCCGTCTGCCGGTTGCTTCCAGGAATGTACGGCAGGGATAGATGAAGTCGGTCTGGATCAGATCGAATCCGCGGTCGGCAAGCCAGCCCCAGCCGAATTCCGGATCCCGTTCGATGGCGGTATCGTCATTATGACCGGCGGAGAGGACCGCTTTGTAATTATACACGATGGAGTTCACCCAGACGATTTTTCCGTCTGCGTGCATCTTATCGATATATGTTTTGGAAGCTACGGGAGCACTTTCATCGGAGAAGAGCACTTCTGTACCTATGTAACGGATATTCCGCTTCATCAGCATTTCATGAGTTGTATCTTCATCCGTGGCGATAGTCATAAACGGAATGTCGGGAGCATATTTCTCCACATCATCCAGATACTGCGGCTTATTGGCTGTTTTGATGATAACGTCATTCTCCATGCCAAGGCGGCGGACAAGCGCTGCTATCTTTTCGGGATTTTCCCAGAATTTATCGATATTTACAATGCACTTGCCGCGGAGATATGTCAAAGCTTCCTCAAGCCGGGCAATTTTATGCTCCGTGCGAACGTGATCCGCGTTGGACAGCACGAAATTCTCTACAACAGCAGCGGGATAATTTTTGATGGAATCCCGCAGGCGCAGATGCACGAATTCCATACCGGGATGCTGAATGAACAGCTCTCCGTCCAAAGACCGCTCCACGTCAAGCTCCACGATATCGGCGCCGTGATGCACAGCGGCACGGAATGCCGCCATGGAGTTGCAGGGAATATTGGCACCGCATACGCCGCGGTGTGCCACAAGAAGAATCCGCTTCTCGCGGATCATTTGCATAAGATCCATACATTCTCTCCTTTTATCTGTTGAAAATTCAAGCGGGCACAGGCTTTTCAGTCCGTGCCCGTATGCGTTTATTACTTGCAGGGGATCAGTTTGGCTTTGCCGCCCATGTAGGGACGGAGAGCCACAGGAATATTGATGGAACCGTCAGCGTTCAGGTTATTCTCCAGGAATGCGATCAGCATACGCGGCGGTGCAACAACGGTATTGTTCAGCGTGTGAGCCAGATACTTACCGTTTTCGCCTGCAACGCGGATCTTCAGGCGGCGCGCCTGTGCATCGCCCAGATTGGAGCAGCTGCCCACTTCGAAATACTTCTGCTGACGGGGAGACCACGCTTCCACGTCGCAGGATTTCACCTTCAGATCAGCCAGATCGCCGGAGCAGCACTCCAGAGTACGAACCGGAATATCCATGGAACGGAAGAGATCCACGGTATTCTGCCAGAGCTTGTCATACCAGATCATGGATTCCTCAGGCTTGCAGACAACGATCATTTCCTGCTTTTCGAACTGGTGGATACGGTAAACGCCGCGCTCCTCGATGCCGTGGGCACCCTTCTCTTTACGGAAGCAGGGGGAGTAGCTGGTCAGCGTATAGGGGAGTTCCGCCTCGGGAATGATCTGATCGATGAACTTACCGATCATGGAATGTTCACTGGTACCGATGAGGTAGAGATCCTCACCCTCGATCTTATACATCATGGCTTCCATTTCAGCAAAGCTCATAACGCCGGTAACCACGTCGGAACGGATCATGAAGGGCGGGATGCAGTAGGTAAAGCCGCGCTCAATCATGAAATCACGGGCGTAGGAGATAACAGCGGAATGGAGACGTGCGATATCGCCCATGAGGTAATAGAAACCGTTGCCGGCAACGCGTCGTGCGGAATCCAGATCGATACCGGCAAAGCGCTCCATAATATCGGTGTGGTACGGAATTTCAAAATCCGGGACAACCGGATCGCCGTACTTCTGAATCTCCACGTTTTCGGAGTCATCCTTACCGATCGGCACAGAGGGATCGATGATATTGGGGATGATCATCATGATCTTCTTGATCTTCTCGTCCAGCTCCGCCTCCAGCTTTTCATCCTCAGCCAGTTTTGCAGCATTTTCGGTAACTTTCTTCTTCATCTCCTCGGCTTCTTCACGCTTACCCTGTCCCATCAGCGCACCGATCATCTTGGAGAATTTGTTGCGGCTGCCGCGGAGTTCATCCGCTTCACTGATTACGCGGCGGCGTTCCGCATCAAGGGCGATCACCTCGTCAACGAGGGGGAGTTTGGAATCCTGGAATTTATTTTTGATATTCTGCTTGACAATTTCAGGATTCTCTCTGAGAAATTTGATATCCAGCATGGTTTCAGTCTCCTTGCATAATAATTTTGAAAATAAAAAATCCCCCGTCCACTCACATGGGACGAAGAGACTCCGTGTTGCCACCCAAATTGCCGCCTGAGCGGCCACTCGACTGCGCGGTAGAGGGCGCACCCTCCGGCTTTCACCGGAAACTCCGGAAGCGGAAACACCGGCACATGCACTGCGTCGCACCATCCCGCAGCTCTCTTCGGCACATAAATCCGATGCATTCTTCCATCAAGGTTTATGTATAGTATTATACACGAAATATTCGGAAAATGCAATAGGATGGCGAAAAGTTTTGACGGGAAATCCGTTTATATCCGGATTCCCCGCCAATATGTATCTTACAGCTTAAAAGTCTCGCCGGGTTTGACGCTGACGGTGTTTCCATTGACGGTAAACCACACTTCAATCGCGGAGGGATTATAGACCATTGTCCGGTCTGCGCTGACGCGGAGTGCGCGGATAGCGTTCACATAATCCACGATTTCGATATTGGTGGCGTACCATGTATCCTCACGGCCGCCTGCCTTCTTTGAGAACTCTTCGATCAGCCCCCAGTTGTTATCGTTATTGAACTCGTAGCTGTGACCCCATACATAGAAGAGCTTCAGCCGGTTATAGCGGGACGGCGCATAGAACGCTTCCAGATTCTCCATCAGGTTATGCTTGTGATGGCAGGTGGGATGCCATGCGAGGAAATTCTCCGGCAGTTTGAAGTCGTTTGTGGACTTGGTTGTACGGGAATACTCCATCCCCGCGGCACGGCAGAGTGCGATCACGCGCTCATCATAGTTGCCGTATGGATAAGACATACCGCGGATCACATAGCCGCTTGCTTTCTCCAGCACCTTGCGGTCCTCAATAATTTCCTCAAGCACAGATATATCGGGATTATCCGTGGGGAAAGGATGCGTGTACATATGGCAGGAAATCTCATGACCGGCGTACACCTCGGCAAACTGATCCGGCTGAACAAAACCCGGCTTGTTCCCCTCAAAATGGTTGGAATTCAGATGAAACGTACCCTTGATCCCGTTTTCACGGAAGATCTGTGCCAGACGGATATCAAAATCACGACCGTCATCGTAGCTCATGGTAAGGCAGTGATATTTTCCGCCGGGGAACACATCGTACTTGATTACATTCATATGCTTACCTTTCCCTGCCCATGGGCAGCTCTCCGTTTCGGCCCGGAGTATGCCTATTTGGGTATATCATAGCACGCAAATATGAACCCCACATGAACGCATGAAACTATGTGAATTTTTTTCTCCGTCTGCTCAATCCATCACATCCGCGTTGACAAAAGGACGAAAATTTACTATAATATATACATCAAAATCACACAGGAGAATCCGTATGGCTGTTCGTTCCGGCGAAAAACATATACTCACGTTTACCGATACTTCCCTGCTCGGTGCAGGCATCGCCCGTCTGGATGGAATCGCGCTGTTCTGTCCGGGTACCGCTGCCGGCGATACCGCTGAAGTTATCATCACCGAAGTGAAAAAACGCTATATTCACGCCCGGCTTCTGCGGATCGTAACGCCATCCCCGGATCGCTGTTCACCGGACTGCGGAATTTACGCGGAGTGCGGCGGATGCCTGTTCCGACATATCCGCTACGAAGCGGAAGCAAAATGCAAGGAGGCGGCTGTCCGCGGTGCACTGCGCCGATTTGACGGAATAATCTGGGAGCCGATTTTCACCGCTTCCCCCGATGCATACCGCAACAAAGCTGTGTTCCATCTGGACGCGCAGTACCGGGCGGGCTACTATGCCGCCTCAACCAATACGCACATTGATTTGCCTCCGGAAGGGTGCGCTCTTCTCCCGCCGCTTTTTGCGCAGATCGCAGAAAGGACGCATCTTTCCCTTGACGGCTTCCGCTCCGGTCTTCCCATCCGTGCCCTTGCCGCGCGAAAAAGCACCGACGGACAATTTACCGCCGTCCTGCACGCAGAGAAGTTAACCCCTGACGTTCGCCTTGCCGCTGAACGGTGGACAGAATATATGCTGTACGGTTTGGGCAATACAGTCGCCGGCCTGTTTCTTGCCGAAGGGATGCCCGAGGATCCGCATGTTCGCTATGAGAGGCTGATCGGTGAGGACTGTCTGACGGATGAATTTCTTTCGCTCCGACTGCGGATTTCACCTGCGGCATTTTATCAGGTGAATCATGACGTTGCTGAGAATCTGTGCCGTACCGTTGCCGATTATGCGGATCTGCAGCCGGGCGAGAGCGCCGCGGATCTCTACTGCGGTACGGGAACCATTGGACTGACCCTTGCCGCCCTGTCCCCGCAGGCATCGGTAACGGGCATTGAAATCAACGCGTCCGCTGTTCGGGATGCAATTGTCAACGCGGAAAGCAACAGTATTGCCAACATCCGTTTCCGATGCGGTGACAGTGCCACGGCGGAAGCGGAGGGACTTCACTTTGACTGCGTTGTGATCGATCCGCCCCGGAAAGGCTGTTCGCCGGAAATGCTCGCCGCCCTGACGCGGCTTTCGCCGAAGCGGATTGTGTATGTCTCCTGCAATCCCGCCACTCTGGCGCGGGATGCCGCCGTTCTGGCTGAATCAGGCTGGCAGATCACCCGGGCGAGACCCTTTGACATGTTCCCCCGCACGGGGCATTGTGAATGTGTTATCCAGTTAAAACAAAAAACAGCTGACGGCTAAATATTCATTTTGATCGGCACCAAGGCAAAACGGCCGGTAAATCAAAATATTCATCTGCGAGGAAACAGTATATGAGTATAACAATTTTACCTCTAACCCCTGCACGGATACAGGATTACCTCGACTTTTTTGATAATCGCGCTTTTACCGACGGAAATCCCAACGGCCCATGCTACTGTACATCCCCCAATCAGGATGCGGAAACAATCCGGCAGATGGTCAGCGAATTCAAAACAAACGGAGTAAAAGCTACCATTCGCAGATACGCCGTAAAAATGCTGCACGAAAACAAAATACACGGTTATTTGGCTTTTGATGGAGATATATCCATCGGCTGGTGCAATGCGGCAGATATGGAAAGTTATTCCGGTTTTGTCCCGGATTTTGCACGAAAAAAAGCATGCGGAAAAACGGTTTCCATTGTATGCTTTGAAATTGCCCCCGGATATCGCGGCAGAGGCATTGCATCTATGCTCATTGACAGAGTATGTGCTGATGCCAAAGCCAATGGATACACGGCAGTTGAGGGATATACGCCCCTCTCAGAAAAAAGGAATGATTATGTCTATCAGGGACCGATCCGACTGTTTCAAAAAGCTGGTTTTACTGAAGCGGCAAAGCAAAACGGTCAGGTAATTATGAGAAAAATGCTATAATCCATCACCGAAAGGAATCCCCCATGAAAATACTGCTTCTGAACGGCAGTCCGCATCCGGACGGAACAACTGCTAGGGCATTTGCTGAAATGCTCCCGATTTTTGCTGAGGAAGG
>SVTS01000011.1 GCA_015063645.1 Oscillospiraceae bacterium | reverse complement strand
GCCCAAGGTGGAAGAGTCGCAGGAAAGTTACTATGCCGGCTCCGGTGATAATCCTGTGGTTATCCCGATCACGAACAACAATATGGACCGCACCGGTATGATCGTGGAGGCAATGAGTGCGGAGGGCTACCGCCATGTCCAGCCCGCCTATACGGAGACCGTTATGAAAGCACGCTACGCCACTGATAAGGATTCCGTGGAGATGCTGGATATCATCTTCAACAACAGACTGCTGGCAGGAGGCTATCTGTATGCTTCCACCAGCTGCCGCATCCAGCTGATCCAGGATATCGTTTTCGCATCCGCCAGCTCCAACGCCAACATCGTTTCTACCTACGAAAGCATGAAAAACACAGATCAGCAGCGCATTGACGAACTGAACAAATTCTTCTTCGAGAGTAAATAAGAGAGACGAGCGGGGAACCCCCTTTGAAAAGGGGGTTCCCCGGACCCCTCCCCTAAACTTTTACGGCAAAATAAAAACAAGTGCAGCGATACTTTTTTCGATAAAGTACCGCTGCACTTTATTTGTATATTGCTCAAAGGGTTTTGGGGAAGGGTGCGGGAAACCCCTTTTATCAAAAGGGGTTTCCCGCAAAAAACATTATCCCCTGTACGCCTCGACCATCAGATGCGTCAGCGCCCTGGCTTCGGCGATGCCGCAGCCGGGGAGGATTTTGTCCGTCAGGAACTGAAGGAGGGGAGCGGGCTGAGCGTCCAGCATGGGGACAGACTCGTCCTTGCCGCCGGTGGAAGCGGTGCGCTTGATCACACCGGAGCCGGCGGTGAAGCGGACGAATCCGTTTTCGCCGTCCACTTCCAGCATCATCGGGCAGTTGCCGGAGACAAATCCCGTCTCGTTCACGGCGATCACGCCGCCGGCGAAGCCCATCACCGTTACCGCGTTGTCCTCAACTCCGTCGGGATTGCGGCGGTTCGCCTCTTCATTGACGGATGCATTGCCGAATACGGATTTCACCGTCACGGGAACGCCGCAGAGCCAGTCGATCAGATACATGCCGTGGGCACCCAGATCGATCATCGCGCCGCCGCCGCATTCCTTTGCGCTGTAGAAGTGGGGCGGGAGCCATGCTCTCGAGGATCCGGAATGGCAGTTGCGGAAGCGGACGTAGCTGATCTTGCCAAGCTCACCGCTGTCCATCACGGATTTCACCGTCAGCGGACCGGCAGTGTATTTCTGCACCAGCGAAATCACGAATTTCACACCGTTTTCCTGTACGGCTTTTTCGATGCGGTCGCAGTCCGCCTCGCTCAGCGCCAGCACTTTCTCGGTGAAAATGTCCATCTTCGCCGCCGCCAGCTGCACGATCACATCCGCGTGGATGTCCGTCGCCGCGCAGACGATGGCGCCGTCAGCGCCGGATGCCAAAAGCTCACCGAGGTCAGCAAAGGCTTTCAGACCCAGCTCCTCGCAGAATGCCGCCTTGCGTTTTTCATCCGCATCCCATACGCCGATGACCTCGGCGTGTTCCATAGCAGTCTTTGTGTAGCCTTCGGCGTGGACATGCCACACGCCGCAAATCACGATTTTCTTCATAATCAGTCAAAATAAACGGCCTTGCCGGTCTTCGAGGAGGTGTAGATCGCCTCGAGAATCTGGGATACCACCATAGCCTGCTCGGGCTTTACGATGGGATCGGTATCGTCCACGATGCACTTGATCCAGTTGTACGCCTCGGTCTGTGCGGGAGTTGCGCTTGCGCCGCTGTAGAATGCCACGCCGCCGGCGGAGGTGTCCACCTCGGTGCGGATCGGACGGTCCAGCTCAACCTTGTTCAGCACCAGTTTGTCGCTCTTCAGGGAGAGACCTGCGCGGCTGCCGCAGAGAACGCAGCTGCCTTCCGGAATCGGCTCGGCGGTGTTCAGCGCCCAGCTGGTCTCCAGCATGATCGTTGCGCCGTTCTTCATCAGGATGAATGCGCATGCGGCTTCCTCAAGGGGAGTGGTGCTGACGCCGTTGTCGCCCCAGATGTTGCCCGCTTCGGGATGCTCCAGCTTCTTGTGGGTTCTGCCCACGACCATCTGCGGCTCGTAGTTGTTCATCAGATACAGGGTCAGATCGAGAGAATGGGTAGCGATGTCGATGATGGGACCGCCGCCCTGTGCTTCCTCATCCAGGAACACACCCCAGTTGGGCGTGCCGCGGCGGCGGACAGCGTAGCAGTTTGCGTAGTAGATCTCGCCCAGCGCGTCGGTTTCGATGTACTTCTTGGCGTACTGTGCGGAGACCTTCTGACGGTGCTGATAGCCGATGGTCAGCTTCTTGCCGGTTGCCTTGGCGGCTTCCACCATGCGCTTCGCATCGGCGGCGGTCTTTGCCATGGGCTTCTCGCACATAACGTGCTTGCCGGCGTAGAGGGCATCGATGGAGATCTGTGCGTGCTCGCGGTTGGGCGTCAGAACGTGAACAACTTCAATGGCGGGATCAGCCAGAAGCTGTTTGTAATCGGTGTAAACCTTTGCGTCGGGGGTGCCGAACTTGGCGGCAGCGTTCTTCGCGCGCTCCTCGACCAGATCGCAGAACGCGATCATGCGTACATTGGGAAGATTGTGGAGGGAGGGCATGTGTTTGCCGTTGGCGATGCCGCCGCAGCCGATAATGCCTACGTTAACGATTCTGTCCATAGTGAAAATCTCCTTACAGATACTTTTTTTGCGTGAGCAAAAAATATTTGCTCTCACATATTATTATAGTAGCATTTTTCTTCGGTTTGTGCTATAATGGAATTGCTCAGAAATATCAATAATTTGTCATGTAGGGCGAGAGGGGGGCGGCGGGGCGCTGCCCCGGCTCCTGTCAAAAACATAGTCGGGAACCCCCAAAGCTCGCTGCGCTCACTTCGGGGAACCCCTCCGTCGTCTCGGGAGTTCGCGAGGCTCACCCCCGATACTCCTTGTTTTTTCCCTGTCCGCCCGCCCTTTATCCGCCACAGGCGGCGGGCGGGCAGACAGCCCCGCAAGGGGACTTGTCCCCTTGACCCCGTGGCAAATGCAGCCGTGGAGTCTGTGCAGATTCCGGCGGCGCAAATACTTGCGCCGCAAAAATGGCTCGCCATACTTTGGGTGCGAATACTCGCACCCGAAGCGCAGTCCGAACACTGCTGAAGCGGAATTTTAAGCAACTGTAGGGACCGGCGTCCCCGACGGTCCTTTTTCCTGAAGCGGAATTTACCGCATACCCGTAGGGGACGCCAATCCCAACAGGAGACTGACGCACCGCATCCGCAAAAAAGGAGATACGCAAGATGCCCAAATACCGAATCGAATCCGAACAACCTCTGATGCTGGAGAACGGCATGGAATACTTTCCCGTTCATGCCGGTCCCCGGCGCTGTACCGCGCAGGCGCATATCCATGATGCCATTGAAATCATCTGCGTCAGAGAGGGATCCTTTGATATAACTGCGGGAGACCGCACCTATCCCACCGCCGCCGGTGAGCTCGTTCTCTTCCGCTCGGGCGTGCTCCACAGTATTCACTCCCGGGATCAGGCGGAGAATGCCTACGACGTGCTGAAGGTCCGCCCGTCCCTCCTCTTTGATCTTGCCTCCGAGACCAAAGCCGCCGGCTATGTTCTCCGCTTCGTTATCACACCGGAAAATGCCAAAACCCACTGGAGCGCCGATGAGCTTGCCGCCGGCGGTACCGCCGCCGCGTTCGATCTTCTCCGCCGGCGGGCAGACGGCGAGGAGCCATGCAAGGATATTGCCCTCAAACTTGCCGCCGCCGAAATCGTCCTCACGCTTCTGCGATCCATCATTCTCTATGATCCGCAGCCTGCCGCCGACAGCGGCAGCGACAGCGCCACCGCGCAGATCTACTCCGTCATCCGCCGTGTCAACCGGGATTACGCGGAGCCGCTCAGCGCCAGGGCATGCGCCGCCGAGGTGAATATGAGCTACAGCTATTTCTCGCGTAAATGGCAGCAGATCGTCCGCAAAAGCTTCAAGGAATATCTTAATGAAGTCCGGACCAATCACGCCCGTCGTCTGCTGAAAAGCACCGCTCTTCCCGTCACCCGCATTGCCATGGAATGCGGATACAATAATGTGTCGTATTTTATCTCCGTGTATAAAGAGCTCAAGGGCATTACACCGCTGGGGGAGCGGTGAGACTCTGCAGCAGAAGTATTCTGAGGGAAAATATGGACAGAAAATGAATAAAAATGCAGCGGAAATGTGCATACGCCTTGACAAACATATCCGGGTGTGCTATACTGATAGGGAAGCATGATAGTGCTTCCTTATTATTATATCATTGAAAGGATATGTTCCATGAAAAAGTTTTTTGCACTTTTCCTGTGCGTCCTCATGGCTATGTCCATGATCGCATCCGCATCCGCCGCTGACAACAAGGTCAAGTCCTATGCTTCTGCCAAAAACGGCGAGCTGCTCTGGACTGTTGATTTCAACGCCAAGGATGTTTTTGCTCCCGCAGCCAATAAGAACGGCAGCGAGTACACCTACACTGTTTCCGACAATGGTTACACCCTTAATGTTAAGGGCGGCAAGACCGACAAGAAGGACTGCATCTGGGGTGCTCCCATCAAGGGTCTCGAAGTAGACAGCAAGTCCCAGGTTACCATGACCTTCAAGGTTAAGGCAAACGGCACTGCGGGCAAGAATAACTCCACCGGTATCGGCGGCTGGCTCTATGACGGCACCGGTTACGAGTTCCTGAACAACTACTCCAACTGGAACTCCGATGACGGTACAGGCAAGTTTGTAAACCGTGCTGCACTCAGCCTGGGCGGCAAGAAGATGATCCCCGGTTCCAAGGGCGACAACTACGAGTACAACATTGACAAGGCAGCTGCCGACAAGAATGGCTTCCTGTCTGTCAAGATCGAGTTCGATGCTCCGAAGAAGACCTACTCCGTTTACTACCTCGGCGCAGACGGCAAGTGGTTTGTGGATGACAAGAACACCACCGCTATGGATAAGCTGGACGGCAAGGCAGACAGCCTCTGCTTCATGGTTTACTCCTACTACAACGTAGTGGACGCAACCATTAAGGACGTTAAGTTCTACAAGGGTGTCGGTCTGACCGATGCACAGCTCAACCCCGTTGAGACCACCGCAGCCACCACCAAGGCTCCCGCAACCAAGCCCACCGCTCCCGCAACCTTTGACGCAGCCGTTGTTCTTGCAGTTGTTGCCTCCATGGCAGGCGCAGGCGTGGTTGTTTCGAAGAAGAGAAAGTAATCACCCGCTTACACAGAGAGGGACAGAATCATTTCTGTCCCTCTTTCTTTTTCTCCTTCAGCCGCCGGAACAGCGCGATCACAGCGTCGATGCCCAGCGTTTTGATGAACAGCCCCGTAAAGGATGCAAGCCCCGTCGGAATTCCGCCGAGGAGTACGATCACCACATCCGTGATCAGAAGTGCCCGCCCGATCCGTATACTGCTGTATTTGCGGATGATCAGCGCGATGATGTCCGTGCCGCCGGAGCTGGCATCCACGTAAAACAGAATGCCGCTTGCCAGCGCGATAATCATCGCACCGAGAATCGCGGAGAGAAATACGTTATGGACCGGCGGAGCGGTCACGGTGAACAGCAGATCAAATCCGCCGATAAACAGCGTTGTGGCGAGGGATCCCACAAAAGTGCGCACCGCCATAGCCCGTCCGAGGATCAGGACGGCAAGGAGCATCAGCACAATGTTGATCCCCGACAGGATTGCCGCCGGCGAGAGGGGGATGAAGCGGGCGAGGATCACGGAGATGCCGCTGGTGCCGCCCAGCAGCAGTCCGTGGGGAAAAATGAACAGACAGGTACCCAGCATATAGAGAAAACTGCCGAGCAGAATGAGGGAATAATCGCCGATGGTTTTGCGCATGATGAACCTCCTGCAATACAAGATGACAAAGTGCCGCGGAATGTCCTTTCTCTATTGACAACCGCATAAAAATACGCTATTATTAAGTGAATGATGATTGATGTGCAGTTTGCTTCATGTTGCGCAAAGCAACAACTGCACGTTTTCTCAGGGGGGCACAGCCCCCGACACACCCGATTCATAAAAAGGAGAATACGCTATGACATCTGCATCTTGTGACCGTTTTTATACCTATGAGGAGATCGAAACGCTGGTGAAAGCCGCCCGCGATGCTCATCCTGATATCTGTACGCTGGAAGCACTTTCAACCACCGAGGGCGGACGCACTATCTGGGGTATCACCCTTGCCGAGGGAACGGACGATCCCGCATCCCGCCCCGGCTTCTATGTGCAGGGTGGTCTTCATGCCGAGGAGGGCATGGGCATCACCGAATGCCTCGTGCTTCTGTACACGCTTCTCGAAAATGAGGATGCGCGGAAAATTCTCTCCCGCATCACGGTCTATATCCTCCCCTGCATCAATCCGGACGGCTGCGATGCCTGCGTGACGCAGGGTCTGTCGATCCGCTCCCAGCTGGAAAGCCTGCCTGCCGGCACGCCCAATACCCTGATCCCGCAGGATCTGGACGGGGACGGACGGATCCTCTCCATGAGATGGGAAGATCCCACCGGTATGTGGAAGAATGCCCCCGGCTGCAGCAGCCTCATGGTGCGCCGTGAGCCCGGCGATACGGACGGTCCCTTCTACCAGATTGCCACGGAGGGCATCATCGAAAATTCCGATGGAAGCGGCGCGTATAAAAATCCCCGCAGCCTGGACATGAACCGGCAGTTTGCCGCAGGATGGGCGGACAATGCTCCCGGCGGCGACTATCCCGGCCGCCACGCCGAATCCCGCACGGTTATGGAATTTCTGCTTACCCATCCGAATATTTTTGCCGCGTTTGATATCCACTGCGGCACCAGCGCCCTGATCTACGATGCTCCCTCCGGTAAGGCGGATGCGGATCTGCTGAAGAAAATCGTTAATCTCGGCGGCGAGATCACCGGTATCGTGCCCATCACGGAGTCGAATTACGGACAGTACGGCGGAAGCACCGCGCCCACCGTTCTGCCCGGCGTGTTCCGCGGCTATGCCCAGTCGACCTTCGGCATTCCCGCCGTGACGGTGGAGTTGGGCAACGGATGGAATTCCCTCGGCATGTCCTCCAAGGATATTTTTGCCGCACCGGATCTGATGTGCGCGGAGCTGGTGGCAAAACTGATCGATCTGCACGAGAAAAACGGTTCTCAGATCGCCGCACCGTGGGTGAAATACAATCATCCCCAGCTGGGCGAGGTGGAGATCGGCGGCCGCATCCACGGCAATGCCTACTTTATGCTGGCAAGCGATATGAATGAGCTTCTGCCCAAGATCACGACATTCCTGACGAAGATCATGGACTGGTATCCGAAGCTGGAGCTGGTGAACGTGGAATGCCGCTCTCTGGGCGGCGATGTGGTCCGCGTCCGTGCGGATGTGATCAATACGGGTCTGATGAATACCATGCCCATCCGCAGTGCCTCCGGCTATCACGCCCAGAGCATCACCTATGTGACCCTGGAGGGCGCGGAGGAATGCTTCAACCGCTGGCCCACAAACGAAATCGGATCCCTCGCTCCGCTGGAGTCGAGAAAACTGGAATGGTTCGTCCGCGCGAAGCCCGGCACCGCTCTGACAGTCCGCGCAGCCTGCGCGAAAGCCGTCGGCGCCTGCATCACCGTGACGGCGGACTGATCTGCCGCAGAAACTCCCGCGGCGTGATTCCCATCTCCCGCTTGAAAAGCCGGGCGAAATTCTGCGCACCGATGCCCACGGAATCGGCGGCTTCGCCGATGGAGCATCCCGGTGCGCGGAGCAGCGTGCATGCCTTCCGGATGCGCAGTGCGCACAGATAGGCGTGGGGCGTCTGCCCCGTTTCCTCCCGGAACAGCGTGGAGAAATAACTCCGCTCAAGTCCCACCTCCGCCGCCAGATGCGCCACGGTCAGATCCTTGTCGTAATGGGTCTCCATCAGACCCAGCGCACGGCGGATGCAGAGATTCTCCTTCCGCTGAGGCGGCGCGGTGCGCATCAGCGCGCCCAGAACTTCATAGATCATCCCGGTGCGGCGCATCTCCGCACCGGGATCGCTGTCGTTTTCCATTTCATACATCTGCATGAGACGGTCGGTGATTTCCCCGAACACCTCCGCCGGAGCGAATGGGGTCTGTGCCGTGATGCCCGCACGGGCAAACTGCGCCCCCAGATGCAGACCGTTCAGGGCGCACCAGACGCCGCTGCGCGGCTCGATCCGGTCGGCGGTATGGATCACGGTGTCGCCGGGGAGGAGAATGTAGCAGTCGCCGGGCGTGACGGGAAATTCCCGCCCGTTGATGATGACGGAGCCGTATCCGGCGGTGCAGCATTCAATGATGAACACATCCCGGATGACGGGACCGAAGCGGATGCCCGGCTCCAGATTTTCATCCAGCCGGCAGCAGTAGAGCACCGGCTCCGGGGTAAGCGAATGTCCGACAGGCTTTTTTTCATGAATCATCGCGGTATATCCTCCGGTGATAATCCAACAGAATGAGGAAAATAAACAACATATGCCTCTCGTATGAGAGGGGAAGATGTGTTATAATTAGAGTGTTCCCCGGGGTATTTTGGACGTTGGGGGCTTCGCCCCCAACACCCCCCACAGACAACATTATACCATAACTGCACAAGAAAGGAAATACCCTCATGAAAAACAAATTGAACATTGTCGTCATCGGCTGCAGCAATATGGCAAACGGCCATATGAAAGGCATCGTCGAGCAGGAGAACGCCGTCCTCTACGGTATCTGCGACAGTGCACCCGAACGCCTCGCGGAGCGCAAAGCCCAGTATAACCCCACCGTCGCCACGGAAAATTATATGGATCTGGTGAACGACCCCAACGTGGACGCCGCCGTCATCGTCACCCCCGATAAACTTCATCTGGAAATGACCGCCGCATTCCTGCGGGCGGGCAAGGACGTCCTCTGCGAAAAACCCATGGCGCTGACTGTCGCCGAGTGCGAGGAAATGATGCGCGTGGAAAAGGAAACCGGCCGCAAGCTGATGATCGGTCAGATCTGCCGCTGCACTCCCGGCTTCATCGCCGCCAAGGAACTGGTGGACGCCGGCCGCATCGGCGAACTCTATTTCGTGGAAAGCGAATACGCCCACAGCTACGCGAAAGCCCGCGGCTATAACGACTGGCGTGTGGATCCCGACCGTCACGCGTTCATCGGCGGCGGATGCCACGCCGTGGATCTGCTCCGCTGGGTGGCAGGCAATCCCACCGAAGTATATGCCCACGCAACCCATAAGGTGCTGACCGACTGGCCCGTGGACGATGCCACCATCGCCATCTATAAATTCCCGAATAACGTCTCCGGTAAGGTGTTCGTGTCCATCGGCTGCAAACGGAATTACACCATGCGTTCCGTCTTCTACGGCACGAAGGGCACCATCATCTGCGATAACAAATCCCCCACGATCCAGCTTTTCGAGGACAATCCGGAGGGCGGCGCTCCCGCGTTCACCACGGCGCAGGAGATCCCCGTGGAGATCAACAATCACAACACCGTCGCCGAGATCGATGTGTTTGTAAAGGCACTGCTGTCCGGTGAGCCGATGCCCGTTTCCTCCATGGAAGGCGCGTCCACCGTGGCGGTATGCGCCGCATCCGTACAGTCCGCGAAGGTGGGCAAGCCGGTGGAGATTGTATATCCGAAGATTTAACGGATGGGGGACGGCCGGACACCTCTCAAATATTTGTATTCAAAAAACAGACAGGCGAAGTTTTTCGCCTGTCTGTTTATCCTTATTTACCCTGCTGTTTGAGGATCTGATCGATAGCCTGAATGATTTTTTTATTGGAGGCTTCCACGGTTTTTGCATACGCTGAAGCAAAGTTTGTGTTGCCCGCGCCGATGCAGTCCGCGATGATGTTGCCGGAGCCGAAGCGTCCGTTATATTCATAGACAAGGTTCTTTTTTGTGGCATTGCGGATGATATCGATGCACTGACCGGAGTAAGAGTCGCGGGAGTATTTGGTCTTCAGCGCGATATCGTAGAAAGTTTCCACGACGCTGCGGTAGGATTCGGCGCACATCGCTTCGATGACGGCGCAGATCTCATTCACGTGCTTTGCTGTGATGGGCACGGTGACGAAATTGGAGGAGTTATGCAGAAGACCGTGATATTCCTTCTGCTGATCATCCAGCTTCGGAAAAGGAAGGATGCCGTAGTCATCTTCCATATTCCGCATTTCCGCTTTGAAAACTTCGCCGAGATGGCGGGCGTAGAAGAAGGTGCCTCTCTGGGGAAAAACGGTGCGTGCCAGATTGTCGCTTTGATATATGTTGCCTTTGGTTTCGTACAGCAGGGAATACAGTGCTTCCACTGCCTGCTGTGCACGCTGCGTGTCGTATTCGATGACGGGATATCCTTCTTCAGTGCGGAAGAAATGCTGGACATCCATGGAAAATTCGGCGTGCTTGAGGAATTCGGCGTTGGCGAAGCGAAGACCGTAGATATCTCCCTCATCCACCGTGCCGTTTCCGTTCAGATCCTGATAGGCTTCCGCGGAGATTTCCCTCAGTTTGTCGTATGTCCAGCTGCCTTCGATGACTGTCTGATACAAATCATCGGCATTTCCAAAGACATTAGTATACAGGTTTTTGTTGAAGAAGTATGCACCTGCACTCATGTAATTGGTAAGCGCGATATCGCCGACGAGGTATTTTCTCTCATGGATATTGAACGCAACTTCTTCCATGGCTTCCTGCCACCACCAGGGCTGGGAAAGATCCAGATATTCGGCATTCGCAAGATCGGTGAAGAGGGCATCCCGGTTTTTCTGGATAGTGGAGTTGCCCATGGCGAACACAATCTGCCATACATCATCCCCGGCGAGGATAATCTGATGCAGTTCATTGCTGAAATCCTGCCATTTTGCGGTCTGGGAATCCGCCCAGCTGATTTTGACATCAAGCCGTTCCGCCACTTTGCGCGTCCGGTTATACACGGCGTCGTAAAGGACGTCGCCGGAGGTTTCATTCATGCCGATAATGTCGTACTTTTCATTATCGAAAGAATGGATATGGACACTCATGCCGTTCAGCTTAAGATCATCGGGTAGGGTATCCTTTGCATCTGCACGGGCGGTTTCTGCGGGATTGGTTTCCGCAGGAACGGACGGAGCGGTGGTATCCGTGCTCTCTGCGGAGGCGGAAGTGTCATCCGGCGCAGGCGTATCCCCGGAGCAGGAAACGAGTGCCGCGGACAGTATGCAGGCGGCGAGAGCGGTACATAATAAGCGTGCCGGCAGTTTCATGAAGAAAATCTCCTTTTGGAATTTATTTTTACTACAGCTTAATTATATCATAACCATATGCGAAAGTCTTGATAATTCGGACGAAATATGGTAGTATTGATGCATAAAAAGGACGGTGATGAAGTGTGGCGAACAAGGATCCATTCTGGGACGTATATACCAGAACGTTTATTGCAGGTCCTACAGAATCGGACGGATTCATGATGACAGGCGAACATGCGCATCTGCATTACGAATTTATGATCAATTTCTGTCGGATTCCCATCCGCCACACAGTGAGCGGACAGGAGTATGTGACGGATCATCCGTATATCCTGTACCGTGCGCCGTATGTCCTGCACTCATCAAACACGCTGACCACAGCGAAATACCGGCGGTATCTGCTGACGATCAATCCGACGGTACTGACGGAGTACGGCGGGATCTGTTCCCTCGGCAGGCTGCGGGGGCGTGCGGAATGCATGATCCCCGTAAACGAGCAGCAGCTGGCGCGGCTTATCCCGATTCTGCAGAGATTATGGCGGGCACGGAATGACACAAGCGTGCCCAAGTCGGTATGGGTCAGTCTTCTGAGTTGTTTTCTCTTTGAGATCAATGAGCTGATTCCCGATGATCTGCCTGATATCAGTCCGACGCCGCCGTATATTCAGGAGCTGATGCATTACGTGGTGGAGCATCTGGAGGAGGATCTGCGCGTGGAAGTGCTGGCGGAAAAGTTTTTCGTCAGCCGCACGAAGCTGATCACGGATTTTCGCGCCGCCACCCGGATTTCACTGCACAGATATGTGGTGGGTATCCGGACCGCGCAGGCGAGAATCTGGCTGGCGCAGGGACTGAGCGTAACGGAAACCGCACAGCGGTGCGGATTCTCGCAGGAATCGGCATTCATACATATGTTCCGCCGTGAAACGGGGATGACGCCGGGTGAATGGAAGCGGAGAAGCGGAATGTAAAAAGACAGGCGAAGATTTTTCGCCTGTCTTTGACTTAACTGTATACTGTATACAATATGCTTGTGTGCAGCTTTTTCCGCGGCTAACGCCGCGTGCAAGGGGCGGTCTCGCCTGCCGGCTCGGTCAGTGCTTCAAAATGCTTCGCATTTTGAGGTCTCCAGTGGAGACCCGCACCCCCTTGGCACCCCGGGGGCAATTCTCAGAATCCCGCAATCACCGTGCAGATCAGCTCCGCCGTGGAGGGGAGCGAGTCCAGCAGAGCGAACTCGTTTACGGTGTGTACACTGCCGCCGATAACGCCGAAGGAGTCCACGCAGGGGATGCCTGCCAGCGTAACGTATGCCGCATCCGTGCCGCCGTTGGCACGGGTCGGCTCCAGCGTCTGCATGCCTCGCGCGGCGAGGATTTCATTGATATGCGCCAGCAGATCCAGATTCCGCTGTACTCTTTCCATGGGCGGACGGTGGCTGATTTCCACCGCTTCGCACCGGCATCCGCTCAGATGCTCTGCCTCAGCCGCACGGCGGACGATTTCGCGGATCACTTCCATATCCGTATATTGCGGGAAGCGGAAATCCGCGGTGAAGACGCATTCCTCCGCTACGGCATTGGGAACCGTGCCGCCGGAGATGGTGCCGCAGTTGCAGGTGATGCCGTCGGGATTCTTCTGCTTTTCCAATTCCTGAATCCGATACGTGGCATCCAGAATCGCGTTTGACAGCTTATAGCACTGGGAGGAGTGACCGCCCACGCCGTGCACGCGGAATTCAAAGCGGAGAATGCCCTTGCAGCTGACCAAGGCTTTGCCGATGCCGCGTCCCTCACCGTTGAGGAAAGCCGCCGCCCCTTTTGCCTTTTCGCAAATCCAGTTGATCGTTGCCTGCCGGCTGGGCATGCTGCCTTTTTCCTCGTCACTCTGCAGCAGGAGCATCACGGGACGGGCGTCAAATCCGCACTGTTCCAGCGCATCCATCGCCAGCATCGCCGCAATGATGCCGCCCTTGCAGTCCTGTACGCCCGGTCCGTAGATCTTTGTCTCATCCATACGCACCGCAGGGGTGCCGAAGGAGCCCACGGGATGGACCGTATCCATGTGCCCGGAGAGGGCAATGGGCGCGCCGGGCGCACCCGGATGGAGCGTGATGCACGCCACGTCCCCGGAAACCTCCTGCGGGCAGATCTCCGTCTGCCAGCCCTTTGCCTCTGCGTATTCCGTCAGACGGCGGCAGACCGCGTCCACGCCGGCTTTGTATACCGTGGGGCTTTCGATCGTGCAGATCTCCGCCCACAGGCGGGTATATTCCGGGGTCAGTTCCCGGATTTTTTCGTTTATTCTGTCCATCATGGTCATGATGTTTCTCCTCCGGATGTGAGATGTAATCGCCGACAGGGATGCAATCCCGTTTTCATCATTATACCATCCGTTCCCCCTCTTGTCAATGCGAATTCTTGACAATACCTGTTCCCTGTAGTATAATAAGACTACATCCTCCGGCGTGTTTCTGTCGGAGATTCCGGAGGCTTTTTATGAAAATCATCGCCCGCATCCGCTCGGATTATAAGGAAAAATTCGGTATTCCCCGCCAGAGCGGACTGGTGCAGTCCGCCCGTGCCCGGATCGTCTTTGAGGAGCCGTACCGTGTACGGGAAGCGGTGCGGGGGCTGGAGGAATTTTCCCATATCTGGATCCTGTGGCAGTTTTCACTTGCCGTCAGAGAGGATTGGTCGCCCACGGTGCGTCCGCCCCTGCTGGGCGGCAATAAGCGCGTGGGCGTGTTCGCCACCCGTTCGCCCTTTCGTCCGAATCCCATCGGACTCTCCGCCGTGCGGCTGGAGAAGATCGAATTCACCGATGAGGGACCGGTTCTGCACGTTATCGGTGCGGATCTGATGGACGGCACGCCGATCTACGATATCAAGCCGTATCTGCCTTATGCGGATGCCCATCCCGAAGCCGTGGGCGGATTCACGGAGAATCTCTCTGAACGCCGCATCCCGGTGGAGATTGAAGATGAGCGGTTCTTCGCCCTGCCGGAGGCGAGGCAGACGGAGATCAGAGAGATCCTGTCGGGCGATCCCCGTCCCTCCTATAAAGGAGAGGGCGAGGAGCACGGCATGCACTACGCCGACTGGGAAGTGAAGTTTACGGTGCGCGGCGGCGTGCTGTATGTGACGGAGGTTGCCGAAGGAAAACCTGGTGCGGCGACCTGCCGCTGAAATGCAGATTTGCCCCAACCCATCGTTCCTTCAGGGGGGATACCCCCCTTAGACCCCCGTTTGTTTTGTTTGTGGTCGGGGGCACAGCCCCCGACACCCCCGATAAATCCAATAAAGGAGAACTGTGCCTGTATGTTCCATCCATTCACCTATCCTCTTGCCGTCACCGATGCCAATCGGGACGTGCTTGCCCGCATCCGCACTGAGGCGGAAAAACTGCTGGATCAGCCGCTCTGCGCGCTGTCCTATCACAATTTCCATCTCTTCCGCACCAAGGGAAGCCGGGGCGAGTATGAAAGCGAATATTTTGAGCACCGCCGCCAGCTCTGTATCTTCACCGCCATGGTACTGGTGGATGAGGATCCCCGTTGGCTTGCAAAGCTGTGCGATGTGATCTGGGCGGTGTGCGACGAATACATGTGGGCGGTTCCCGCCCATATCACACGGTGCCGCACGCCGGAGGAGCGCATCACCCGTATTGATCTCTTCGCGTCGGAGACCGCCTGCGCTCTCAGCGAGATCTATGACGTCCTCGGCGATGTTCTGCCGCCCGAGGTGCGGGATCGGATGAAATACGAACTGATGCGCCGCATCGTGGAGCCCTATCGGAAAAATCCTGCCCGCTGGCCGGTCAATAACTGGTCGGGCGTGTGCGTATGCGGCG
Source organism: Oscillospiraceae bacterium (assembly GCA_015063645.1). Lineage (GTDB taxonomy): Bacteria > Bacillota > Clostridia > Oscillospirales > CAG-272 > SIG701. The sequence goes on along the minus strand of SVTS01000011.1, from coordinate 34,230 downwards.
TGTGCGAGGCGATCACCGCGCTGGATCTGCGGGACGTCTTCGAGGAGTGCCTGCCCGCCATGCAGCGCTCCGCACAGGATTTTCTGGACAGTTTTGACGGGGACGGATGCTGTCAGGAGGGAAGCCTCTACTGGAGCTACGGATTCTCGTTCTTCTGCTATTTTGCCGACCGGCTGTATCAGTATACGGACGGCAAAATCAACTATTTCGCCGATCCCAAGGTGGAAAAAATCGCCCGTTTCGGGGCGCATACCTATCTGGGATACGAGGACTGCGTTTTGACCTTCTCCGATTCGCCCCACCGATTCAAGTATAATTCCGGGCTGTGGCAGATCCTCTGCGAGCGGTATGAGGGTATTGTCCCGCCGCCGCCGTCCTGCGCCGCCGGATTCGGGGACGATCTGCGCTACCGCTTTGCGCCGTTCATGCGGAGCCTGTATGCGTCCTGTCCCGATCTGCCTCAGCCGACAGGCGGGTGGATGTATTATGAGAGCGCACAGTGGTACATAAATAAAACCCGCGATTATGTCCTCGCCGCCAAGGCGGGACACAACGATGAGCCGCACAATCACAATGATGTGGGCAGCTTTATCCTGTTCGATCAGGGAGAATATATCCTGGACGATATCGGATTCCCCGTGTACTACGCCGCCTATTTCGGCGCGGAACGGTATAAGGATATGTGCGCGTCATCCCTGGGGCATTCTGTGCCCATCGTGAACGGGGAAGCGCAGAAAGCGGGGAAGAAGTACGCCGGCAGCGTGATCGCCGCAGATGCGGATCATTTTGCCGCACAGATCGGCGGCGCGTACGGTGACGTGCAGCTGACACGCACCTTTACCCTGCTGGATCGCGGCATCCGCATCCGGGATGAAGCTGCGCAGGGCACCCGCTTTGCGGAGCGGTTTGTGACGGAGATTCCGCCGCAGATGCAGCCGGACGGCAGTGTGCGCATTGGGGAATATACGCTGCGGTGCACCGCCGGTGCGCCGGAGATTTCCACGTTTTCGTATTACTCCCGCTTCGCGGAGTTTGATGAAAATGAGAAAGATCCCCATACGGTGTATATGATCACGTATCCCGACGCGGAAGGTGTTGAGGTGACGGTTCGGAAGGATCGGTAGGAAATCGCGTTTGTGCAATGTGCACAATCCGGGGGGGGTATCCTTAAAATTTGTGGATAGTATGCATTGTTTTTCCACGGAATGGATGTTATAATAAAGGTGGAAAATCACAAATTTTATAGGGAGATATACCATGCTTTCAGTAAAACGCACACTTTCTGCACTGCTTGCATCGCTGATGCTGGCATCCACTCTGGCGGCCTGCTCTTCCACTCCTTCGGATGATACGTCCGATACGGATACCACTGCGGCAGAGGAAACCACCGTCGGCGAAACAAAGAACCCCAACGAGGACAATCTCCCCGAGCGCGATTTCAAGGGTGAGGAGTTCACTTTCCTTGTCCGCACGGAGCTGGGATACGAATTCGAAGCCGAAGATGACGGTGATGTGGTCAATGCTGCTGTGTACAGCCGTAATCTTACACTGTCCGAGCGCTTCAAGGTCAACTTTAAGTATGTCCAGCAGCCGGGAGTCTGGACATCCAGAGCCACCTATTCGGAGCTGATCACCAGCACTACGCTGGCTGGTGACGATGCCTTCGATATCATCACCGGTCAGTCCAATATCGTTCTGCCTCTGGCTGTACAGCATGTGTATCATGATCTTGCCAATGCGGAGCATGTTGATTTTTCGAAGCCTTATTGGAAAGACGGTTACCACTCCAATGCAACCGTCAACGGCCGCCTCTACTCCCTGATGGGTGACTATGCTGTTTCCACGATCGCCGACTCCAATGTTGTGGTTTTCAATATGAAACTCTTTGACAACAATAAGATTGAGTATCCCTACCAGCTGGTCAAGGACGGCAAGTGGACGCTGGATACATTTATTGAGCTGAGCGCAAAGTTCTCCCGGGATGTAGACGGTGACGGTAAGATGACGGCAGCCGATCAGTTCGGATATACTGCCTACAATAACGGTCTCAATCCGTTCATTTATTCCACAGGCTGTACGATATTCGATACTGATGACAGCGGAAAGCGGATACTCAACTTCCCGGATGAGAAGGAAGTCAATGCATTTGACAGGATTTTCGATTTCTGCGCAACTTCCGTTTTTGCCAATGTAGACGGAGCCGAAATCAAAGCCGGAATCGAAGGGGCAAACTCCAGCGAGAGATGGGCCAACACCTTCAAAATGAATCATTCCGCTTTCACTTCCGGTCGTCTGAAGGAGGTGGAAGGTCTGCGTGATATGGAGAGCGATTTCGGTATCCTTCCTTATCCGAAATATGACGAGAACCAGGAAGATTATATCACTTCCGTTCTCCGTACCGTTACCGTTGCTTCCCTTCCCATCACGGTCAAGGAGCCCGAGAAGTGCACCTTCCTTCTCGAAGCAATGGCATCCTACGGTTTCATTAACATTATTCCCGCGTACTATGAATTTGCACTCAAGGGTAAGGTTGCCCGCGATGCTCTCACCGCTGAGATGCTGGATATCGTTGCAACCACTACATACTTCGCGTTCTCTGATGTGTTCTATGCAGAGCTCGGTGCCTCCGATATGCTCACTTCCTATATCCTCTCCGGAAGGAAGGGTCTGGTCAGCTTCTTCGAAGCCAAGAAGGGTACTATCGAGCAGAAACTGGCTGATCTCCTTAAGGCATACGCTGAATAATCCTGTAAAATCATATCCCGACGCGGAAGGCGCCGAAGTGACGGCGATAAAGGAATAAAAGACGGGGGAACCTTTTTCAAAAAGGTTCCCCCGCGTATCTTTTATCTCAAATCTTCCGGTACCTCAATCGGCACACCGCCCTTAACAGCGGATTCATGCGCCAGAAGCCCCGGCACGGTGAAGCGTGCGGCAGCCTGCGCATCAACGGGCGGCTTTGTTCCGTTTGAAGCCGCTGTGCAGAAATCGTCGATCAGGAATTTGTGGGATGCCATGTGACCGTTGTGCAGCGTGTCGTCGTGGAAGCTCTCGGGCATTGCCGCGCGGCGCTCCTCCTGTACGGGCGCATAGTTGTTGTTCCATGCCCATCTGTGGTTGGCAACCAGATGCTTGAAGTGTTCGCTTCCGTTCATCTCTTCCTTTGCTTCCGTCATCGCCGTGGGATTGACACGGGCGCTGACATCCTTCAGAATGACACCCTCCTCGGTCAGCGAGGTCTGGGTGTGCTGCGCATTGGCGTACTGATAGGCACCCTTCGTGCCGTAGAAACCGGAGATGTAGGAGGACGGCGCCTTGTAACCGATCCGGCGGCACTCGGAGATGCGGATGATACCGCCGTTTGTCAGTTCCATCAGGGCAAATTCATCGGAAAATTCGTTGTCCCAGGGATTCTTGCCCGCACCGAAGTGGGAGACTTCTTCCTTGTCCTTGTAGCCCATGCCGGTAACGCGGACAACACTCTCACCCAGCGCGTTCAGCAGCATCGCGGTGGAATGGGTGGGATAGAAGAACGGCGGAGCACCGCCGCCTGCGGGATCGTTGCGGTACTCTTCCTTGAAGTGGAGCAGATCGTGGAAATACTGGGCTTCGCCGTAGACGAAATTGCCGAAATCACCCCGCTCATAGGCTTCCTTGCAGTACATGGAGCAGGGATAGTAGATGCAGGTCTCGCCCATCATGTAGGTCTTGCCGGACTGCTTCTGCGCGGCGACGATGCGGCGGCACTCCTCCACCGTGATGCCCATGGGCACGGCGGAATAAACATGCTTGCCTGCCTCCAGCGCCCGGATGACCAGCTCTCCGTGGAGATGCCGCTGTGCGAAAATCGCCACGGCGTTGATCTCCGTGCTTGCCAGCACGTCCTCGAAGGTGGGAACGATCTCCACATCGAATTTCTCGGAGTATTCCTGCGCCTTTTCGGGGATCAGATCGCAGACATATACCTTGTCCACCGTGGGATGTACTTTGAAGAGGGGAACGAAGTTTCTTGCGAAGGAGCCGCAGCCGATCACTGCGACAGTAAGACGTTCTGCCATATGGATTTCCTCCCGGATATAATTTTGATAATACACCTTGATTATAGCAGATGTATTGTGGTATAATCAAGAGGTAAATCCAACGAGGACTATAACAAAACAAACATAAAGAGGCGAGAATATGGATTACCGCTACCTTTCCCCCTGTGTGCGCTATGCGAACACGATTTCCCTGAAGGAAGATTATCCGCAGCCGCTTCTGGCGTACGATCACCGGCTTGTGTATGTGTCACAGGGACGGATGCGGGTGGAATTCTCCGGAGAGACGGTCTGTCTTGCGGAGGGGGAACTGCTGATCTTTCCGCCGGCGGTGCCGTACCGCTTCACCTTTTATCCAGGCGAGGGACGCCGGTATGTGCTGGTGAATTTCGATTTTGACAGCGCCGCCTGGGGACAGCATTCCCGCACACCGGTGGAGGAGCGTCATTTTGATGCCGCAGGGGTATTTTCGGCGGAGGAGCCGCCGCCCTTCGGTGGGATCAGTCACCTGCGGCACATGGAGGAATGCGGGGATATCCTGACTGCGCTGTGCCGCGCCATGCGGGAGGAAGAACCGTACAGCATCGCGGCGGCGGCAGGGCTGATGAAAGCGGTGCTGGTGCGCTGTGCCGCCCGGCTGGATCAGGCAAGGGATGCGGTGCCGGAAGGCACGGCGGCGCTTGCCCGACGGATCCGTGCATACGCCGACGCGGCGGATATTGCGGCGCCGCTGACCAACGGGGAGATCGCAAGAGAACTGAATTACCACCCCTATTACATCGGACGGGTGTTCGCCCAGTATTACGGCATGTCGCTGCATGCGTATATGATCTGCCGCCGGATCGGCGAGGCGCAGAGGATGCTGGCAGGCACCGAGCTGCCTGTTGGGGAGATCGCAGTGCGGTGCGGCTTTTCGGGAGAATCGTATTTTTCGGAGACATTCCGCCGCGTCAGCGGCATAAGCCCGACAGAATTCCGCGGGAGGAACCGTTAGGTCCCTCCCGCGGCGTTTTATGTATAACAAATCAAAACTTGCGTGAATATGGCTTGAAGTGCGGTTTTCTCTTGCTGCGTATAGCTATAGCCGCACGTTTCTTCCAGGGGGGCAAAGCCCCCCTGGAACCCCCCAATTTTTTATTAAGGCAGGGGGCTTCGCCCCCTGCACCCCCCGTACTTCACTCCTCAATCAGCTCCTCCACCGGCTTCAGCAGCGGATTCGCGCAGAGCTTCCACGGCTTGCCGGAGGTGGACGTCAGATTCCGGATCACCATCCTGCCGCAGGGCTTGTAGGGATACTTCTCTGCAAAGCTGTCCTGCGTCTCCGGCTTGAGCAGTCCGTTGTAGTTGTTCCAGATGAACATGCCGGTGTAATCCTCCGGTACGTTGGCATCGTCTACGTGTACATTCTCCATCACAACGGAGTGCGGCATGCAGCAGTCATAACCGAAATCGTGCTGACCGTCGTTGTTGGAGTTGAGAATGCAGGGCCATGTTCTGCGTCCCGATGCCGGATGCCATACTACGTTGCGGATGACAATATCGCCGTCCCAGATGGAGCCGTAGTCGGAGCGGAAGCAGATCAGACTGCCGCCGTACAGAACACAGTTCTCCACCGTCAGAAGACCGGAGCCGATGGCGTTCAGTCCCATGAAGCCCAGCGTGGTGTTGCGGATTGTGTAGTTGTATACGCCCTGATGCGCGTCCATGCGGGAGAAGACACAGCCGTCCAGCTCAATGTTCTTGCAGAAGTTGGAGCCGACCAGTCCCCAGTGGGAGGAATCCAGAATGTCGCCGATCTGGATGCAGTCCTTGAAGAGAACGTCCGTGGCGGAGCCGATGCTGATGTCGTAGGTGCCCATGGATACCGGTACGCCGGCGGAGCCGATGGTCACATAGGTCTTGTGGGGAGAGAGGAAGCAGTTCTTCACCGTGATCCGTGCGCAGTTGTAGATGGATACAAAGCCGGAGTACGGAGCGCCCGTCTCACCCTCGCCGGTGACGTAGTGATGCAGATTCATCAGCGTGGTGTTGGAGCGGAGGATCTTGATGTTGCGGGCGTAATAATTATAAGTTGAAGGCTCTTCGTTTGCAATGGTGGTGAAGTAGCCGCCGCAGACCGTCAGGGGCGTCTCGTCAATGGGATAAGCGATTGCCTCGGAGATGCGGGGGAAATCCCACAGAAGCGGATGCACCACGGTGCCGTTTGCCTTCAGCTCAAAGTTGTCCGTCTGGGCGGAACCGTTGTTCTGGTTCGCACCGCGGCGGATGAAGCGGCGGATGTCGTTCTCTTTGATAACCACATAGCAGTCGATGCCAGGCCTTACGCCTGCGTCGATCTGTCCGCGCATCAGGGATTTCATATCCAGCGTGATGGGCTTGTGGCGGCTGATAACGTGGAAGATGGATTCCTTGTTGTTCTCCACCTTGCGGTCATCCACGGTGAAGCGGGCGTTGCCCCAGTCGGTGTCGGTCATGATCTCCGCAACGGCGGATCCGCCGCCGATGTAGTAGTGGGCATCCGCGGGTGCGCGCACGGGCAGATTGTGCTCGTTGGCGTAAGCGTGAGCGGCAACAATGGCAGCCTGATCGTCGGTAACGCCGTCGCCCTTGGCGCCGAACTGTTCATATGTTACAAAATGCATATCGGATCTCCTTTGTCTGATTAGTCTGGAACGGATTGGACTGTGCCGGGAATCGATGCACGCAGAAATTATATCATTTTTTATCCCTTTTCGCAAGGCGATTGTAACATCCTCCCATTATTTCGATGAATTGCACAAAATATCTCCGTTCCGTGATCGGACACAGCCGGAATTGTTTGTGCATCTTTTCCGGCGGGTATGCAAAATGCCCAATTTTGATTCCGTTCTTGATTTGATGCCGTATTTATGCTATAATATACTATGTCTCCATATTTTTTGAAAAGGATGTGTAACCAATGAACGATTCTTCCTCCAACTACACCGAATACGTGGTAGCGCAGAAATCCGAGGGCAAATGGCGCGTCAAGCGCATTCTTGCCGTCTGCGGCTATGTCTTTTTCAGCATTTTCTGGCTCGGATTTATGGTCGGCGGATTGAAAATCTGGCCGCTGGGTATGCTCACGCCCATCCTCACATGGCTGCTTGTGTTCCTTACATGGCGTTACGTTGCTGTGGAATACGAATACACCATGGCATCCGGTACCGTGACCTTTACCCATATCTACGGACGCCGTTCCCGTAAGCAGATCTATGAGTGCAAGATCAAGGATTTCACCAGGATCGCACCCGTGTCCGATCCCTACGCGAACGATTACGCCGCGAAGGATATCGAGATCACCTACGATTTCCGCGGCTCGCAGAATACGCCGGACGCGTATTTTGCCACGTTCACCGATGCGAAGGGCAAAAAGGGCGTTATCTTCTTCGAGATGACGAACAAGGCGCTGAAGATCTGCCGCTTCTATAATCCCTCCGCAACCGTGATGAGCACCACGCTCCGCTACTGATCCGCATACACTGCCGCACCGCCGCATAAAGTGCAGTGACACTTTATGGGAGGTGCGTATATGCACAGAATTTTCAGCCGTACATCCACGGCGCTTGCCGCCGCAATGCTCCTTGGCGGATGCGCCGCACAGGAGAAAAATCTGCTGTCGTATCAGGACAGCGTGGAATACGCCGAGCTGGAAGAGGGCGGACGCGTCTGGCGCGTTACGCCGCAGGACGGCGGATTCATCGCCGTGATCACCGCGCCGGAATCGGCGGCGGGCATCACGTTCCGCCTGAGCGATACGGAAATCTCCGCCTCAGCCGCCGGGATAAAAATCCCGCTGGGCGAGCGGATGCGCGACGCTCTAGCATCCCTGACCGGATGCCTCACACTGCAATCGGAGGAGATCACCTCCGCCAGAGCGGATCCCCATGCGGGATATACCCTGCTCACCTTCGCCGACGGCACTACCGCCGCCATAAGCGATGCAGGCGCCCCCCTGTGGTTCGAGCGCGCCGGAGTGAGGTATACAGTGAAAGAAATCCTCATTTGATCCGCCGGGGACATCGGCTTCCCACCCACCCCATTTGATTCACCGGGGGGCATTGGCTTCCCACCCACCCCATTTGATTCACCGGGGGGGCTTGGGGGGCTGTGCCCCCCAACTACCCTAAAAAAATAGGGGGTTCAAGGGGGACGGAGTCCCCCTTGCCGTGCGCTGCACAAACAGTCAGAACCGACTAACAAAAGAAACAATAATTTATCACCATCATCCATGAAACTCTACAAAACCTGGGCGGAGATCAGCCTCCCCGCCCTGCGCCATAACTGGCACGCCATCACATCCCGTATTGCGGATCCCGCATGTACCCCCATCGCCGTCGTCAAGGCGAATGCCTACGGTCACGGCGCCGCGACCGTTGCCCGTACCCTGTACGCGGAAGGATGCCGCTTTTTCGCCGTTTCCTGCGTCTCGGAAGCGGAAGAGATCCGCGCACTCCTGCCGGATGCGGAGATCCTCATCCTCGGCTACTCCATGCCGCAGGATGCACCGGAGCTGTGCCGGATGAACATCGTCCAGACCGTGTTCGACAGCAATTTTGCCGCCGCGTGCGAATCCGCCATGGCAGATGCCGTGTGCCGCGGGATTCTTCCGTACGGCGCAAGGCTGCGCGTGCATATCAAGCTGGATACCGGCATGAACCGCATCGGATTTGATGCCGGCGCGCCCCATATTGCCGCCGCGGAAATTGCGGAAATCGCCCGCATGCCCCATTTGCAGACGGAGGGAATGTTCACCCATTTCGCCTGTGCGGACGGGGATCACGGGACGGGTATGTCCGCCGATCAGCTGGCACGGTACATCGCCGTGCGCGACCGTCTGCGGGAAAAGGATGCCTGTCCGGCTATGCTCCACTGCTGCAACAGCGCCGGCATTCTGCATATGCCCCACGCCTATATGAACGGCGTGCGCGCGGGGATTATCCTCTACGGCATGTCGCCGGACGGCAGTATTCTTCCGGAATTTCAGCCGGTGATGCGCCTGAAAACCCGCATTGCCCACATACACACCCTCCGTGCAGGTGAAAGCGTCAGCTACGGCGCGACGTTCACCGCGGAGCGGGACATGCGCATTGCCACCCTGCCCATCGGCTACGCCGACGGATGGACACGCCGCTTCTCCGGCGCGGAAGTCCGCCTGCCGGACGGCAGCAAAGCGCCTATCGTGGGGCGCATCTGCATGGATCAGTGCATGATCAGCATCGGTGACGCCGATGTGCGCCCCGGCGATCCCGTGACCCTCTTCGGGGATGATGACGGGACGATGATCGAGGCTCTCGCCCGACGGGCGCAGACGATCAATTACGAAATCACTTCGCTGATTACCGCGCGTGTGCCGCGGGTGGAGGTTTGAGGGGATACGGGGGACGGCGGGGCTCTGCCCCGGAACCCCGCCAAGGGCTGTGCCCTTGGATCCCATGGCAAATGCTGACATATAGTCAGTGCAGATTTTGGCGGCGCAAATACTTGCGCCACGGGGGCAGATTGCCAGACTTGCGCCGCAAATACTTGCGGCGGAAGCGCAGTCCGAACTTGAGAATTTCAGCTGACTCAGTATCAGAGCTGACCCCGTATAAAAGTTTTGATCGACCTTTTTCAAAAGGTCGCGAAGTCCAGAGGCGGAGCCTTTGGTCGCCGCCCGCAGGCGGCGAAATACCCAGACTCATGGGGGTCTGGGGCAAAGCCTCAGCCGGGGGGAAGGGGGACGGAGTCCCCCGACTGACGCAGTGCTCCCGCTGTCTCTCCCTCAACAATCTCACGAAAGGAGAATCTCATATGAATTACCAACGCCCCCCCCATCTGGTAAATAATGCAAGCGGTTCCTGCGTGGGATTCTCCCATAATCCCGATTCCAGCCGCATAAGCGGATGAGAATACAAAAATTTTATAAAGGAGAACCCAACATGAAACGCAACCTGCTCAGAGTTATCGCGCTCGGTCTGCTGGCTTCCATGCTGCTTGTATCCTGCGGAACGCCCGCCGATACGCCCGATGACACCTCCGCATCTGCGGACACCACTACGGCAGCAGAAACCACCACTGCCGAAACCGAAATCGTAGCTGATCTGCCCGATGTGAAGTATGACGGCTACAACTTCCGCATCTTCACCGAGGACGACTACATCAAGTTCGTCTATGCTGATGAAGAAAACGGCGAATCCGTCAATGACGCCGTTTATAAATCCAACCTCGCTGTCAAGGAACGCTTCGACATCAAGATGTCCATCGTTGAGCAGTCCTCCTGGACCAAGTGGCAGGAGATCGAGACTGTCGTTCTTGCAGGCGAAGACGCATGGGATATCAGCTATACCCACGACTGCTCCGCGGGCGATCTGTCCCTGAAGGGCTATCTGATGAACCTGCACGATATCCCCTATCTGGACTTTGAGAAGCCCTGGTGGCCCAAGTTTACCCAGGAAGCTATGACCCTCAACGGCAAGATGTACCTGCTCTCCAACTACTCCTCCTGGTATGGCTTCTATGCTACCCGTACCATGTTCTTCAACATCGAGATGGTTGAATCCAACAAGCTGGACAACCCCTATGAGCTGGTTAAGAACGACAAGTGGACTCTGGACAAGCTGATCGAGATGACCTCTTCTTTCTATAAGGACGTCAACGGTGACGGCAAGAAGGACTACGGCGATATCTACGGTTTCGCTATGACCGTTCCGTACTCCCTGCTTGAGAACTTCGGTCATGAGGCTCTCACCAAGTCCGCTGACGGCAAGTCCGTTGAACTGACTCTGTACAACGATTCCATGGTTACCCTGATGAACAAGCTGGAAGCATGGCTCATCGGCGGCAACAACGGTACCGTGTTCTCCAACAAGCACTCCGGTCGTTATAACGAAGACTCCTCCAACACCTGGTTCTCCAACGGCACCGTTCTGTACACCTACGGCGCAATCGGTCACCTGCTCCAGGGTCTGATGGAGACCGATACCGTTTACGGTATTCTCCCCATGCCTAAGGTTACTGCCGATCAGGAAGAGTACATCGGCGCATGCTGCGAGCTGCCCGGCGTTATTCCGGTTACCATCAAGAATAAAGAGCGCACCGGCGTTATCTGCGAGGCTATGGCTGAAGCAGGCTACAAGAACGTAATTCCTCAGTACTATGAGTACGCTCTGAAGGGCCGCTATGCAACCGACCCCGACTCCTGCCTGATGCTGGACATCCTCTTCGAGAACCGTTACCTCTCCTTCTCCTACATCTACCGCTCCAACAACATGCAGCGTGCCATCGAGCTCGTTCTTCAGAACGGCGGCAATTTTGCTTCCTGGTATGAGACCAACAAGCCCAAGGCTCTGGAAGTTGTGGACAAGATCAATAAGTACTTCCTCGACGGTACTGTAACCAAGTAATCTGCCGATCCGGCAGATGGCTGCAGCCGTTATGCAGCAGCGTAACCGTACGTTTGCCCAAGGGGGGCTCTGCCCCCCTTGACCTCCCCGTTAAATTTGGTTGTGGTCGGGGGCTCTGCCCCCGACACCCCCCGATTAATGAGAGTGAAATTTATGCTGAATACCGCAGACAAGTATCCGTTCTGGCGCTCCCGTCTTTCCGACGCGGATGCCGCCATGGATTCTGCTGTTATCGGCGAGGTGCACACTCTGTGCACCTCTGCCGGCGGCAGAACGATCCGCTATATCACCTACGGTGAGAAGGTGGATTACAACCGCACGGCGAACTATTCCTCCGCCTGCGGCGCCCATAAGCCGGAATGCTATGCCGACCGCACGGGCAAACGTCCCACGATCATGCTTATCGGCGGCACCCACGGTCAGGAGACCGAGGGCATTGTCGCTATCGTAAATCTGATTTCCCTGCTTGAAACAGGGAAGGATCTGCGCGGAGAATCCGTGCCGGAGATTACCGAAGCGTACGCGAAGCATAATCCCCGCCTGATTCTGATCCCCGTCTACAACGTGGACGGACGCGCCCGCTGTGTCCCCGATTCCCTGATCGGCGACAGGGTGGATGACGTGCGCTACAGCGGACAGGGCACCTGGAAAGACGGTACGCTCTGTACCTGGCCCGAGGTCAAAATGACCCACCCCATCAAAGAGGCTGCCGGACACCTCGGCTCCTATTTCAACGACGACGGCATCAATCTGATGCACGATAACTTCTTCTCGCCCATGGCGGAAGAGACGAAAGCGCTCATGAAGCTGGTGGATGAAGAGGCGCCCGAATGCGTCATCGGTCTCCACGGCGGCGGCAATTCGCTGAGCGAACTGCTCCAGATGAGCTATGTCCCCCTGTACATAAAAGAAAGCATTTTCCGCCTTGCCGCGGATGCCGCCGCGCGGCAGACCGCACTGGGGCTGAAATCCTGCGTGTACCCCGTGAAGAGTGACGGAAACTATCCGCCGCCGTCCTTCAATCTGACTACGGCGATCCATCACATCAGCGGCGCGGTCTCCGCTACCTTTGAATCCAATATGGGACTGACTGACCGCTCGAATCCTTTCACGGCAGAAGAAATTCTGCTCAGTCACTACTGCCTTATCGAGAGTATGCTGAACCTCGCCTGGCGGGAGTGATCCCACAGGAGGTAATCATGCTCGATACCTATAAAACGTACCCCTTCTGGCGCACACGCCTCTGCGACGTGGATGCGGCATTGGATTCTGCAAAGATCGGTCAGGTGCATACGCTGTGCACCTCCGCCGGCGGCAGAACGATCCGCTATATCACCTACGGCGATAAAGAGGACTACAGCCGCACGGCGAACTATTCCTCCGCCTGCGGCGCCCATAAGCCGGAATGCTATGCCGACCGCACGGGCAAGCGTCCCACGATCCTGCTGATCGGCTCCACCCACGGCGGAGAAAAAGAGGGCGTCGCCGCCCTGATGAATCTGATCTCGCTGCTTGAAACGGGAAAAGATCTGCGCGGAGAAACCGTGCCCGCCATCACCGATGTCTATGCGGACAACAAGCCCCGCATCGTCATCGTACCCATCTATAACATTGACGGTCACGTCCGCTGCGTACCGGATTCCATGCTGGGCGAGTCCCACGAATCCGTGCGGCATCACGATCAGGGAAACTGGAAGGACGGCTCCTTCTGCGAATGGCCCGAGGTCAAGAAGATCCATCCCATCCGGGATATCAGCTTCCTCGGTGCGTATTTCAACGATGACGGCATCAATCTGATGCACGACAACTTCTTCTCGCCCATGGCGGAGGAGACAAGAGCGCTCCTGAAGCTGGCGGACGAGGAAGCACCCGAGTGCATCATCGGTCTGCACGGCGGATCGAACACCACAAACGAACTGCTTCAGCCGGATTACGTCCCCGTGTACATTAAGGAAGCGGTGCGCCGGATGGCGGAAGACGTGGCACGGCGTCAGAGTGGGCGCGGACTGAAAACCCATGTATACCCGATCTCCGGAGAGAGCGGCTTTCCGCCGCGTTCCTTCAATCTGACATCGGCACTCCATCACGTCTGCGGTGCGGTATCCTCTACCTATGAATCCAACATGGGCATGAGCATCCCGAACGCGTTCACCGCGGAGGAGATTCTACTTCATCACTACTGCCTCTTCGAGAGTCTTATGGCTCTTGCGTGGCGCTTGTGAATACATCTATTCCCAACACAGGGAGGAATTTATCATGATTGATACTTATAAGTCGTATCCGTTCTGGCGCACACGCATCGAGGATATCGACGCGGCGCTGGATTCCGCCAAGCTCGGTCAGGTGCATGTTATGGGCACCTCTGCCGGCGGACGCACCATCCGCTACATCACCTACGGTGAGAAGGTGGATTATGGCCGTACTGCCAACTTTTCCTCCGCCTGCGGCGCGCGTGATCCCAAGTATTACGCGGACCGCGAAGGCAAGCGTCCCACCATTATGATCATCGGTGCGACCCACGGTCAGGAGCTGGAAGGCGTTGCCGGTCTGGTCAATCTGATCTCCGTTCTGGAGACCGGCAAGGATCTGCGCGGTGAGGAGATTCCCGCCATCACCGAAGCGTTCAAAAAGAACAATCCCCGTCTGGTGATTGTGCCGCTGTACAACATTGACGGACGCGCCCGCTGTGTGCCGGATTCCATGGTAGAAGAGCCGCCGGAGTCCCTGCGTCACCACGGTCAGGGCAACTGGAAAGACGGCTCCCTCTGCGGCTGGCCGGAGTGCAAGATGATCCACCCGATCAAGGAAGCATCCGGATTCCTGGGCTCCTATTTCAACGATGACGGCATCAATCTGATGCACGACAACTTCTTCGCGCCCATGGCAGAGGAGACGAAAGCGCTCCTGAAGCTGGTGGATGAAGAAGCGCCCGAGTGCGTGGTCGGTCTCCACGGCGGATCCAACTCCACAAACGAGCTGCTGCAGCCCGATTACGTGCCCACCTACATCAAGGAAGGCGTATTCCGTCTTGCCTCCGATGTCGCCGCACGCCAGACCGCCCGCGGTCTGAAAACGCACGTCAACCCCGTGAAGGGCGAAGCAGGCTATCCGCCGCCGTCTTTCAATCTGACGACTGCGATCCACCACGTCTGCGGCGCCGTGTCCTCTACCTATGAATCCAACGAGGGTCTGCTTGCCAACAACAAGTTTACGGCGGAGGAGATTCTGCTTCACCACTACTGCCTGTTCGAGAGCATGCTCAATCTCGCCTGGAGAGAGTGACTGAGACGGGGGAGACGATTGCAGGGCTCTGCCCTGCACCCGCAAGGGGACTTGTCCCCTTGACCCCGATGCAAATGCAGCCGTGGAGATTGTGCAGATTTTGGCGTATAGCGCCGCAAATACTTGCGGCGCGGAATTGTCCGGCCAGACTTTGGGTGCGAATACTCGCACCCGAAGCGCAGTCCTAACACCGCTGAAGCGAGAATTACAGATATCCCGTAGGGGCGATTCACGAATCGCCCGTCGTACAGATGTAACCGAACGAAACGGGCGCATCGTGATGCGCCCCTACGGGCAATCATCACCGCAAACCTATCGCGCACCGCAGTGCGCGTCTCCCCTGTAATAACAGAACGCTATCCAAAAATCACCGCAAACGGCACAGCAGTAATAATCCAGATAGCGAACAATGAACCCACCGCTGAATAAACAAATTCAGCTATCTAGCCGCGGCGCGCACGCCGCGTCGGTTGAAACGCGTTTCAGCTGACTCCCCCAATTACGAACCCGTCGATCAACCCGGGTCCAGGGGTCCGCAGACCCCTGGTCAATGTGGGAGGGGTCCGGGGCTTTCCAGCCGCCCGCCGCCAGTGGCGGATGAAGGGCGGATGGAAAGGGAGAAAACAGGGAGTATCGGGGGTGAGCTTTGCGAGCACCCGAGACGACCGGCGGGGTTCCCCGAAGTGAGCGAAGCGAACTTTGGGGGTTCCCGACCATGTTTTTGACCGGAGGTAGCCCCTTGAGGGGGGCTGGCTCCCCGGCAAGCTGAACGAACGCGTTTCCACAATCGAAAAATCCCGCTGAACAAAAATCTCTTCCCACCCAAATCACAACACACACCATGGATAAAAAATACCTCAAACAGGTGGCAGTCTACTTCCTGACTACCGTTGTATCGCTGGGCGTAATGCTCTATATCGGCTACCACCTCTTCTACGGCCTTACCCAGAAGGTCGATACCGAACCTGCCCTCATCTCCACCGTCTCCTTCCGGCTGACGGCGGATGCCTATATCTTCCGGGACGAAATCCCCCTCGCTTCCTCCGGCGGAGGTTCCCTCGTTCCCGCCGTCTCCGACGGCGAACGCGTCGGCATCGGCGATGTCGTCAGCCGCCGTTACGATTCCGCTTCCCCCGATATCCTTGCCCGCCTGGAGGAAATCAATCTCCAGCTGGACGTGATCGGCGAAATGCAGCAGCGGAATCTTTCCGTGCGCGATACAGCGTCGGTGGACAGCGAGATCTATGCCCTTCTGGCGGAGATATCCCGCTCCGGCGCCTCCGGCGATGCGGATTCGCTCCTCGCCCGGCGGGCCTCCCTCACAGCCGCACTGAACCGGCGTACCCTTCTCATCGGCGCCTCCGGCGATCCTGCCGCCGCTGCCGATGCCCTGCGCAGTGAGAAAAAACAGCTTACCGCTCAGCTCGGTGCCTGCCGCGCTGAGATCACCACGTCCCGCAGCGGCTATTACTACGCCGACTGCGACGGCTATGAATCCGCTTTCACCGCCGATGCCGCTCTTTCCGCCACTCCGGAGGAATTTCTGCGGCTCATAGAAGCGGAACCGGGCAAAGCCGCCGCCGGCGGGAAAATCGCCCCCGGTTATACCTGGTACGCCGCCTGCATTACCCGAGATTCCACCGCCGCATCCTTTGCGGTGGGGAAAAAGTATTCTGTCAGCTTCCCCTATAACAGCGGCACCGCGCTGCAGATGACCCTCGTCCGCTTGGTGGAAAGCGAGGACGGAACGTTCCTCGTCTTCTCCTGCACGGCGCTTCCCGGGGATTTTGTCTTCACCCGCTCACAGCCCATTGCCGTGACCGCCGGTGAATATTCCGGCATACGCCTGCCTCTCAGCGCTCTGCGCGCCGTGGACGGCGTCAGCGGCGTCTATGTTCTTTCCGGCGGCATCGTCCGCTACCGCGCGGTTTCCGTTCTGGCGGAAGGGGAGGACTGGTTCCTCGCCGACCCCGATCCCGAGGCGGATCCCCCTGCGGAGATGCAGTGGCTCTCCCGCAACGATATCGTTATCACAAACGGACGCGGTCTCTATGAAGGCCGTATCCTCCAGTGAGGTTCACATTATATGACTCAGGAAAAAATTACCCGGATCACCGATTCCTTTGCCGCCGTGCGGGCGCGCATTGATGCCGCACTTGCCCGGCGCAGACCCGGCGTCGGCATCACAGATCACGTCGATCTCCTCGCCGCAACCAAAACCGTTCCCCCGGAGGAGATCCTCTTCGCCGTCAATTCCCTCGGTCTTACCCTCATCGGTGAGAACCGGGAGAGTGAACTGACGGAGAAATATCCCGCCCTGGAGGGGCAGTGTACCCAGCATTTCATCGGACATCTGCAGACCAATAAGGTCCGCCGCGTTGTCGGCAGAGTTGCCATGATCGAGAGTGTGGATTCCGATCACCTCGCCTCTGAGATCGAGCGGCGGAGTGCCGCACTCGGCATTACTACCGATATTCTCGTGGAAGTCAACAGCGGACGCGAGGAAAATAAAGGCGGAATCCTCCCGGAAAATGTCCTCGCCGCGGCGGAGCAGTTTCAGCAGTATCCCCACCTCAGAGTGCGCGGTCTGATGACAATGGCGCCGATTTGTGCCGAAAAAGAGGAGTATCGCAAATATTTTCGAGAAACTTATGCGATTTTTATTGACTTTTTGTCAAAAAACAAGCATAATATAATAGAGCCTGTTTTATCTATGGGAATGAGCGACAGTTTTGAGATCGCCGTGGAGGAGGGTGCCACCCAGGTGCGCGTCGGAAGCGCCCTGTTCGGACGCCGTCTTTATCCCCCGAAAAATGAAACAGCACAGGAAAGTTCCCAATTAAAATAAATATAAAAATACAGTATTCACGGATGCGGAGGTTTAACAAATGGGACTCATGGACAGAATAAAGAAAGCGACCGGTACGGAAGACTATAACGATTACGACGATACGTACTATGATGAATTCGACGACGGCAATGAAGCTGCAGACGCACAGCAGAATGCCGTAGATCCGATGGCGAATATGGGCGCCGCTTCTATGGGCGGCGGCATCAGCCTCTCCGGCACGGCGCTGGAGCTGAAGGTTGTAAAGCCTCAGAACTTCGAGAGCGTTGCTCAGATCGCTGATCACCTGCTGAATAAGCGTACCGTTGTTCTCAACCTGGAGAACACCAATAAAGAAACGGCACGCCGCCTGATCGACTTCCTCTCCGGTGTTGCTTACTCCATCGACGGCGCGCTGAAGAAGATCGCTACAAACGCATACGTTATCACTCCCAGCAACGTAGATGTCGGCGATGCACAGCTGAAGGATAAGAGAGCCCGTCAGGAGCGTCAGCCCGAGCCCGATCCGATGGCATCCATCGAGAACGAGGATCTCAGCGACTTCTGATTGCACCTGTCCCGCGGGACAGCGGTATGTGCGGAATAACGAAACAAAAGACAGCCCCGCTGCCTTTTGTTTCTATACCCAAATCCGGGTCTGATCCGATTGCAATATACTCTGAGGCGGGCAGCACTGCAGTGCTGCCCGCGCCGTGGTTGTCACCCATTACCCGAAAGGAGCCTGTTCCCTTGCGAGCCGTTTTTTATGTCTTTTCCGGCGTTGTATCCCTGTTCCTCGGCGCACTGCAGCTGCTGATGTTCGCACGCGCCATTTTCAGCTGGCTGCCTGTGGATGAGGACAGTCCCATCCCTATGTTTCTGCATGCCGTGACGGAGCCTTTTATTCTGCCCGTCCGGGCGATTCTGGAGCGGTTTGAATTCTTCGCTTCCAGCCCCATTGATCTGTCATTCTTTGTTACATTTCTGCTGCTTTCCGCTCTGCAGTCCCTTCTGTGAGGTCAAATGAAACCGATTCCGATTCATAATCTTGATGAAGGCAGCCGCCGCCTGATGGCGCGTGCCGCCGAAATGGCCACCCGGGACGCATACGACGTCTCCTTCTCCGATTTTCTTACCCCCCGCGAACAGCGGCTTTTCCATTACGCCGCCGCATCGGAGGGGCATGGAGACCGCCTCTTTTTCTGGGGCGGCGCGGCAGGCGCGGAGAGACGCTGTGCCGTGTTTGTGCCCGAATGGCTGCTCTCCGATGTGCCCCTGTGCGATCCCTTTGCACCCGAGCGGGAAAATTATCTCGCCGGTCTTGCCGAGCAGGGCGTGATTGATCTCGCACCTGCCGTTACCGCCGTGTCCCTGACGGGCACCGAGTACGGATCGCTCTCCCACCGGGACTGGCTTGGCTCCGTCCTTGCGCTGGGGCTGGAGCGGCACGTCCTGGGCGATATCGCCGTGCTGGATGAGCACCGCGCCGTGGCGTTCTTTACCGCCCGCATCGCCCCCTTTATCACCGACAATCTGAGCCGTGCCGGCAGCGACACCGTCCGGGCAAAGATCTATGATCTGCCCGCCGGATTTGAAATCCCCCGCCATTTTGAACGGGTGGAGTTTTCCGTGGCCTCCCCCCGGCTGGATGCTATCGTCAAAGCCCTCACCGGTCTGTCCCGCGCAGACGCCAACGCGCTGGTCAAGGCAGCCGATGTGGAGCTGAATTATTTCCCAGAGGAAAATGCCGACGCACCCGTGGAGGACGGCGATACGCTCTCCATCCGCGGCTACGGTAAATATATCATTGATTCCGCCTGCGGCGTTACCCGCCGGGGCAGAAACCGCCTTTCCGCCAGAAAGTATCTGTAAGGAGGATCACCGTCCATGCTGATGCCGCAGGAACTGCGCAAATACGCCTTTACTCACGCCATCCGGGGATACAGTACCGCCGAGGTGGATGAATACATAGAATTCCTCTGCGAAAGATATGAGGAAATCTATCGGGAGAACGATGCGCTGACCAGAAAACTGGAAGCCGCTCTCCGTGCGCTGGACAGCGCCAAGTCCAATGAAAATAAAATCACAGCGCTGGATGCCGAAGCCAAGCGGGTCTCTGCCCGCATGCTCGCCCAGGCGGAAGCCCAGAAAAAGCGCATCGTCACCGATGCGGAGGAGTACGCCGACCGCATCATCGCCGATGCGGATGCACACGTCGCCGAGCAGGCGCAGGTGCTGGAAAGCATGCGTCAGGCAGTCCTCGCGTTCCGGGACGATCTCTACAGCCGCTACAGCCGCCAGATCGATGAGATCGAGGCGTTTGCCGCCGCCGCACAGGCGGTCTCCGGTATGCCGTCCCTGCCCGATGCGGCAGAGGCGAATACCATTCTCCCCGCTGTGGCTGTGGAGGAGGATGCGTCCGTTTTGACGGAAGCAGAGGAAGCGCCGGAAGAGCCTGCCGAAGCAGAAGAATCAGTTGAATCCGCTGAGGAAGCGTCTGAGGTGACCGAAGAGCTCGAAATGATCGAAGTCATCGAAGAGATCGAAGCCGTCGAAGAAGAACCCGATCCCGTACAGGAAGCGGAGGAGAGCATCGAATCCCTCTTCGCACCGGAGGAGGAAGAGATCTCATCTGCCGATGTGGCGGATGAGGTGGATGAGGACGAAGTCGCCGCCACCGATGAAGTGCTTCTGTTCTTCGATTCCATCACGCCGCAGGCGGATGATGACGCGGGCGAAGTCTACGCCGAGGTGGACACGGACGTCTACGAGCTTGCACAGCAGCATAAAGCAGAAACCGAATTCACCTATGATGAGGATGACGCCGATACGGAGGATCTGGAAGAGCTTCTGCCCGTCCTTGAAGAAGAGGACGAAGCCGAAGCAGAGATTGAGCCTGCGGAGGAAACTGCACAGGATGAGCCGGATGAAGTCGGGGACAACGATTCCGATGAGGATCTGCTGAAGAATCTCCGCGAGGCGTTCAATATCCAGTTCGAGACGTTCACCACCGAATCCGATTCCGGTGAAAAAGATACGGACGGTGATTTCCGTTTCCTGGAGGAAACGGAGGAGGATGACGAGGAGCCGTCCAGCCTGCTGGAGCGTCTGAAGAGCGCCATGGATGCGGGAAAATCCTCCGATAAGAATAAAAAGGAATCAAGAGAAAAGGAAACGCGCCGCTGACATGCTGTTTACGTTTTTGTTCATGATCGCCGCCGTGGTGCTGGATCAGATCTCCAAATATCTGGTGCTCCGGTATCTGGTGCCGGTGGGATCCTATCCCCTGCTTGAGGGGATCCTCCATTTCACCTATGTGGAGAATACCGGCGCGGCGTTCGGTATGCTGAAGGATCACCGCTGGGTGTTCCTCATTCTGTCCACCGCCGCCATCATCGCCGTGATCGCCTACGTCATCGTGATCCGCCCGAAGGGCTGGCTGGAGCGTATCGCTCTCGCTTCCATCGCCGGAGGCGGCATCGGCAATATGATCGACCGCGTTATGCGGGGCTTTGTAGTGGATTTTATCGATGTGACCTGCATTGATTTCTACGTGTTCAATGTGGCAGATTCCTTCGTCTGCGTGGGCTGCGGTCTGATGATCCTGGCTCTGCTGCTTGAGGAATTCCGCCAGAAAAAAGAAAAATCCGCTCCGGGCGCTGAGGAAAAATCCGATGGAAAATCCGATGCTGACGCCTGAAATCCTCAGCGGAGAGGGGGAGATTCTGCTCCTCACCGCAGGCGATGCGGAGCACGGCAAGCGCGCCGATGCCGCTCTGGCGGGACTGTGCGATCTGAGCCGATCCGCCCTTGCACGGCTGATGGAGGAGGGAAGCGTCACCCGCCGCGGAGAAATCCTGACGAAAAAAAGCACCCTTGCCGCCGGGGACGAAGTGCAGATCATCCTGCCGCCGCCCGTTCCCTGCGAAGCACAGCCGGAGGAAATCCCGCTGGATATCGTCTACGAGGACGCGGATATCATCGTGATCAATAAGCCGAAAGGCATGGTTGTCCATCCCGCGCCGGGGCATGAGCACGGAACGCTGGTTTCCGCACTGCTCTGGCACTGCGGGGATTCGCTTTCCGGAATCGGCGGCGTTGCCCGTCCGGGCATCGTCCACCGCATTGACCGGGATACCACCGGTCTGATCGCCGCGGCGAAGAACGACGCCGCACACCTGTCCCTGGCAAATCAGCTGTCCGATCATACCATGCACCGGGAATACGAAGCACTGCTGATCGGAGGCATAAAGGAAGCCGGTACGGTGGATGCTCCCATCGGACGGCATCCGAAGGACCGCAAGAAAATGGCGGTCGTGCCCGCATCCGCCGCCGGTGCGAGACACGCCGTGACCCATTATACCCCCGTCATGAGCTGGGGCGCGTTCTCCCACGTCCGCCTGCGGCTGGAAACGGGACGTACCCACCAGATCCGCGTGCACATGAGTCATATCGGCCATCCGGTGCTGGGGGATGAACTGTACGGCGCAAACCGTACTCCCTTCGAGCGGCATCACGCCGCGCTGATCGAGGGGCAGTGCCTCCACGCCGCCAAACTGCGGCTGATCCATCCCCGTACAGGGGAATCCGTGGAATTTTCCGCACCGCTTCCGCCGGAATTTGTGAAGCTGACGGAAATCCTCGGAAATATGTGAATAACGGGGAGGGTCTTTTGGCAAAAGACCCTCCCCGATGAATTTGGCAATGAAATCGGGAATCAGACCCGTAGGGGCGATTCACGAATCGCCCGTTCTGCAGATGTAAACTGCGTGAAGCGGGCGCATCGTGATGCGCCCCTACGGGTTTGTTTGATATCGGAGGCTCCCCACCGTTCCTTCTATCCCCAGAACATCCGCGCCGCCGCACAGGAGAGAAACAGACAAAACAGCGCCATCGCCGCCGCAACAGGCAGTGCATGCCGCGTCCGCCGTACCCCCGGAGCACCGGAAAAATACACGGAGAGAATGTAGATCAGCGTGTCCGAGGATCCCATCATCACCGAGGCGCAGAGTGCGGGCAGACTGTCCGCACCGCACGCGTCCATCAAACGTACAAATTCCGCCGTGGAGGCGGAACCGGACAGCGGACGCGCCGCCGCCAGCGGCAGAATCTCCGCCGGAATCCCCAGAACTGCCGCCGGTGCGCGCAGAATCTCCGTCAGAAGATCCAGCGCCCCCGATGCCTGCACCATCGACAGCGCCGCTGTCAGCGCAATCATCGTCGGAAGCAGACGGATCGCCACCTCCAGCCCCTCGCGGGCACCGTTTATAAATACGGAAAAATAATCCCGCCGCCGGGACAGCATCGGTACCGCCGACAAAAGCAGAATCAGCGGAATCACCGCCGCGCTGATTGCCTCAATCATGCCGCCGTACCCCCTTTGCCGCCCATGCCGCTCCGCGGCATAACAGCACCGCCGCCGCCGCACAGGTGCAGGATACAATCCATACCGGTACAATGATGGCGTAGGGCTCAGCCGATCCTGCCGCGTGCCGCAGGGCGATCAGCGTCGCCGGCAGCAGGGAAGGAGAGGATACCGCCAGCACCGTCAGCGTGATCATGTCGTCGCTTGCCTCCTCCGGATGCGGATTCATCGCCTGCATCCGCCCCATGGCACGCAGTGCCAGCGGCGTTGCCGCATTGCCGATGCCCAGAATGTTCGCGCTCACTGCCGCCGTGATCTCCTCTCTGGCATCCGCATTCTGCCACGCATCCGGAAAAACATGCCGCAGAAGCGGCGAAAGCAGACGGCTCAGCCCGCCGATCATCCCCGCCTCCCGGAGCACCGCCATGACGCCGCTCCACAGCGCGCTCATCCCCGCAAGGGAAATGATCAGCTGTACGGCGCGCGCCGCGCCATCAATCGCCGCGCCTGATACCGCCGCCATTGTCCCCGTGCACAGCGCACAGATCACGGATGCGGCGCAAAGAATGAAAAAACAGACCCCAAGCATAGCTGTATCTCCTCTTCCAGAACAGGAAACTGTTCTATAAAAATGTAAATTACTCACTTTTACTGTAAAAATTTATCAATTAAGGGTTGACAAAACAGGAAATCTGTGGTAAAATATTGGCAACAAACCGGGAACACAATCCGGAAATGGAAAATATTGTCAACTACAGGAGGAGACAAACATGAAATCTATTGGAATCGTACGCAAAATCGACGAGCTGGGCCGCATCGTTCTGCCCATCGAAACGAGACGCCAGCTGGAGCTGGAGCCCCGTGACGGTGTGGAGATCTTTGTGGATGAGGATATGGTTATCCTGAAGAAGTATCAGCCCTGCTGCATCTTCTGCAACGAAGGCTCCGATATCACCCTGTTCCGCGGCAAGAAGGTCTGCCGCAAGTGCATCAGCGAGCTGGGCGAGCAGTAATTCGGTATCAGAATATGCATCTGCGGCGTAAAATATGCCGCGGAGATACGTACCGCTTCGGCTGAACGGAAAGATACAGCTTATCCGACGGGATTTCCCGCAGGATAAGCTGTATTTTTTATCCGGAAAAGGATATCCGTATTTACCCATTTCCCTTGACAACCGCATACAGCTCTGCTATAATAGATCATGTGATATATCAGAGAGGAGTGCTGACAAAACATGCTGTCTGCCGACATTTACGAAAAACTTCTGCACCAGCTGATGAACGGCACGCTTCTGCCGGGTCAGCTGCTGAACCGCCGGGATGTGGCGGCATCTCTGGGGACAAGTACCGCACCGGTGCTGGAAGCGATGAAGCAGCTGGAATTTGACGGATATCTGGAAACAATCCCGCGTAAGGGAACCCAGGTGAAACCGATTTCGGAAGAAGCGGTGATCGGCAACTACATTCTGCGCACGGGTATCGAATGCATGGCGGTGCGTATGAGTGCAGCCGCGGGAACGCTGGAGGCTCACAGGGAAGAACTGATGCGTCTGGCAGATAAAGAGTCCGCATGCCGCTCGGAGTTCGGAGATGCCCCCCAGAGCTGGCAGGCGGATATCCAGTACCATATGGCGCTGGTAGCCTGCTGCGGCAGCGATAAAATCACGGAGGAATACCGCCGGATCGCTTTGCCGAATATTTTTTACCGCGCCCATTTTGTGATTCCGCACGCCAGAAATGCGGAGGCAGAGGATCACCGTGATCTGACAAAGCGTCTGCTGGCCGCTTCACCGGATGAGGCGGAGAAGATTCTGCGGCGGCATATCGTAGCGGGAAAACCGAAAATCCTTGAGAGGCTGGGCATGCAGTAAGAGCATCCCGCCGGGGAATATATACTTATCTGAAGGAGTACACATATGAACAAGATCATCTTCAAGGGAATCATGCCGGCGCTGGTAACGCCGATGGACGAAAACGAAAAACTGATCCGCCCGGTGGTGGGTCAGCTGATGGATTATCAGCTCTCCCGCGGCGTGGATGGCTTCTATGTAGGCGGCGCCACCGGCGAGGGTCCGATCATCCCCGCCGCTACCCGTATGGAGCTGTGTGAGGCGGCAATCGAGGCGAACCGCGGACGCGGCAAGATCATCGTGCACATCGGCGGCCCGAATTTCTCCGATGTGAAAGAACTGGTGAAGCACGCCACCGCCTGCGGTGCGGACGGCATCTCCGCCATGGCGCCCAACGCCTATTTCGGTCACAGCGACCGGGAGCTGATCGATTATTACAAGCGGATCGCAGCCATGACAGATAAGCCTTTGCTGGTGTACGTAACGCCCCTGATGCTGGGCAATAATCTGACTGCCGTGTTTACGGAGCTGATGGATGTGGAGAACATCGCCGGTCTGAAATTCACGCAGTATAACTATTACCTGATGACGCTGCTCAAGATGATCAACGGCGGCAACATCAATATCATCAACGGACCCGACGAGATGCTGCTGTGCGGACTCTCCATGGGCGCGGACGGCGGTATCGGATCCACATACAACGTGATGCCGGAGCGCTATGCGGCGCTGTATAAGGCATTCCGCGAGGGTGATACCGACCGCGCAAGAGAGATCCAGTACAGTGTGAACCGTGTGATCCGCGTGCTTCTGGAATTCGGCAGCGGTGCAGTGCTGGCGAACGTGAAGGACGCGCTGAAGCTGATGGGATTCGGCGTAGGCGAATGCGCGTATCCCATGGCGTGCGCCGACGCAGCCGGACTTGCAGAGATGAAGAAGCAGCTGATCGCGGCGGGATTGGAGCTGTAAGCGCGGCTTGCGGCGCGGATGCACGTGCAGTGCAGCTTTTTGCGCCGCGTATGCGGCGCTAAGGGCGGGAAAGGACCATCCCACGGGAACCTCCAAAGCTCGCTTCGCTCACTTCGGGGAACCCCTACCTCGCCGAAGTTCCTTTCCCGCCCTCTTGCCGCCCTATGGTCGGCAATTCACCCACCCAATCTCCTTGGCTACGGCGAAAGTTTTTAGCTGTACTCAAAAAAATTCAGCACCGGAAGATTTTGCATTGCAAAATCTTCCGGTGCAATATTATTTTATGGTACAGCTGAATATTTGCCGTAGACAAGGAGATGAGGTGGGTGAATTGCATGCCGACAGGCATGCAAAAGGCTGAAGCCGTGCAGATCCGCAAAAATTCCTGCATAACTTCCCCGCATCATGCCTATACTGAAAACATATATTTCTATCTGTGGAGAAAAAATAATGCGCGGAAGTGAAAAACGGGTCATTTTTGTCAGGGATACGGGCAGCCGCTTCTTTGAGGAGGCGTATTTCATCGTGCGCCGCGGCGTGCCCGGCGGTGATGCCCATGAGGCGGATATGGTGCAGGAGGCACAGCGTATCGTATCCGAATGCGGTGCCTATCCCGCCGCCAGACGGCGTGCCGGAGGACGCGCACTCTCCTTCCTCGCCGGGGCTGCTTCCGCCGGCGCTCTCATCGGCGGAGCCGCCGCCCTGATGACGGTGATCTGACCGGACGCCGGTCTGCGTTTGCCTGATTATAAAATACACATAAAATTTACAATGCGTTCAAAAACCGGAGAGGAAGCGGGAAACTTCCTGTATTATAATATAGTTGAGATAGTATGACCTTCGCACACCCTCCGCCGCCTTCGGAGGATGGAATCGAATATGCTGCCCTTATTCCCCGTTTCTTCTGCTGTGATACCCGGCAAGGTACGTGCATGATTACTTGCCGCAGATCCGCCGCGGAAGCTGACATTTGACTGCTTTTGATTGGGAAAAGGGTCCGGGAAAACTCCGTTCAGGCGGGGTTTTCCCGCTGTTTCGTGCGCTCATGCTGTCTGCGTATCTATTTATTTTGAAAGGAATTGTATATGGCAAAAAAAGCAAGCGGAACAAAACTCCGGGTCATGATGCTCGGAGGACTGAATGAGATCGGCAAGAATCTGGCGGTGCTGGAATACGGCGAGGACATGATCATCATTGACTGCGGACTCGGCTTCCCCGATGAGGATATGCTGGGCGTGGATCTGGTGATCCCGGATATCTCCTATCTGGAGAAAAATGTGGATAAGATCCGCGGCATCCTTCTCACCCACGGTCACGAGGACCATATCGGCGCACTGCCCTACGTTTTGCGCACCATCAATCCGCCTATCTACGGCACCCGCCTGACGCTGGGCATTCTGGAAAATAAACTGGCTGAGGCGCGCCTGCCCCATAAGGTGCAGCTGAATACTGTTTCCCCCGGCGATACCGTCAAGCTGGGCGTGTTCTCCTGCGAATTCATCCATGTGAATCACTCCATTGCCGACGCATGCGCCATCGCGATCACCACCCCCATGGGTGTGGTACTCCATACCGGTGACTTCAAGATCGACGTCTCCCCTATCGACGGCGGTATCATGGATCTGACCCGCATCGGCGAGTACGGACGCAAGGGCGTTCTGCTTCTGATGTGCGAATCCACCAACGTGGGCAGACCGGGATTCACCCCCTCCGAGAGAAAAGTCGGCGCATCCCTGGATCTGATCTTCATGAATAATCCCGACAAGCGGGTGATCATCGCCACCTTCTCCTCCAATGTGCACCGCGTCCAGCAGATTTTGAATTACAGCGCAAAATACGGACGCAAGGTTGCCGTTACGGGTCGGAGCATGCTGAACGTAGTGGGCGCCGCAACGGAACTGGGCTACATGAACGTGCCGGATAAATGCCTGATCGATATCAGCGAAATCGGTAAATACCCGCCGAACAAGGTGACGATCATCACCACCGGCTCCCAGGGCGAGCCGATGTCCGCTCTGTACCGTATGGCGTTTTCGGATCACAATCAGGTGGAGTTGAACTCCGGCGATCTGGTGGTTCTCTCCTCCCATGCGATCCCCGGCAACGAGAAGCTGGTGGGCAAGATCATCAACGAGATGTACCGCCGCGGCGTGAACGTCTATCACGAGGAAGCGGAAGTGCATGTTTCCGGTCACGCCTGCGCGGAGGAGATCAAGATGGTCCACGCGCTGGTGAAGCCGAAATTCTTCATGCCGATCCACGGCGAATACAGCCATCTGATGCAGCATAAGGAGCTGGCAGAGTACATGGGTATGGACGCTGACCGGATTTTCATCTGCGACATCGGACAGGTGCTGGAGCTGGATAAGAATCACTGCAAGAAGAACGGCACGGTTCCCGCGGGACGCGTGCTGGTGGACGGCTACGGCGTAGGCGACGTGGGCAATATCGTACTGCGTGACCGCCGTCATCTGGCGCAGGACGGTCTGATCGCGGTGGTGGCGACGATCGATACGGACACCAAGACGATCCTCAGCGGACCGGACATCATCAGCCGCGGATTCGTGTACGTGCGCGAATCGGAGGAGCTGATGGAGGAAGTGCGCAAGATCGCGCGGGATTCGCTGAACGATACGATTGAAGCCGGTGTCGGCGAGTGGACGCAGATGAAGCAGAACATCAAGGATGATCTGTCGAAGTATCTGTACTCCAAGACCAAGCGCAAGCCGATGATTCTGCCGGTTATTATGAATGTTTGAGTTTGGCTGAACTGCGGCGTTCAGCTGTAGCCATACAAGTCGCTGAGCCTGCGGCTCCGCGACGCAGGGAAGGAGGGGGAAAGAACCATCTCAAACGGCGAAGTTTCTTTCCCCCTCCTCCCCCGGCACCCCCTCTACCCCCAATCTCCTTGCCTTGCGTATTTGTTGGCGCGTATCCAAAATATTGCGCCGCGAATGCGGGCATGCCCGTATTCGCGGCGCGGAATAAGAGTGATTCAATTTCAGCTGAGGCTGAGCCAAGGAGATGAGGCGAGGGTGAATTGCACGCCAACAGGCGTGCAAAAGGGAGGGGAAAGTTTTCAACTACGCTTGGGAGACTGCCGGTATTCTGCGGAGCAGAACAAGGACGAAGTCCTTGCGGCAGGCTCGGGCAGACAGCAAGCTATGTTCGCATTTTCGTTATGCTGTCTGCGTTCGGCGTCTGAGATGGTCCTTCTCCCCTCCCTCCGCGGCGTAAGCCGCGGAAAAAGCTGCACAAACGAAAATTTGATAAATTATACTTTGGAGGTACCTCCCCATGATCAAACACATCATTCTCTGGAAACTGAAGGAAGACGCTCCCGCCGAGGCTAAGGCGGAGGTCAAATCCCGCCTGGAAGCCCTGAACGGCAGGATCCCCGGCATGCTCTCCCTCACTGTACATAATAACGGACTCGCATCCTCCTCCGCCGATATGATGCTGGATTCCGCTTTCGAGACCGAAGAGGCTCTCGCCGGCTATCAGGTCAATCCTCTTCACGTTGCGGCGGCAACCTATGTCCGCAGCGTGGTGGATCAGCGCCTCTGCCTGGATTTTGAAGCATGATGAAGTCGAAAACCGAAATTCTGTCCCCCGCAGGGGATTTTGAAAAGCTCCGCGCCGCTGTCCGCTACGGCGCGGATGCCGTCTATCTGGCAGGCGAAAATTTCGGCATGCGCGCGGCTTCTGCGAACTTCTCCGAGGAAGAACTGGCGGATGCCGTATCCTTCGCCCACAGCCGCGGCGTGAAAATCTACGTCACCGTGAATATCCTCCCCCGTACGGAGGAGTATGAAGCGCTGGAACCCTACATTCTGTATCTGGCGAAGATCGGCGTGGACGCGGTGATCGTCTCCGATATCGGCGTGTTCATGACCGTGCGCCGCCTGGCGCCGCAGATGCCGATCCATATCTCCACCCAGTCCAGCACCGTTTCCGCGCAGGCGTGCAACGCATGGCACAGCCTGGGCGCATCCCGCATTGTACTGGCGCGGGAGCTGACGCTGGCGGAGATCCGCAATATCCGGGCGAATATCCCGCCGGAACTGGAGCTGGAAGCGTTCGTCCACGGAGCGATGTGCATCGCCTACAGCGGACGGTGCCTGCTCTCCAATTATTTCACCGGACGGGACGGCAATCACGGCAAGTGCGCACAGCCCTGCCGCTGGATCTATCACGAAGCCACGGTCACGGAGGAAAAACGCCCCGACGATCCGATCCGCATCGTGGAGGACGGCGGCGATACCTTCGTCTTCTCCTCCCGGGATACCTGCATGATCGAGCACGTGCCGGAGCTGGTGGAGGCGGGAATCTCCTCCTTCAAGATCGAGGGACGGGTGAAGAGCGCCTATTATACCGCCGTGGTCACCAATACCTACCGCATGGCGCTGGATGCATGGGAAAAGGATCCCTCCGGCTACAGCTGTGATCCCGCCTGGATGCGGGAGTTGTGCAGCGTCAGCCACAGAGAATACCATACGGGATTCTACTTCGGCTCCCCGCATGAGGATGCCAACACCGTCGCTCAGCCCGGCTATATCCGGGAGAAAGCCTATCTGGCGACTGCGCTCACCGATTCGGACGAGAATGGCAGAGCGACCTTCCGCCAGCGGAACAAGACGGTCAGCGGCGCTCCGATGGAGCTTCTGACTCCCGGAAAGATAGGCATTCCCTTCACGGGATGCGATATGCGGGATGCGGAGGGGAATGAAATCGACTCGGCGCCCCATCCGCTGATGGAATTCAGTATGCGTACCGACGTGCCCGTGCGTGCGGGCGATATCATCCGTGCCGGAGGGGATGACTGATGGAATTGTTTTTTGAAGTGCTGAAAGCCGCTCTTCTGGGTATCGTACAGGGTATCACGGAGTGGCTGCCCGTGTCCAGCACGGGTCATATGATCCTCCTTGACGAGATTCTGTCGCTGAAGGTATCGGCGGAATTCATGGAGATGTTCCGCGTGGTGATCCAGCTGGGATCGATCCTCGCGGTGCTGGTGCTGTATTTTCCGCGTCTCAGCCCGGTGCTGACAAAGAAATCCCCGGAGGAGAAGAAGAAATGCCTCTCCCTTTGGGGGAAGATTATTCTGGCGGTGATTCCCGCGGGCGTCGCGGGGGTACTGCTGGATGACTGGCTGGACGCGCATCTTTATAACTACATTACCGTTGCCGTAACGCTGATTGTGTACGGCGTGGCATTCCTTGTGATCGAGCGGATGCAGAAGAACAAAACGCCGTTGTACGCGGAGGCGGACGATATCGACGCGAAGACGGCGATCAAAATCGGCTGTTTTCAGATGCTGTCGCTGATCCCGGGCACGTCCCGCTCCGGATCCACGATTCTGGGCGGCATGCTGTCGGGCGTTTCCCGTCCGGCAGGTGCGGAGTTCTCGTTCTTCCTTGCCCTGCCCGTGATGCTGGGGGCAAGCGCGCTGAAGCTTCTGAAATTCGGATTTTCCTTCACGGGAGAGGAGCTTCTGATCCTCGCCGTGGGCACGGCGGTGGCTTTTTTCGTCTCGCTTGTGGCGATCCGGTTTCTTGTGGCGTTTGTGAGACGGCACAGCTTTGCCGTGTTCGGGTGGTATCGGATTGCGCTGGGGGCGATTGTGCTTGGGGTGAATCTGATTTTTGGCTGAAGCCATACATTTCGCGGCGGCGGCTTCGCCGCCTGCCGCGACGCAGGGGAAAGAGGGGGAAAGGACCATCTCAAACGGCGAAGTTCCTTTCCCCCTCTTTTCCCCAGCACCCCCTTTCTTCCCCAATCTCCTTGCCTCGGCGGTTTATTTTTTCTGCAGCGGTATTTTGTATTGAGTATACGATGATTAACTCCCCGTCCAAAAAACAGGAAGCTGTCCAAGGGGGTGCGGGGGACGAAGTCCCCCGCTATAACTAAAAAACGGGGGGCCAAGGGGGGCAGAGCCCCCCTTGTGGGAACGTGCGGTTTCGCTTTGCGTAATGTGGAGAAAGCTGCACGTTAATCAGTACTTACTTGAATGTTCGGAGAGAATTATGTATACGATCGGTGTTTCCATGGGGTATGATTTTGTGCCGGAGGAGGCTGCTTTTGCGGCGATGGAGGAAGCGGGCATCGGGGCGGTGGAGCTGTCCCTGCGCCGGGATCCGGATGTGGATTTTGCAGGCATCGCGGCGATGTGCCGCCGCCACGGCATCCGGCTCTGGTCCTGCCATCTGCCCTGCACGCCGCGGGATGAGATGGACATCTCCCTCCCTGATCCGGCAGTTCGCCGTGAGGCGGTGCGCCGCCTGACGGAGATGATCCGCCGCAGCGCGCAGATCGGTATCGATAAATTCGTTGTGCATCCCAGCGTGCCGCTGCCCGAGGGCACGGACCGTGCCGAACGGCTTCGCTGTGCCGCCGATACGCTGGACAAGCTGGCGGAGATCGCCCACGCCGAGGGCGCCGTCATCGCCGTGGAGGATATGATCCTCAGCTGTCTGGGCAGAAATATCGATGAAATGCAGACGCTTCTTGCGGCAAACGACAAACTGCGCGTCTGCTTTGACGTGAATCATCTTCTCTCTGATACCCACGCCGACTTCGTGCGTCGGCTGGGGGATAAAATCGTCACCGTCCATATCTCCGATTATGACGGCGTGAACGAAAAGCACTGGCTTCCTGGCGAGGGCGTGATCGATTTCCCCGCCGTGTGTGATCTGCTCCGCGGATGCGGATACGAGGGTGTGTGGATCTACGAATTGAGCCTGAAAGGCGCAAAATCCGCAGACCGCGGACGCTTTTTGACCTACCGGGATTTCCGCCGCAGCGCGGATATCATCTTCTCCGGCAAAAATCCCCCGAAAATCACCCCGGATAATCTGTATCCGTTTTGAGGAGGCGATCACTTCGGCAAGAGCCAAGGAGATTAGGCTGGGTGAATTCCCGCCTCAGGCGGGAAGAGGGCGGGAATGTTTCATCTGTTTTTGGAGACTGTCGGTATTCCGCGAAGCGGAACGGTGACGGAGTCACCGCGACAGGCTCGGGCAGACGGCAGGCTGTGTTCGCACATTCCTTATGCCGTCTGCGTTCGGCGATTGAGATGGTTTCCTCCCCCTCCCTGTGCGCTGCACAAGCAAATACAGCTATCTTCATCAAGAAAAATGAAAATTAGAACGGAAGACTATCACCATGTCAACAAATCACACCTGTAAATACTTCGGAAAGTGCGGCGGCTGCCAGACGCCGAACCTCACCTACGATGAACAGCTCAGCATGAAAATGCGTAAGATGATCTCTGCCGTCGGCAAACGCTGCCGCGTGGACGAGATCGTCGCCATGAGCGATCCGACCCACTACCGTACCAAAATCCAGGCGGCGTTCATGCGTATGGGCGATTCCGTCCAGTGCGGCATCTACCAGAGCGGCAGCGGCCGCGTCATTCCCGCCAAATCCTGCCTGCTGGAGGATGAAGCCGCCCAGAAGATCCGCCGGACGGTGGAAAAACTGGCGCATTCCATGCGCCTCACTGTGTATAACCCCAAAAACGGCAGAGGTCTGCTCCGCCACGTCATGATCCGTACCTCCCGTGCTACGGGACAGGCGATGGTCACCCTCGTGACGGGTACCTCCCCTTTTACCAAAGCGGAGGCTTTTGTGGATGCGCTTGTGTCCGCCTGCCCGGATGTCACCACAATCGTCCAGTCCGTCAATGAGACGGATATCCCCCTGTGGCTGGGCGGTAAGCAGGCCGTCCTCTTCGGCGACGGCGTGATTGAAGAGCAGATCTGCGGTGCGCGCTTCCTTGTGTCGCCGAAAGCATTTCTGCAGGTGAATCCCACCCAGACGGAGAAGCTGTATTCCCTCGCCATGGAGGGAGCCGCGCTGACCGGTAAGGAAACAGTGCTGGATGCCTATTGCGGCGTGGGTACCATGGCGATCATCGCCGCCAAGAACGCCGCGAAAGTCACCGGCGTGGAGATCGTGGAGGATGCCGTGGCGGATGCCCGCCGCAACGCCGCCCTGAACGGCGTGAAGAACGCGGATTTCATCGCCGCCGACGCGGCGGAATATATGCAGAAGCTGGCGCGGAATAAAAAAACCCCCGACGTGGTGATCCTGGATCCCCCGCGCGCGGGATGCGAGCGGAAACTGCTTACCGCACTGACCCATCTGGCACCGAAGAGGATCGTGTACGTCTCCTGTAATCCCGATACGCTGGGACGGGACGTGAATACCCTCTGCAAAGGCGGCTATAAAGTGACCCGCGTTACCCCCGTAGATATGTTCCCGTTTACGACGCATATAGAAAGCGTTGTTTGTTTGAGTAGGGAAAAGGCCGACGATTATATCCGCATTTCGGTTCAGACGAAGGACTTGAAAACAAAGGCGAACTGACTGACAAACTTGAATTTGTGGAGGTAAATAATGAGCGAAGTTTATTTTTCAAATAATAACTTACTAATTAGAAGCATGGAAGTCGATGATGCTAAAATAATATACGATACATATTTATCATATGGGTGGC